>NZ_JBFUPL010000007.1:0-371540 GCF_041355235.1 Rhizobium sp. RCC_161_2 | reverse complement strand
TCAATTCCACGGCTGTTGGTCGGCAGCAAGGGCGCGATAACCGCCCATTCCTCGTCGGTCAATTCATGACGGCGCATGGCAATCTCCTTTTCTGGAGATTGAATCACACACCAGCACCAACATGAACCCCGTTATGGGGACACGGCCTAGGAGAACGCTATCCTGCCGCGCGAAGCTGGACTTCGCCCTTGTTCAGGAAGAGCGTCTTGTCGAACAGAGCCAGATCCAGCGGATTGGGCAAGCGGACATCCTCCAGATCGGGATAGGCCTTCGCTGATGCTTCATAGGACCGGTCGATCTGCGAGATGAAGACGATGATCAAGCCTTTCACACGCGCAAAAGCTTTCAACGCCCGGACTTGAACCATCAATTCCGGTTTCTGCCGGTTCTGGTCGAGTATCTGCAGATAGTCGACGACCACCAGCGTCCCCTTGGGCACTGACGCCAGCCGCTCCATGATATAGTCGGCGCTGATCGCATCGGAGGTGTCGAATTCGAACAGATCCCTGAAATGTGCGAACTCCGCGCCGATCGCCTTAAACCGATCCTGAATATCCCGTTCGGTATATTCCAGCGTAAAGAAGATGCCGCGATTACCGGACTTCATCGCTTCGACGGCAAGCCTGAGGCTCATCAAGGTCTTGCCGTGGCGCGGACGGGCGCCGAGAAGCACCAGGTCGCCGAGCTTCAGCCGCGAAAATATCTCGCCGGCGGGCGTGGTCTCATCCGCACGGGCTGCGAGCAGGCTCCAACTATTAAATCCCTCCTCGACGGCAATTCGGTCAAGCGCCTCGTGCAGCGGGATATTCTCCTGGCGCGACAACAGCCGCGCCCTGCGTTTCAGTCGATATAGCGGGGCGGAAAGCCTCATCTCAAAAACCTCCTATTGCGAGCCGCGATCGCAATCCCTCCTCATGCTTGGCACTCGAACAGTCGGTCGATGATTGATCAGCCCCGCATGAAGACTACTTTCCCGATTGGAGGGGGGAGGCATGGGCCTTGCCTGGAACGGAACATAGTCCGATTCGTGCCCAAGGAAAATCACTTGCCTCAGGCGCGGCGACGGTTTCTCAAAACGCAAAAGGCCGGGCAAGATGCCCGGCCTTTGCCTTGGGAGGTACCGGATTATCCGGTTGGCTTATTGCGTGTCCATATGTTGCTGCGGGCGCCAGCGGGTGATGCGGTTTTCGATCAGCGTCATCACATATTCGGCGCCGAGCGTCACCAGCATCACCAGGATGATCGCGGCATAGAGGCCGGCGGCATCATAGGTGCCCTTGGCGATCGAGATCAGGTAGCCGATGCCGGCCAGCGAGCCGACGAATTCGCCGACGATCGCACCGATAATCGCGAACGAAAACGAGATGTGCAGGCTGGCGAAGATCCAGCTCATTGCCGACGGCAGGATGACGTTGCGGGTGACCTGCCAGTTCGACGCGCCGAGGATGCGGGCATTGGCGATCATGTTGCGGTCAGCCTCGCGCACCCCCTGGAAGGCGTTGGCGAAGACGACGAAGAACACCATGATGAAGGCCAGAGCGACCTTGGAAGCGAGGCCGAGGCCCATGATCATCACGAAGATCGGCGCAAGTACGACGCGCGGGATCGAGTTGATCGCCTTGATGTAGATCGACAGGATGTCGGAGGCCAGCTTGTTGCGGCCGAGCGCGACACCGACAAGAACGCCGGTGACCGAGCCGATGACGAAGCCAATCAGCGCTTCTTCCATGGTGACGCCAAGATGATACCAGAGCGAACCGCTCTCGGTGCCCTCGGTGATCCATTCGTAAAGCCTGAAGCCGATCCCGGTCGGGCTGGAATAGAAGAACGGGTCGATCCAGTGCAGGTCCGAGGCAAGCTGCCACAGGCCGAGGATCGCCAGGAGGATCGCGATCTGCCAGAAGACGACGACGTATTTGCGCCGCGTGATCGCCTTCAGTGCCGCCGCTTCGATTTCCGCGTCCGAGGTGCCGGCGCGGAAGATCGGGGCATTGCCTGCTTCAAGAGCTGTGTTTGCCATGGTCAATCCTCCCCTTATGCCGCTTCGGCGGCGCGGCGATAGCTGGTCTCGACCTCCTGGCGAAGGTCCTCCCAGATCGTCTTGCAATAATCGATGAAGTTCTGTTCGTAGCGGATCTCCGAGACGATGCGCGGGCGCGGCAGATCGATCGTGTAGACCGACTTCACCGTCGCCGGACCTGCCGTCAGCACATAGACCTTGTCGGCCAGCGCCACGGCCTCTTCGAGGTCGTGCGTCACGAAGACCACCGAAGCCTGCCGTTCGGCCCAGAGCTTCAAAAGCTCTTCATGCATCACCGTGCGGGTCTGCACGTCGAGCGCCGAGAAGGGCTCGTCCATCAGCAGGATTTCCGGCTCGTTGATGAAGGTCTGCGCCAACGAGACGCGTTTGCGCATGCCGCCGGAGAGTTGATGCGGATAGTGATGCAGGAATTTCGTGAGGCCGACGCGGGCGAGCCAGTCCTTGGCGCTCTTCTCGGCCTCGGCCTTCGACTTGCCGCGGAACAGCGGGCCGGACATGACGTTCTCGATGACGTTCTTCCAGGGGAAGAGCGCATCCGTCTGGAAGGCGAAGCCGACGCGCGGATCGATGCCGCTGACCGGGCCGCCCATCAGGCGGACCTCGCCGGCGCTCGGCTTGGCAAGACCGGTGACAAGGTTGAGCGTCGTCGACTTGCCGCAGCCGGTTGGCCCTACGACGGCGACGAATTCGCCGCGCTCGACGGTCATATTGAAATCGCGCAGCGCCGTCAGCGACTTGCCGGTCGGTGACACGAAACGGCGGCTGACATTGATGAGCTCGATCGCCGGTGTCCGGCGTCCATCCTGTTGCATGGTGCTGATCCTGACGCGTGCCTTTGGGCATGCACGCAAAGCCCGAAATCGATGACCGCCTCCGGTCGCAGCCGGAGGCGGTGCGGTGGAATGCTTACTTCACGTTCTTGACGAATTCCGTCGTGTAGGTCTTCGACAGGTCGATCGTCTTGCCCTTGACGTTCTTGGAGAACTGCGAGAGCACGGCGAGAACCGTCTTCGGACCATCTTCCGGCATCACGCCGTCCGGTGTGAACATTTCCTTGCCGGCGTCGAGAGCCTTGATGTAGCCGTCCTTGTCGCCGACGTAGAAATCCTTCGGCATCTTGTCGGCAATCTCGGCAGCGGAATGCGTGTTGATGAAGCGCAGCGTCTTCACAAAGGCGTTGGCGAGCTTCTGCACGTCTTCCTTATGACCATCGACCCAGGCCGCGTCCATGTAGAGCGAGGCTGCCGGATAGGTGCCGCCAAGCGCTTCTTCGGTGCCCTTGAGCGTGCGCAGATCGACGAGAATCTTGGCTTCGCCGGTCTTCAGCAGGCGCGAAATCGTCGGCTCGGTGGTCATGCCCACCTGGATGGCATCCTGCTGCATGGCGGCAATGAAGGTCTGGCCCGCGCCGACCGGAACCGGCGTGATGTCAGCCGGCGACAGGCCGGCCTTCGACGCCATGTAAAGCGTCAGGAAGTTGGTGGACGA
The DNA here is from genome assembly GCF_041355235.1 of Rhizobium sp. RCC_161_2. NCBI lineage: Bacteria > Pseudomonadati > Pseudomonadota > Alphaproteobacteria > Hyphomicrobiales > Rhizobiaceae > Rhizobium > Rhizobium sp. RCC_161_2. The sequence goes on along the minus strand of NZ_JBFUPL010000007.1, from coordinate 368,011 downwards.
GCCGAGGCCGGTGACGCCGGCGCGCTTGCCCTTCAGATCGGCAAAGGACTTGATGTCCGGATACTTGGCCGAGACCAGCTCGACTTCGCCGGGCGCCTGGCTGAACTGCACGACGGATTCAATGAACTTGCCCTTGGCCTGAAGGTCGACACAGTGGTCGTAGAAGCCGACGACGCCCTGGACGGCACCGGCAAGCAGCTGGTTTTCGGCGTCGACGCCGGCGGATTCGTTCAGAAGCTCGACCTCGAGGCCTTCATCCTTGAAGTAGCCGAGGGATTCGGCGAGCTTGGCCGGCAGATAGATCTGCTTTTCGTAGCCGCCCACCATGATCGAGATCTTGTCGGCGGCATGCGCCGCTGTCGCGCCAAGGGAAGCGGCCGTCATGACGAGGGAAAGGGCTACGGTATGAAAAAGCGTGCGCGATGAACGCATGGGTATCTCCTCCTGTTAGATGCCTGCGTCCTGTTATAATCGCACGGCATGCGCTTCCTCCACGAAGCCGCCCAAACCTAGCGCGGGTAACCTTTCAGTCAGCTTTCAGTGAAAAATCCCGCAAGAGGATACTCCCGATTTTATTTTGCCGCCGCCCCGCCAGAATTCCAACGAAAACTCGTCATACGTCATACCCTTGGCAAAACGCTCTTGGCGCCTATGTAAAATAGCCGTCGCCACGAAAAGGACGAAATATGAAAGCAATAGCCGCAGCGCTCATTCTGTCGACGGTCGCCTCCGTCGGCCCGGCTCAGGCTATTTCCCGCTATGATTCACTTCGCCAGAGCTGTGCATCCGTGCAGCAGATCGTTTCGAGAGAGAGGGCGGTATTGCTGCGCTATCGCTCGAGAAGCGGCAATCTCATCCTCTACGACCGCTACGTTGTGGACGACGGCCAGTGCGGTACGGGCAACTATGCGGCGCGCACGAGCGTGCCGACCAAGGATAACCCAATGTGCCCCGTTTACAATTGCAGATCGTCTTCCGTCTTCAATCCACATTGATGCCACGCTTTTTTCCTACCGCTGCTCAAACGGTCGATAACGGACAAATCTTCGCCATCAAGGACTTTTAGTTGAATTTCGCCACCATTTAATACACACTGAACGGGCAGACTGGGGCATGTTCCTTGCCTTCCCCCGGGCATCTGCAAGGTGCGTCCGCTGGGTCCCCGTTCACATGAGGAGATTACACAGTGAGTGCAAAAGTACCAAATCCGATTGACGCCTATGTCGGTTCACGCGTGCGCATGCGCCGACTTATGCTCGGCATGAGCCAGGAACGGCTTGCCGATCAGATCGGCGTCACGTTTCAGCAGGTACAGAAATACGAAAAAGGCACCAATCGCATTGGCGCCAGCCGGCTGCAAGCGATTGCAAGCGTGCTGGCCGTGCCGGTCGCCTTCTTCTTCCAGCAAGACAACACGCAACCATTGGCGACGGACGGTCTCGGCGCCATCAGCGGCCTTGAGGATCTCTCCGACTTCCTGACATCCAAGGAAGGACTGAGTCTCAACAAAGCCTTCATGAAAATCAACGATCCGAGCGTTCGCCAATCCGTGCTGATGCTCATCAAGTCGCTGGCCAACACCTCCGAGCCGCCACTTGTGCGTGCACCGCCGGCAGCCGAGATTCCGTTCGGCCTGCGGAACTGATTGCCGCGCCTCACCCACCCCCAACGGTGAGGCAAGGATCACGATTGCGAAATACGCAATCGGAAACGACACTGGAGCGCCCTGTATCCGCCTCTACGCGCAAGGATCGCTCCAGTTTCTCTATCTAGACCACCTTGTCTGCTTGCGGGTTCTTCCACCTGAAAGCAGGATACGCTAGTGATTGCGATAGAATTGCGGTCATCGTAATGTAGTAATGTAAGGTCATAGATCGAGAATGACACCCCGTGATCGCCGACGATGAAGGCGATTGCAGGCGATACGGCGTGGCGCGTGCGATGCCGGGACGTTTTGGGTGCAGTTGGGGATGCATGAATTTCAGGCTACTGACATTCGGAGACCTGCGTCTGGTCGACGCAACAGGTTCAACGGTTCCTTTTCCAGAAAAAGGCCTGCTGTCGGCCTGCTTCCTGCTGACGGGCTCCTCGCCGCACAAATCCCGCACGGAACTTGCAGAATTCCTCTGGGGCGACATTCCCCTGGACAAGGCGCTTGCCAATCTGCGGCAGACGCTATCGCGCGTCAAAAATCGTCAAGACGAGCTCGGGATCGAGCTGCTGCTGATCGAGCAGCCCTCGGTGAGCGCGAATATCGGCGCCTTCACCAGCGATCTCACCCTCCTGGGCGCCGTCTCGCAAAGCCCTCCCCATGCGGCGCTGGAAGAGCTGCTGCAACTGGGCCGCTGGGATTTTCTCGCTCGCACCGAGGTCATCGGCGGTCAGGCACGCATGTGGCTGCGCACACAACGCGACCGGATCAGGACGCAGATACTGACGACGCTCCGCGACGCCATCGCCACCACGAGCGAGGGTGCCGAAACCACCATCGTCAAGGAAGCTGCGTTGCGGCTGTTCGAAACCTATCCCGATGATGAAGCCGTCTACCAGATCCTCGGGCAGACCTATGCCGGAGAGCCCCAGCTCGAAAACGCCCGCAATGTTTTCGAGAACCGCCGGAAATATCGCTGGGGCGAACTACTGGTCGATCCCGACCCGCAGACGCTCGGGGTAGCGCGGCGGCTGTTCGAACGCCAGCGCGGCATTGCGGCGCAACCCCGACAGGAGGCAAGACCTCGGGTGGAAGCCGCCCCGCCGGCACCACAGGGACCGCCGAGGCTTACATTGCTGCCGCCCGTGAATCTCGCCAGAAACCACCAGAGCGCCGTCTTTCTCTCCTCAGCGCTGCTGGAGGACATTACCGTCGGCCTTTGCGTGCTGAAGACCGTGACGATGGTGGCGCATTACACCGCAGAAAAGATAGCGCTCGATCTCGACCGGGGTGCGACGCTGGAAAGGCATGGCATCAATTACGTACTGGATACCAGGCTCAGCTTCGACGGCAACGCCTACTGGCTCTTCACGCAACTGATCTACGCCGGCAATGACGAAGTCATCTGGGCGGAACGCTTCAGCATGGAAGCCCGGGATTTGCCGCGCCAGCACCGCGAAATCGCACAGCGCATCGTGGCATCCGTCGCCAGCTACATCGAACGCAACGAATTTTCCCGCGACTATTTCGAGCGCAACCCGGAAGTCTACCATCACTATCTGCTCGGCCAGCGCCATCTGAAGCATCTCGGGCTGCCGGATATTCGTCGCGCTCGCAAAGAATTTCAGACCGCCCTGAAGGAAAACCCCTATTTCTCTCCGGCGCTGAGCGGCGTAGCGCGCACCTATCATCTTGAATGGCTCGTGACGGCGCAGGGCGATACAGGATTGCTGAAACGTGCCGAGGAAGAGGCCGGAAAGGCGATTGCCACCGGCCAGGACATCGTTGGCGGTTACCATCAATTCGGCGTCGCCAAGCTCTATCAGGGAGCCTTCGATGAAAGCATCGAAGCATTCGAACTCGCCGAGGTCATCAGTCCGCATTATGCCGACGTCATCGCCGACTATGCCGATACGTTGCAGCATGCCTCGCAACCACGTGAGGCCCTGGAAAAGGTCGAACGCGCCATCAAGCTCAACCCGCTAAGCCCGGATCTCTATTTGTGGACCGCAGCCGGGGCGAACTACTCCCTGGAACGCTACGAGGAAGCCAACGCCTATATTGCACGCATGGCCGACCCTTCCCAGGCTGCCCGACTTGCCGCCGCAAGTGCCGCCATGTCGGGCGACATGCGCAAGGCCAAGACTTTGGTACGAAAAGTTAAGGAAACCTATCCAGATTTTGATATTGATACTTGGCTCTCTATTGTTCCTTTCCGAGAACAATGGCAGAAAGACTTATATCGTGAAGGGCTCAAGCGGGCCGGATTTTAAATTATGCCACATTAGAGCTGCGCATGGATTTTCCGAAATTCGACCCGGGTTTCAGAGCACATGCACGAACAGGGAAAGAGATTGAAGATGGCAAACTTTGTAGTTTTTGGCATTCCTGGTGATTCCCAACTTTATCTTGCCGATATCGGCGCAGGCACCATATCTCCGCTCAATGTCCCGGCGGGCAGCGATCTCGGCGCGGCCGATCAATTGCGCAACGCTGGCGCGACCATAATCAAGGGCGTCAATCTGGCTATCACCGTCGGTAGCGCCGCCAGCGCGGGTTCCGGCAGAATGGATGACGCCGCCGCCAGCGGCCGGATGGACGACAGTGTACCAAGCGGCCGGATGGATTAAAGAGCCGACACCCACGTGACAACAAACGCAGCGCCGTTGGCTTCCCTCCTACCGGAACTCCTCAACAAGGATTCCGGCGAGGCGTTACCCATAGTAGCTGCCGCTCTTTATTCGGACCGAAGCTGCTCTGCCGAAGAAACGTTCCAGCGCATAGAGCCCTGCCTCGCGATCCACGGCATCACCCGCCTCGGCCGCCTGACGGGGCTCGACAAGATCGGAATTCCCGTCTGGCAGGCGGTCAGCCCGAACGCCCGTTCGATCGTCATCAACAATGGCAAGGGCATCACCGATCTCGATGCGAAGGTCTCCGCTGCCATGGAGGCGCTGGAACGGACTGTCGCCGGCGCACCTGCCCTCGCAACCATCACCACCAGCCGCCGCCAACTTCTGGCCGACGGGCACCACGCCGATCCGCTGCCCTCGCTCATTGCCAAGGCGCAAGCCGATATCGCCGATGACGAGGAGATCGCCTGGGCGGAAGGCTATGATCTCATTGCCGGCAGATCCGCCTGGATCCCTTTCGACGCCGCAACACTCGACCGCACCATCCGCAATCCACGCTTCTGGCAATCTTCCGACGGCCTCGCCTCTGGCAACACTCTTACCGAGGCCACCCTGCACGGTCTGCTTGAACGCATCGAGCGCGATGCCGAGGTGCTCTGGGAAATTTCCGAGTCGAAGCCGCGCATGGCTGCCTGCATCGATCCGGCCTCCTTCGCCGATCCGGTGCTGGACGGGTTGACAGCCAAGATTACGTCTGCGGACCTGACGCTGCGGCTCTTTGATGTCTCCAGCGATATCGGCATACCCGTTGTCGTCGCCCTTCTCGGCCCGTCGGAAATCACCCAGGCAAGAAGCATCCGCTACCTCGATGTGACGATCGGCAGTGGCGCCCATCCGGCACCGGTGCGGGCGGCGATACGCGCCGTCACGGAAGCCGCGCAATCGCGCCTGACCTTCATCAGCGGCGCCCGCGACGATATACGGCCCGAAAATTTTACCCGCGAATTGCCGGAAAGTATTCGCCGTTGCTTCGATGCTACCCCGAGGACGGCAACACCACCGAATGCAGCCTTGCCGGAAGGAGCCGAGGGGCTGTTGCAGCTGACGATCGACCGTTTACGGCGGGCGGGCATCAACTCGGCGATCGCGGTTTCGCTCGCCGACCCCTCGCTTCCCTTTGCCGTCGCCAAGCTTGTTGTGCCGCAGCTGGAAAATCCGGCCGGAGATCGCAAGCGCCGCTTCGGCTACCGCGCCATCTCGAAGACGTTGCAACTGCTATGAAGATCCTGTTTGTCGGCCCGACGCTTCCCGATGTTACCGAGATCACCGATCCCAGCATTATGCTGCGTCCGCCGGCGCAAAAGGGGGATATCGTCAAAGCGCTGGAAGACGGCGCCAACGCCATCGGTCTGATCGACGGATTTTTCGAAAATGTCGCGCCGGTGTGGCACAAGGAAATCCTGTTTGCCCTGTCGAAAGGCGTCCGCGTCTACGGTGCTGCCAGCATGGGAGCGCTGCGTGCCGCCGAATGTGCCGCCTTCGGCATGGTCGGCATCGGCCGCATCTTCGAGGCCTATGCCTGCGGAGCGCTGGCCGATGATGCCGCCGTGGCACAGATCCATGCGCCTGCCGAACTCGGATACCGCGCACTCAGCGAGCCGTTGGTCAACGTACTGGCGACGCTGCGGGCACTCACTGAGACCGGCGCAATCGGCGAAGACGAACGTGCGGCGCTACAGGCATGCGCCGAGACCATGTTCTTCAAATCACTTACCTATCGCTCGATGGCAGAGGCCGCCGATCTGCCGTACCCCGCCCGACGGCAGGCAATTGCAGATCTCCTACGCACCAACGCGGTCAATCAGAAGCGCATCGATGCGCTGCAACTTTTGCAGGTTCTCGCCGACTGCCCCGACGAACGACAACAACCATCGCGCGACTGGACCTTCCGGGCCAATAGTTTGTGGCATTCCGCCTTTCAGCATCTTGAAATTGCATTGTAATTTCCCTTCGCAATCCCGCCTCGTGTCACGCTGTATGTCACGCGCCAAGGCCCGAGACATAGGCTAGGGTCTCCTCATGTTCCTGACGACGAGTTTCGCGTTCGCTGGGAACAGGGGGCAAAAGGGGCGTAAAATGACGGCAGTACTTCCGATTGAAGCAGCGAGCCAGGATTCTGACTCGCTGAAGGAACTGGCATCTATTGCACGACTGATCACCTATGCGCGCCAAAGCGCCAAGAGCCTGGAAGCAGAATTCCCGGTCTGGTGCCTGGATCTCGCACTCGGTGCCGTATTGCAGGAAATGTATGCAAACGGCCTGCAAATGCCGCTCTTCGAGGAGGGCATGGACAAGGTGAACAGAGCCGTCGCGCACTAAGCGCGACTTCTTGACTTTTCTGTCTTTGGGGGCGGAGACAATGCCGGCATGGTCCTGAACCTTGCCGGCATTGATATTTTACACACCGAAGGCGGAGCTTGTTAGTTGCTCCGATGCGGCTGAACACCCGCGACAAAGATCGCGATGCATTGCCGCAAGTGCCGCAGGCGGGTCTGGCGGTCCGGCCAGTCGTTCGTCCTCCCGGGAAGCGTGATCATCGCGCCGAAGATCATATTCATCAGCATGCGCGCGCCGCTCTCGGCATCGGCAATTTCGATCAGGCCACGTTGCTGTTGCAGATTGAGCCAGTCGGCCAGCATTTGCCGCGTCTGCGCACCTCCCTGCGCGCGCAACAGCGCCGCCATCTCGGGAAACTGCTGCGCTTCACTCATGACGAGATGGATGAATGCCTCGCGGTCACGCTCGGCCGCCTCATCGATATCGATCATGAAAATCTGCTCGAGCGCCTCGGTGAGCGGCAGATTCTCCTCGGGATCGCGCGGCAGGGCCAGCATCGAGGTCCGATGCTCGGCGATAATCGCCATGAAAAGCTCTGTCTTGCTTGAAAACAACCGATAGAGGGTCTGCTTCGAGATTCTGCACCGCGCGGCGACCAGGTCCATGGTCGTGCCGCCATAGCCAAGCGCATGAAATGTCGCGCAGGCGGCGCTGAGGATCTCCGCGCGCCTCGCATCGTCGCTTACGGTTTTCGGGCGGCCGCGTGGGCGGCGAGCAGCGACCTGATCCGCATCTCTTCCCCTTGCTTCCGTCCGCACTTGCATCTTGACCTTAAGAGCCGAATGAGATTGACATTTATCGCGGTACAAATATTTTTGTACTAGATCGTACTGTAAATAAGGCAACAGGAAATAGCAACGTGGGAAAGCTCGTCTCTTCTACCCCTGCATCTGCACGTTCGGCGCAAATCAGGCATTTTTCCGCCGCCCGGACATCGCTCCTCGTCGCAGGGGTCGCCGCCACGATGCTGCTTGCCGGCTGCAATGAACAGAAGGCTGCGCAGGGCAACGCCCCGGCCATCAAGACTGAAGTCAGCGCCATGACGCTGCATCCGCAATCGGTGGCGATCACCGCCGAACTGCCCGGCCGCACCAGCGCCTATCTGGTCGCCGAAGTCAGGCCGCAGGTCGGCGGCATCATTCGCAACCGCAATTTCAAGGAAGGCAGCGAGGTCGCCGCCGGCGACGTGCTCTACGAAATCGATCCGGCCTCCTATCAAGCCTCCTATGACAGCGCCGTTGCCTCCTTGCAGAAGGCGCAGGGCGCCGTGCCGAGCGCCCAGTCGAAAGTGGATCGCTACAAGAGCCTGACGGCGCAGGACGCCGTCAGCAAGCAAAATCTGGATGATGCGGTCGCTACCCTGGCGCAGGCAAACGCCGATGTGGCATCCGCCAAGGCCGCCCTGGAAACCGCCCGCATCAACCTCGACTACACCAAGATGCGCGCCCCGATCGGCGGTCGTGTCGACGCCTCGGCAGTGACCGTCGGTGCGCTCGTCACCGCCGACCAGACGACGGCGCTCACCACCATCCGCCAGCTCGACCCGATCAATGTCGACGTCACGCAGTCGAGCACGAACCTGCTCGAATTCCGCCGCGCCATCGCCGACGGCCGGTTGAAGACCAGCGGCGACAATGTATCCGTCCATCTGACACTGGAAGACGGTTCCCAATACAAGGAAACCGGCAAGCTCGAATTTGCGGAAGCCGCGGTCGCTGAAACCGTCGGCACCATCACCGTGCGCGCCGTTTTCCCCAATCCGGACCGCATATTGCTGCCCGGCATGTATGTGCGCGCCACCATCCAGGAAGGCGTCGCCGAAAACAGCTTCCTCGTGCCGCAGCGCGCCGTCACCCGCAACACCAAGGGCGAGCCGATAGCGATGTTCGTGACCGCCGAGAACAAGGTGCAGCAGCGGGTGTTGAAGGTACAGCGGAGCATCGGCAATAGCTGGCTGGTGAACGAAGGCATGACAGATGGCGATCGCGTGATCGTCGAAGGCAGCCAGCGCGTGCGCGACGGCCAGGATGTCAACGCCAGCCCCGTGACCATCGATGACGCGACCGGCGAGGTGAAGCAGGCTGCCGCCGACAGCAAGCCCGCCGAACAGGCCGAGCTGGAAAAGACCGATACCAAAGCCGCCTCCGGCGCCCAGAAGTGAGGTAAGCGATGTCGCGTTTTTTCATCGACCGGCCGATCTTTGCCTGGGTCATCGCCATCGTCATCATGCTTGCGGGCGCACTGTCGATCCTGACGCTGTCGATCTCGCAATATCCGCAGATTGCCCCGACCACGGTGAGCATCAGCGCCACCTATTCCGGCGCCGATGCCGCAACCGTCGAAAACTCGGTGACCAAGGTCATCGAGCAGGGCATGACCGGCATCGACAATCTCGACTATATGACGTCGACCTCGACCTCGACGGGATCGGCTTCGATCTCGCTGACCTTCACCAACAAGGCCGATCCCGACGTTGCACAGATGCAGGTGCAGAACAAGCTGCAGCTGGTCACCGCGCAGTTGCCGCAAACGGTGCAGTCGACAGGTATCGTCGTTTCCAAGTCGACCTCGAACTTCCTGATGGTCGTCGGCTTCGTCTCAACCGACGGCAAGCTTAATTCAAACGACCTTGCAGACTATGTGTCCAGCACGCTCAACGACACGCTGAAGCGTATCGAAGGCGTCGGCAACACCCAGATCTTCGGCGCCGGCTATGCCATGCGCGTCTGGGTCAATCCAGACAAGCTCGCCAAATACCAGCTGATGGTCAGCGACGTCACCACGGCGATCGAGGCGCAGAACTCGCAGGTCTCGGCCGGTCAGCTTGGTGCATTGCCGCAGCGCAAGGGCCAGCAACTGAACGCTACGGTCACGGCCAAGAGCCGCCTGCAGACGCCGGAGCAGTTCAATAACATTATTCTCAAGAGCCTGCCCGATGGCTCGCTGGTACGCCTCAACGATGTCGCGACCGTCGAGCTTGGCGCCTCGTCCTACACCACCTCGAGCACCTATAACGGCCACCCCTCGGCCGGTCTCGCCGTCATGCTCGCCTCCGGCGCCAACGCCATCAATACGGCCGAGGCCGTACGATCGACCATCGAAAGCGTCAAGCAGACGCTGCCGCCGAATGTCGAGATCGTCTATCCCTACGACACGACGCCCTTCGTCAAGCTGTCGATCGAGGACGTGGTCAAGACGCTGTTCGAAGCCATCGTGCTCGTCTTCATCGTCATGTTCGTCTTCCTGCAGAACATCCGTGCCACCTTGATCCCAACACTTGCCGTCCCGGTCGTGCTGCTCGGCACCTTCGGCGTGCTGTCGCTGTTCGGCTATTCGATCAATACCCTCACCATGTTCGGTATGGTCTTGGCGATCGGCCTGCTCGTGGACGACGCGATCGTCGTCGTCGAAAACGTCGAGCGCGTGATGGAGGAAGAGGGACTATCGCCGCGTGAGGCGACGATCAAGTCGATGCAGGAAATCACCGGCGCCCTGATCGGCATTGCCACAGTGCTGTCGGCCGTGTTCATCCCGATGGCTTTTTTCTCCGGCTCCGTCGGTGTCATCTACCGCCAGTTCTCGGTGACCATCGTCTCGGCGATGATCCTGTCGGTCATTGTCGCCCTCATCCTGACGCCCGCACTCTGCGCCACCATCCTGAAGACGCCAGAGCATGGCTCCAAGCAGCGCGGCGCCTTCGGCTGGTTCAACCGCAATTTCGAGCGCGCGACGCTTCGCTATCAGAGCGGCATTCACGGCATGATCCGCCGCTCCGCCGTCTTCCTCGTGATCTTCGTGTTGATCGGCGTCGGCGTCGGCGTTCTGTTCAACCGCCTCCCAAGCTCGTTCCTGCCGGACGAGGATCAGGGCATTCTCTTGACCGCGATTCAGCTTCCGCCTGGTGCTGCGGAATCCCGAACAAAGGCCGTGCTCGACCAGGTGCGCAACTATTATCTCAACAACGAGAAGGACTATGTCGAGGGCGCCTTCGCCGTTGCCGGCTTCGGCTTCAGCGGCCAGGGTCAGAATGTCGGTATCGTTTTCGTCCGGCTGAAGGATTTTGCGCTGCGTAAGACCCCCCAGGCGAAGGCGCAGGCGATCGCCGGCCGCGCCATGGGTGCCTTCTCGAAGATCAAGGACGGCAGCGTCTTTGCGCTCGCACCGCCCGCTATTCCCGGTTTCGGCAGTTCGAGCGGTTTCGACTTCTTCATCAAGGACATCAATGGCGCCGGCCATGCCAGCCTGATCGCCGCCCGCAACCAGTTGCTCGGTGCTGCGGCCAAGAGCTCGAAGCTGTTCGGAACACGCCCGAACGGCCAAGAAGACACGCCACAATACTCGGTCAATATCGATCAGGAGAAGGCGAGCGCGCTCAATATCAGCCTGGCGGATATCGACTCCACGCTGTCGACTGCCTGGGGCGGCACCTATGTCAACGACTTCATCGATCGCGGCCGCGTCAAGCCTGTCTACGTCCAGGCCTACCAGGATTTCCGCATGCAGCCGGAGGATTTCGGCCGCTGGTACGTGCGCAATTCCGGCGGCGACATGGTGCCCTTCTCGGCCTTCTCCAGCGGCGAATGGACCTATGGTTCGCCGCGTCTGGAGCGCTATAACGGTTCGTCGGCCGTCGAAATCCAGGGTGCCGCCGCGCCCGGCGTCTCCTCCGGCGATGCCATGAACGAGATCGATCAGATCATGGCGACCCTGCCGCCCGGCTTCAGCCATGAATGGACCAGCCTGTCGGCCCAGGAAAAGCTCTCCGGCAACCAGGCAAGCCAGCTCTACGCCATCTCCATCCTTGTCGTCTTCCTGGCACTGGCCGCTCTCTACGAAAGCTGGTCGATCCCGCTTGCCGTCATGCTGTCGGTGCCGATCGGCATCTTCGGCGCGCTGCTGGCCGCCACCATCTTCGGCCAGTCGAACGACGTCTATTTCAAGGTTGGTCTGCTGACGACGATAGGGCTTGCAGCCAAGAACGCCATCCTGATCGTCGAATTCGCCATCGAGCAGCAGAACAGCGGCAAGAACTTGATCGACGCGACGCTGGAAGCATCCCGCCAGCGCCTGCGGCCGATCCTGATGACCTCGCTTGCCTTCATCCTCGGCGTCATGCCGCTGGCGATCGCCAATGGTGCGGGCTCCGGCAGCCAGAACTCGATCGGCATCGGCGTCATGGGCGGCATGATCTCGGCGACCGTCCTCGGCGTCTTCTTCATCCCGCTGCTCTTCGTCTCCGTCCGACGCGTCTTCAAGGGCAAGGTGCAAGGGACGGCAACACCGGCGCCAGCCAGCCCGGATGCGGTGCATTGATGGACTATCGCCCGCTCTCTTACACATGAGAGCGGGTGTTTCCGATGTCACATCACTATGAGAACACCACCGGCTACGGCCCTGCTCAGGTCGTCGACGACGAAACGACCGGCGGTGCCGGCTCCTGCTTTGCCGACCACCGGCTGTGGAGCTTGGCGAGCATCAGATAGATGATCGGCGTCGTATAAAGCGTCAGGATCTGCGAGACGACCAGGCCGCCGACGATGGTGATCCCCAGGGGGCGGCGCAGTTCCGCCCCGGGGCCGGTGGCGATGATCAGCGGGATGGCACCCATGAGGGCTGCAAGCGTCGTCATCAGGATCGGGCGGAAGCGTTTGAGGCAGGCCTGGTAGATCGCCTCCTCGGAGGGCAGGCCGAGCTTGCGTTCGCCCTGCAATGCGAAATCCACCATCATGATGCCGTTCTTCTTGACGATGCCGATCAAGAGGATGATGCCGATGAAGGCGATGATCGTCAGCTCCGTGCCGCTGATGACCAGCGCCAGCAGCGCGCCGAGACCGGCAGACGGCAGTGTCGAAATGATCGTCAGCGGATGCGCCAGGCTCTCATAGAGAATGCCAAGCACGATATAGACCGTCAGCAGCGCCGCCAACAGCAGCAGCGGCTGGCTGCCCGAAGACTGCGTGACGCTGGCGGCGTCGCCGGCGAAATCCGCATGGAGCTCATCGGGCAGGTGCATGTCGAGCACCGTCTTCTGAATGGCATCGTTCGCCACTTGCAGCACGCTGTTGAGCGCCAGATTGTAGGAGATCGTCACGGACGGATATTGCCCCTGGTGATTGACCACCAGCGGCGCCAGCGTCCGGTCGATCGACGCCACGGCGCTGAGCGGGACCTGTGTGCCATCCGAGGCGGGCACATAGAGCTTGGAAATATCGTTGGGATCGCGGGCGTAGTCCGGGTTCGCCTCCAGCACGACGCGATACTGGTTGCGCTGGGTGTAGATCGTCGAAACCTGTCGCTGCGCGAAGGCATTGTTGAGCGCCGCGTCGATCGACTGGATGCTGACGCCGAGCCGTGAGGCTTCGCTGCGGTTGATGTTGACCGTCGCCTGCAGACCGTTCGGCTGCCGGTCGGTGGCGACATCGGTCAGCTGCGGCAGCGCCTGCATGCGCTCCAGCACCTTCGGCGCCCATTCCACCAGCTCGTCGTAATTCGCACCCCAGATCGTGAACTGATACTGCGATTGCGACGAGCGCGCCCCGGCGCGGATATCGCCTGGCGAAAACAGGAAGGTGCTGAGACCGGGAATGGCCATCAGCTGCTTCCGCAGCCGGTCGATCACCTCGGCGGTCGACGCGCGTTCCGATTCCGGCTTCAGCGAAATAAACAGCGAGCCACGATTGATCGAGCTGGAAAACCCGCCTCCACCGACGGACGAGCCGACACCGGAGACGGCCGGGTCTTTGCCGACGAGATCGGCGGCCTGCTGCTGCAGCTTGACCATGGCCGGATAGGAAATATCGGTCGCCGCCTGCGTGCCGCCCTGGATAAAGCCGGTATCGTCTTGCGGGATGAAACCCTTCGGCACCTTGACGTAGAGATAGGCGGACATGACGACACAGGCGAGGATGACGAGGACGGAAAGCACGCGATGATGCAGAACCGCCTTCAGCGTCCGGCCATAGAAATTGGTAATCGCGCCGAGCGTCCCCTCGACGATCCGGGCAAATAGGCCCCGCTCGGCCTCCATGTCATGCGCGCGCAGGCGATGACCGCAGATCATCGGCGTCAGCGTCAGCGACACCAGGGTGGAGACGACGATGGTGAAACCGAGCGTCAGCGAAAAGGTCTGAAAGAACCGGCCGACGATGCCGCCCATGAAGAAGAGCGGAATGAAGGCGGCGAGCAGCGACAGGCTGATCGAAACCACCGTGAAGCCGATCTGCTTCGCGCCCTCGAGCGCCGCCCGCATCGGCTTCATGCCGCTTTCGAGATTGGCGTAGATGTTCTCGATCATCACGATGGCATCGTCGACGACGAAGCCGACGGAGACGGCGAGCGCCATCAACGACAGATTGTCGATCGACAGTCCGAAGAGCCACATGGCGGCAAAGGTGCCGCACAACGACAACGGCACGGTGACGCCGGCCGCAAAGGTCGGCGTGGCACGCCGCAGGAAGACGAAAACCACGCCCATCACCAGGCAGATGGTAGCAAGCAGCGTCCATTGCATATCGGTGACGCTGGCATGGATCGTCGTGGTGCGGTCGGAGAGAACGGCGATATGGATACCGGCTGGGATCAGGCGTTGCAGCTCCGGGATCAGAGCCTTGACGCCATCGACCGTGGCGATGACATTGGCGTCCGCTTCCTTGGTGATGTTGAGCAGCACGGCAGGCTTGCCATCGAACCAGGCGTCGGAGCGGCTGTTGCGCACGCCCGGCTCGACGGTGGCAATATCGGAGAGACGCACGGCTGTGCCGTTGGCATTGCTCACGACGAGACGGCCATAGGCCTCGGGTGTCCGCAACTGGCTGTTCAGGGAAATCGAGAAAGCGGAGCTGCTGCCATCGATCGAACCGACCGGGCCGAGCGTATTGGCATTGACGATCGCCGTACGCACATTGTCCAGCGCCAGGCCCATGGCGGAAAGCCTGTCCGGATCGAGCCTGACGCGAACGGCAGGCTGATCGGCGCCGCTGACCGACACCTGCCCGACACCGTCGACTTGCGATATGCGCTGTACGGCGATCGTATCGGCAGCGTCATAAACTGCGCTTGCCGGCACATTGTCGGAGGTCAGCGCCAGGATCAGCACGGGAGCCGCGGCCGGATTGATCTTGCGGAAGGAGGGCAATGTCGGCAGGTCGCCTGGCAGGTCGGTCGCCGCCGCGTTTAGCGCCGCCTGCACGTCCTGCGCGGCGCCGTCGACGCTGCGCGACAGATCGAACTGGGCGACGATGCTGCTCGATCCGAGCGAGCTGACGGAGGTCAGCTGCGTGATGCCGGCGATGGTGCCGAGGTGCCGTTCAAGCGGTGCGGCAACGCTCGCCGCCATGCTGGCGGGATCGGCACCGGGCCGGCTGGCCGAAACGACGATCGTCGGCAGGTCGACGGTCGGCAGGCTTGCCACCGGCAGGAAGCGATAGGAGACGATGCCGAGGATCATAAGCCCGATTGCCAGAAGCGTCGTCCCGACGGGACGTTTGATGAACGGCTCGGAGAGGTTCATGTCTCACCACCCACAACATCGTCCAGCTCCGGAGCCGGCATGCCGGTCGGCCGACCGACGATGCGGGCACGCAGGTTCTCGAAGGCGAGATAGATCACCGGCGTCGTATAGAGCGTCAGGAGCTGCGACAGCACGAGGCCGCCGATGATGGTGATGCCGAGGGGCACGCGCAGCTCCGCTCCCGTGCCTTGCGCCAGCGCCAGGGGCAGCGCGCCGAAGAGTGCCGCCAGCGTCGTCATCATGATTGGGCGGAAGCGCAGGATCGAGGCTTTCAGGATCGCCTCGCGCGGCGGGAGCCCCTCCTTGCGCTCGGCCTCCAGCGCGAAATCGATCATCATGATCGCATTCTTCTTGACGATGCCCATCAGGAGCACGATGCCGATCAGGGCGATGATCGACAGATCCTGGCCGAACAGCATCAGCGCCAGCAGCGCACCGACGCCCGCCGACGGCAAGGTCGATAGGATCGTTATCGGATGTACGGCACTCTCATAGAGCAGCCCAAGCACGATGTAGATCGTCACGACGGCCGCGAGGATGAGCCAGGGCTCTCCGGCGAGCGACGAGGCGAATTCCTCGGCGTCGCCGGAATAGCTGCGCTGGATGGTATCAGGCATGCCGATATCCTGCTCGGCCGTCTGAACCTCGGCGACGGCGTCGCTGAGCGAGGCACCCTTGGCGAGATCGAAGCTGATGGTCACGGCCGGAAACTGCTCGTCGTGGCTGATGACCAAGGGCGCCGTCGTAAACGTCGCCGTGGTGAAGGCATTGAGCGGCACCTGCGTGTCGCTCGTGCCGGCAACGTAGAGCTTGTCGAGCGATTTCGGGTCCGACTGATATTGCGGCGCCGCCTCCAGGATGACGCGATACTGGTTGGCCTGACCGTAGATCGTGGCGATCTGCCGCTGGCCGAAGGCGTCATTCAGCGTGTCGCTGACGGCCTGCATCGAGACGCCGAGGCGCGAGGCGGTCTCGCGATCGACATCGACGAAGATACGGCCGCCGCCCATTTCCACCTCGGATGAGACATCTATCAGCTTCGGGCTCTGCTGCAGCCGCTGCGCCAGCTTTCCGGCCCAGTCGACCACGGTCGCCGTGTCGGTGGCGGTGAGTGTGTATTGATAGGACGAGCGGCTGGCCCGCGTGCTGATCGAAATGTCGCGCACGCTCTGGAAGGTGACGTGAATGCCGGGCAGATCAGCCACTTCATCGCGCATCCGGTCGATGATGTCGGCCGCCGAGGAGCTGCGCTCGTTCCTCGGTTTCAAGATGAGGCTGAGATTACCGGTATTGAGCGTCAGGTTGCTGGCGCTGGCGCCGATGACGGAGACGACGCCCGTCACGTCCGGATCCTTGCGCAGCCGGTCGGCCACGGTCGCCTGCGTCTGCTTCATCGCTTCGAAGGAAGTAGTCGGCTCGGTCTCGACGACGGCGGTAATCAGGCCGGTATCCTGCGGCGGCAGGAAGCCCTTGGGGATGACGATGTAGAGCGCGATGGTGGCGGCCAGCGTCACCGCGGTGATCAGCAGCATCAGGGTGCTGCGGTCCACCGCCCAGACAAGGCTGCGGCGATAGCCCTCGATCAGCCACTCCATGAAACGGTCGGCGCCTGCCAGGAACCCGCTGCGGTGCTCTTTAGGCTTGCGCAGGATGCGGGCACACATCATCGGCGTCAACGTCAGCGAAATCACCGCCGACACCACGACGGCGATGGTCAGCGTTAAGGCGAATTCGCGGAACATCCGCCCGACAATGCCGGTCATGAACAGCAGCGGGATGAAGACGGCAACCAGCGAGACGGTCAGCGAGATGATGGTGAAGCCGATTTCGCCGGCGCCCTTCAGCGCCGCCTGCATCGGGCTCTCGCCCTCCTCGATATGACGGGCGATGTTCTCGATCATCACGATGGCATCGTCGACGACGAAGCCGGTGCCGATGGTCAGTGCCATCAGCGAGAGGTTGTCGAGACTGAAGCCGGCGAACCACATGACGCCGAAGGTCGCGATCAGCGACAGCGGCAGGGCGACACCGGCGATGAAGGTCGCCGTCACCGTGCGCAGGAAGAGCAGAACGACGAGAATGACGAGGCCGATGCTGACGACGAGCGTCCATTGCACGTCATGGATCGAGGCGCGGATGGTCTCGGTGCGGTCGTTGACAATGTCGAGCGAGATGCCGGCCGGCATTGCCTGCTTCAACTTCGGGAGCTGCTTCAACACGCTTTCGACCGTCTGGATGACGTTGGCGCCCGGCTGGCGCATGATGTCGAGGATGACGGCGGGCTGGCCCTGATACCAGGCGCCGACGCGGGTATTCTCCAGCCCCTCGACGACCGTCGCGACATCCTTCAACTGCACCGGCGCATTGTTGCGATAGGCCACGATGACGGATCTGTAGATGGCGGGATCGACAATCTGGTCGTTGGCGGCGAGCGTGAAACTCTGGTTCGTGCCGTCAAGAGCGCCCTTGGCACCGGCGACGCTGGCATTGGTGATTGCCGTGCGCAGATCCTCCAGCGCCAGACCGTAGGATGCGAGCCGCGGCAGGTCGGCCTGGATACGGATGGCGGGCTTGACGCCGCCCTGGATGCTGACGTCGCCGACACCGGAGACCTCGCTCAGCCGCTGCGCCATCATCGTGTCGGCGAAATCGCTGAGTTCGCGGATCGAATAGCTGTTGGACCGCAGCGCCAGCGTCACGATCGGCGTATCGGCCGGATTCACTTTCGAATAGGTCGGCGGATAGGGCAGCGTGCGCGGCAGCGTCGATCCCGCGGCATTGATCGCCGCCTGCACGTCCTGCGCCGCCCCATCAATATCGCGGCCGAGATCGAATTGCAGGGTGATCTGGCTGATGCCGAAGGCGCTCGAAGAGGTCATCGACGCCAGCGACGGAATCTGGCCGAGCGGCCGCTCAAGCGGCGCGGTCACCAGTGCCGCCATCGTGTCGGGATCGGCGCCCGGCAATTGCGTCGTCACCCGGATCGTCGGAAAATCCACCTGCGGCAGCGGCGCGACCGGCAGAAAAAGAAAACCGAGAATGCCGCCCAGCAGAACCGCGACCCCGAGAAGCGAGGTGGCGACCGGCCTGGAAATGAAGAGCGACGAGACGTTCATTGCTGCGGCGCTGGCGTGGCGGGAGACGCGCCCGGAGCAGAGCTGCCACTGGAATCCGTACCCTGATTGGGGTCGGCGACATTCTGACCATCTCTACCGCTATCCCCGCTCTTACCATCTCGGCCACCACTGCCACCCTTACCGCCTTGGCCGCCCTTACCACCCTGGCCATTGTGTCGATGATGCGACTGCTGGCCGCCGGTGGCATTGGCATTGCCTTGACCGTTTTGAGGATCGTTCCCCGCAACCGGCTGCCCTTGATCATCCGCTGCCGGCGCATTTGATGCTGCCTGATCCGGAGTGGTCGAAATCTGCACCTTCGAACCATCCTGCAGGCGGGCAAAGCCCGTCGTCACCACCTTGTCACCGGCGGCGACGCCATCGGCGATGACGGCCAGCGAATCGTCCTGCTGACGCACCTTCACCGGCTTCATGGAGACCGACTGATCCGGCTTGATAATATAAACGAAAGTGCCGTTCGGTCCGCGCTGCACGGCGGCGGTCGGGATGACCGTGACGCCCTTCAGCGTCTCGACCAGCAGGCGGGCATTGACGAAGGCGCCCGGCCAGAGCGCCAGTTTGTCGTTCGGGAAATTGGCTTTCAGTTTCACAGTGCCCGTGGTCGGATCGACCTGATTGTCGACCACCGCCAGCGAACCGTTGTCGACCACCGTCTGACCGTCGCTCCCCATCGCCTGGACCGCAAGCACACCGGCCGCACTGGCCGCGTTGATGCGGGCAAGCTGCTGCTGCGGAATGGAGAAGAGGACGGAAATCGGCTTGATCTGCGACAGCGTCACGATGCCCGTCGTGTCGGAGGAGCTGACGAGATTGCCGATATCGACATTGCGGATGCCGGTGCGTCCGTCGATCGGCGCCTTGATCGTCGTGTAGTCGAGCGTCGCCTGCGCGCTTTCGATGGTGGCCTGGTCGACCTGGACCTGCGCCGTATATTGGGCGACCAGCGACAGCTGCGTATCCACTTGCTGCTGCGTGCCCGACGCACTCTTGACCATGAGCTGATAGCGGGCAAGGTCACGCTGCGCACCGGCGAGCAGAGCTTCGTCCTGCGCCTTCTTGGCGATCGCCTGGTCGAGCTGGGCCTTGTAGACCGCATCGTCGATGCGGGCAATGACGTCACCCTTCTTGATGTCCTGGCCCTCGTCGAAATCGATTTCGACGATCTTGCCGTTGACCTGTGCGCGCACCGTGACCGTGTTCAGCGCCTTCACCGAGCCGACGCCGTCGATATAGACCGGGACATCGGTGGTCGCCGCATCCGCCGCCAGCACCGGAACGGGTCCGCTGAACTGCGAAAGACCGCCGCGCCGCCCGCCGCCGCCCTGGCGCTGGCCACTCCGGCGTTCGCCCTGAGCCTGCTCGCCGGGCGCAGCCGTGCCTTGAATGCCAAATAGGCGCTCCGCACCGCCAAGCCAGCGATCCCGCGTCGCGTAGGCGCCATAAGCCACGGCGCCAATCACGACTACCGATATCAGGACCCGAAATGTCCGAGCCATCAACACACCTTCCTTCAGGGCGCCCGGCTTTCAAACAATCCGCCGACGCAATATGAGCGCGACTTTAACTTGCATCGCCGCGCTTAGGAATTTGGTTAGGCCATTAAATTTTGTCCATTTTCGCGTGGCTTAGCTTAACAAACTGTCACATTGAGCAAAAACTAGGGTTGTGGTTGCAAAAGAACAACCGGCAGCGCACGTCCTCGCTGTCCTCTCGGAAATGCCGGCATGGATCGGGAATTCAGTGCTTCGTAATCTAAAGTACACCCCAGCCGCGATAACGCCCGCGCCCGGTCATTTCGCGCACACCGAGTTCGGCCACGAGGTTGAGTGCGCCGCGGGAGGTGACGCCGGCATGGCGGGCGATCATCTTGGCGGAAACGATCGGCCGCGACAGAACGATCTCGATGACGCCGGGTAGGCTGCTGTTCGACCTGCGATCCTTCAACCGCCGCTCCATCTGCTGCTTGGCAAGCGACAGGCGATCGAGCTCCTTCAGCCCCGCGTCAGCCGAGAGCGCCATCGCTTCCAGAAAGGCCATCAGACGTGTGGTGCGATCCGGGGCGCGACGGCGTTCGTGGCGAACGGATTTCAGGCCAACATTCAGGCAGAGAAGATGCGATGTTACTTTGCCGCGACTGCGCAGATAGGCACTGACGAGCAGGCCGCCCAGCCAATGCTGCCGCCGCAGCGGCTCGATCCGCTCCCAGGCGTCGAAGAGCACAGCAGCAGCCAGGGCAGGCGGCAGAAGATCCGCCTGGCGGATGAGGGCGCGCCAGCTCTCCAGCCGCTCGCCTTCATCCCAGTCCTCGTCATGGATCAGGCCCAGCGGATCGTCCACGCTTTCGGGCCGGGCATCCGGAATCTCTCCGTTCAGTACCTGATCGGAGCGGGCAATCACCGCATCGATCTCGGCAAAATCCACGCCGAAATCATCTTCGTCCTCGTCATTTTCTTCCAAATCCGCTTCCATGCCTGGGACGGGCGCGGGACGCGGTGTGGCGGTTTCCTCGACCTCACCGATATCACCACGCAGCGTCGCGAGACCGGCGGCTTCCAGCCCCCAGGAAGGCTCGGCATTCCATAGCCGGCGGCGGACGCGCAGTACGGCATGGGCAATGGTCAGCTCATGCGTCGGCGTGCGGGCATCCATGCGCGCATCATGCAGTACGAGATCCTCGACATGCACCAGCTCGCCGCCGACCCAGAGCGCGCCGACTGCATCGAAAAAATGCCCGCGCTCGCGGAAACCGTCGGCGACCACATGTCGCAAGACCCGCTCATCCAGCCGCGCCAGCATATCCTCCGCCCTGGTCATCGCAGGCAGAAGCGTCGTCAACGGCAAGGAGGAAAGATCATATCGCATTGGAATCACATGATTGCTTCGATCTTGCGGAACTTATCACCATGCGGGGCATCGGGCCAGAAAACACCCTCTTTCAACTGTGGACAGGATTTCCTATTTTTTCGCTTGACCTTCCAGTAACGGGAAGGTTCATAAACCTATCCGACGCTCACTTCCGGGCACTGGAGTTTTCCATGGCATTGCATGACGAACATGATCACAGCCATCACGGCCACCATCACGGCGAACAGCAGGATACGGTGATCCGCGATCCTGTCTGCGGCATGACCGTCGATCCCAAGGCGGGCAAGCCGTCGCTCGAGTATAAAGGCCGTACGTTCCATTTCTGCTGCGACGGCTGCCGGAAGAAATTTGAAGCTGCGCCGGAAAACTATCTGACCGCCAAGGATCCAGTCTGCGGCATGGATGTGGACCGCGCCAGCGCGCGGCATTTCCTGAAGCATGAGGGCGAGAAATTCTATTTCTGCTCCGCCGGCTGCAAGGCCAAGTTCGAGGCTGAGCCCGCCACCTATCTCGACGGCAACAGGCCGGCACAGATGCCGGCGCCGAAGGGCACGCTTTATACCTGCCCGATGCATCCGGAGGTCGTCAGCGATCATCCCGGCGATTGCCCGAAATGCGGCATGGCGCTGGAGCCGATGGGCATCCCCGCCGCCGATGAAGGCCCGAACCCGGAGCTTGTCGATTTCACCCGCCGGCTCTGGATCAGTGCTGCGCTGTCGCTGCCACTCCTGATCCTCAGCATGGGGCCGATGCTCGGCCTGCCGCTGCGCGACTGGATCGGCGAGCCCACCGCCACGTGGATCGAGCTTGCGCTGGCAACGCCGGTCGTGCTCTGGGCCGCCCTGCCCTTCTTCCGCCGCGCCTGGAATTCGTTGGTCAACCGCAGCCCCAATATGTGGACGCTGATCGGCCTCGGCGTCGGCACGGCCTATCTCTACAGCCTCGTCGCCACATTGGCACCCGGCCTGTTCCCGATGGGCTTTCACGGCCACGGCCAGGCCATACCCGTCTATTTCGAAGCCGCATCGGTCATCGTCGCACTGGTCTTTGTCGGCCAGGTGCTGGAGCTGAAGGCGCGCGAGCGCACCGGCTCGGCGATCCGCGCGCTGCTCGACCTCGCCCCCAAGACCGCGCAGCGCGTCAGTGCCGACGGCAACGAGACCGATGTGCCCGTCGATCAGATTCAGGCCGGCGACCGGCTGCGCGTGCGCCCCGGCGAGCGCGTGCCGGTGGACGGCTCCGTCGTCGAAGGCCAATCGACCATCGACGAATCGATGATCACAGGCGAACCGCTACCGGTTGAAAAGACCAAGGGCGATGCGCTGACGGGCGGCACGATCAACAGGAACGGTACGCTGATCATGCTGGCCGAAAAGGTCGGCGCGGACACGACGCTGTCGCGCATCGTCGAACTCGTTGCCAAGGCGCAGCGCTCACGCGCGCCGATCCAGACAATGGTCGACCGCGTCTCCGCCATCTTCGTGCCCACCGTCGTCGCAGCGGCCATCATCGCTTTTGCCGTATGGGCCTTTATCGGGCCGGAGCCGCGCCTTGCGCATGCGCTGCTGGCCGCCGTCGCCGTGCTGATCATCGCCTGCCCCTGCGCACTCGGCCTGGCAACGCCCATGTCCATCATGATCGCCACGGGCCGCGGCGCGCAGGAAGGCGTGCTGGTACGCGATGCGGAAGCACTGGAACGCTTCGCGAAAGTGGACACGCTGATCGTCGACAAGACCGGTACGCTGACCGAAGGCAAACCCAATCTCACCGACATCATCACCGCAACGGGCACCGACGAAGCACGCCTGCTGTCGCTCGCCGCCAGCCTGGAGCGTGGTTCCGAACATCCGCTTGCCGAAGCGATCGTTGCCGGCGCCGAGGAGCGCGGAGCACAGTTCGTCGAGATTTCCGGCTTTTCGGCAATAACTGGCAAGGGAGTCGAAGGCCGCGCCGACGAAACCGCGATCGCGCTCGGCAATGCTGCGATGATGACCGATCTTGGCATCGCGACCGACGCCCTAAAAGTCGAGACCGAGCGCCTGCGCGGCGAAGGCAAGACTGTGATGTTTGTCGCCATCGACAGGAAGCTTGCCGGCCTCGTCGCCGTTGCCGACCGGATCAAGCCGACCACGGCTGCCGCCATCAAGGCGCTGCATGACAGCGGCCTGAGGATCATCATGGCAACCGGCGACAACGGCAAGACCGCCGCTGCCGTTGCGAAGCAGCTCGGCATCGACGAGGTGCGCGCCGACCTGTTGCCGGAGGGCAAGAAGGCGCTGATTGACGAGCTGCGGGCCAAGGGCCGCGTCGTCGCCATGGCCGGCGACGGCGTCAACGATGCGCCGGCGCTTGCGTCAGCCGATGTCGGCATCGCCATGGGCACCGGCGCCGATGTCGCCATGGAAAGTGCGGGGATCACGCTGGTGAAGGGCGATCTCAACGGCATCGTCCGGGCGCGGTATCTCTCCGAAGCGACGATCCGCAACATCAAGCAGAACCTCGCCTTCGCCTTCGGCTATAATGCGCTTGGCGTTCCGCTCGCCGCCGGCGTGCTCTATCCGGTCTTCGGCCTGCTGCTGTCACCAATGATCGCAGCGGCAGCCATGAGCCTGTCCTCGGTCTCGGTCATCGCCAATGCGCTACGGTTGAGACTGGCGAAATAAGGAGAGTTCAGATGAATATCGGCGAAGCATCCGGCCGCTCCGGCCTGCCGGCCAAGACCATCCGCTATTATGAGGATATCGGCCTCATCCGCCCCGACCGCGGCGGCAACGGCTACCGCGACTACGGCGACGACGACGTGCACAAGCTGCGCTTCCTGCACCGCTCGCGCAGCCTTGGCTTCTCCGTCGACGAATGCCGGCAATTGCTGGCCCTCTACGAAGACAAAAGCCGCGCCAGCGCCGACGTCAAGGACATCGCCTCGTCAAAGCTGACCGAAATCGACCGCAAGATCCGCGAACTGACCGAACTGCGCCGCACGCTGGAGTATCTGGTGCATGCCTGCCATGGCAATGCGCGGCCGGATTGCCCGATACTGGAGGAGTTGTCGGAACACACATAATAGGCTGAGTCACCCGCCCTCACCCTTCGAGGCTCTGGCCTTCGGCCTACACACCTCAGGGTGAAGGCTGATCTCTTCGACGAAAATCGGGGCCGCTCCGCCTCAGGGTAAAGACTGATCCCTTTGGCAAGTAACGCATTCTCTCCGCCTCATCCTGAGGTGCTCAGACGGTGAAGCGATAGCGGAAACGACTGAGCCTCGAAGGACGAGGTGGGCCCGTGCGTCACCCAACCCGCTCTACAGCAATCGCCGTCGCCTCGCCGCCGCCGATGCACAACGCCGCGACGCCGCGTCTTGCGCCCTGTTGCTCCAGAGCATGCAGCAGCGTCACGATCAACCGTGCGCCGGTGGCCCCGATCGGGTGGCCGAGTGCGCAGGCGCCGCCATTGATGTTGAGGCGGTCGCGGGCGATGCCGAGATCCTTGGCGGCGGCCATGGCGACGACGGCGAAGGCCTCGTTGATCTCGAAGAGATCGACATCGCCGACCTTCCAGCCGGTCTTTTCCAGCACTTTGCGGATCGCCGGGATCGGCGCCGTCGTGTACCAGGCGGGTTCCTGGGAATGGGTGGCGTGCGCCTTGATCTCGGCGAGGATCGTCAGACCTTCGCGCTCGGCGATCGAGCGCCGGGTCAGGATCAGGGCAGCGGCACCATCCGCATTGGCCGAGGCACTGGCGGCGGTGATCGTGCCGTCCTTGCGGAACGCCGGTTTCAACGTCGGGATCTTTTCCGGCGAAACCTTCTGCGGATGTTCGTCCTTGCCGATTGTCACCGGGCCACCCTTGGCGGAAACGGAAATCGGGGTGATCTCGGCCTCGAAGGCGCCGGTCTCGACCGCCTTGCGGGCACGCGTCAGCGTCTCCACGGCATAGGCATCCTGATCGTCGCGGGTGAACTGATAGGCTTCGACCGCCAGTTCACCGAAATCGCCCATCGAGCGGCCTTTCTCATAGGCATCCTCCAGCCCGTCAAGCATCATGTGGTCGAAAATGCGGTCATGGCCCATACGGTAACCGCCGCGCGCCTTGGCGAGCAGATAGGGGGCGTTCGACATCGATTCCATGCCGCCGGAGACTACAATGGAAGCCGAACCGGCGAGAATCAGGTCATGCGCCAGCATGGTCGCCTTCATGCCGGAACCGCAGACCTTGTTGATGGTCGTCGCGCCCACCGCATCCGGCAATCCCGCGCCCTTCGCCGCCTGCCGGGCCGGCGCCTGCCCCTGCCCCGCCGGCAGCACGCAGCCGAACAGCACCTCGTCCACCTTCTCCGCCGATAATCCGGCGCGCTCCAGGGCAGCGCGGATGACATGGGCGCCAAGCTCCGGCGCCTGCAAGGATGACAGCTCCCCCTGGAAGCGGCCAAGCGGCGTGCGGGTGGCGGAAACGATGACGACGGGATCGATTGCGGACATGATGGCTCCTCCCAGCCTGCAATTTCAGAATCGACGCTATAGCTAACACGTTAGATGATGTTCGTCATGTAAATATGTCGGAAACATCCTTTCGGAAAAACGGTTGCATCGCTACAGCAAGGCCGATTGTCCTCCTCGCGGACATGCCCTATGGATATCCTATTCTAAAAAAATGGATATCCAATGCCCCTCTACATCAAGGATGATGCCATCGACCGGCTGGCGCGGCGCTATCAGGCGCTGACGAAAAGCTCAACCAAAACCGAAGCCGTGCGACTGGCATTGCAAAAGGCGCTGGATGAAGAACTGACCAAGCCGGCACTTGCCGATGTCGCCGTCGCCTTCTGCCGCAATCTCAAGCAGAAGGCCGCGGACAAAGCCGCTGGTGGCAGCACGGTGGGAGAGGCCTGATGCTTATCGACACCTCGGTATTATCCGCAATGATGACCGACGAGGAGGAAGCCCACAGCTTCGCCATCCGCATGCAGGCGGCAACCGCGCGCATGACCACGCCGATGGCGGCGGCTCAGGCGGCGATCGATATCGCCGCGCGTCTAGGCCTGACCGCAACCGAGGCCGGCGACGCCGTTCGGACCTTTCTGCAACTGATGAACATCCAGCTTCTGGCCATTCCGCCACGCGCCGCCTTTCTGGCGGTGGAAGCATATGATCTCTTCGGCGAGGGCCGCCATCCG
Source organism: Rhizobium sp. RCC_161_2 (assembly GCF_041355235.1). Lineage (NCBI taxonomy): Bacteria > Pseudomonadati > Pseudomonadota > Alphaproteobacteria > Hyphomicrobiales > Rhizobiaceae > Rhizobium > Rhizobium sp. RCC_161_2. The sequence goes on along the minus strand of NZ_JBFUPL010000007.1, from coordinate 341,646 downwards.
GCAGCGCTCAGCCTTGGTGATTGCATGACCTACGCCTGCGCCCGCTATTATCGCCAGCCACTATTGGCGAAAGGCGACCAATTCAGCCGGACCGACATCGAAGTGGCCTAGGCCACCCGATGCAATAGTGCCGTCAGGGGCAAAGCGAGGCCGCCCCTGCGGTATACGAGTTCGAGCGCGCACCCACGGAGTTCGGCGCGGCAGCGCATTGCAGCCGGGAGATGGAATCACCGGCGCGGATCGGACCGGTCACCGAAGGGTCGGTGTTGATCGTGCCGTCGGGCAAGATCGCGTCCTTCGAGTGATCGACATTGCCGACATCGGCCTGAGCCGCATCGACCTTTAGTCTCTTGGGATGGTGCTTTTGCACGGATTCCGCCCAAGCGGCGCTGGACACGCCGATGACGAGAGCCGAAATAGCGAGAGTTTTGAGCAGCATGAGACTGCCTCCTATGGGAGTTGAAGCCCTATCTATATGGGGCCAGGCGCGCCGATTTACAGCGGTGGGAAGACCAAATATCGCAAGAGTTTGAGGGACCAGATCACGCCTTGATCTTGTGCCGCGATACTTCCGCGCCGGCATCGTGCCGCAGGCTGAGAAAGCGCAGCGACGAGACCGCGCCGATCAGGGCGATCACCAGGAAAGCCCAGCGGAAATCGATGAGGGAAAGCGTCTCGCCACCGTGAATGGTGCGCGAGAGATTGAGTACGGCGGCGGCAACGGCAACGCCGAGCAGCAACGAGACCTGCTGCAGCATGCTCGACAGGGTCGACGCGGAACTGCGCTGCGACGCGTGGATATCGGCGAAACCCAGCGTGTTCAACGCGGTAAAATTCATCGAGCGCGACAGGCCGGCGGCAAGCAGCAGACAGTAGATCAACCAGTTGGAGGTCGATGGCGATAGCAGCGCGAAGCAGCCGATGCTGATCGACGAGATCAGGCCATTGATGACAAGCACGTTGCGAAAGCCGAAGGTTTTCAGCGTCTGCGTCGTGATCGCCTTCATGCCGAGATTGCCGGCGAAATAGAAGAGCAGATAGGTGCCGGCGTCGATCGCGGTCAGGCCGAAGCCCACCTGGAAGAGCAGCGGCAACAGAAAGGGCGTGGCGTTGATCGCCAAACGGCTCGCCGTGCCGGCCGAAAGCGTCGACATGGCGAAGGTCTGGACCTTGAAGGCGGAGAGATCGAGCAGCGGCGCGTCAACCCGCATGAAATGCCGGGTGGCGATGACGGAAAACACCGCACCGGCAGCGATCAACCCAACGCTGACCGCCAGGCCCGTCGTGCCCTGTACGACGAATTCGAGGCCGGCGAGCATGAAGGTCAACCCCGCCGCTGATTGGAAGAAGCCGACGAGATCGAGCCTCGCGACCTTCTCCTCGCGCTGGTCCGGCACGAAGCGCAGGACAAGGACGAGCCCGATAATGCCGATCGGGATGTTGATCAGGAAGTTCCAGTGCCAGCTCAGATAGGTGGTGATGAAGCTGCCAAGGATAGGACCGATGACGGGCGCTGTCAGCGCCGGCCAGGTGATCATCGACATGGCATGCACCAGATCGGACTTGCGCGCGTTTTTCAGCACGATGATGCGACCGACTGGCGTCATCAGCGCGCTGCCGATACCCTGCACGGCGCGGGCGGTGACGAATTCCGTAAGATTGCCGGAAAGGCCGCAGAACAGCGAGGCGACCGTGAAGAGGGTGATGGATGCCAGGAACACCCGCCGGGCGCCATAGCGATCCCCCGCCCAGCCGGCCAGCGGCACGAAGGCCGCCATGGTCAGCAGATAGACCGTAATGCCGATGCTCATCGACACCGGCTCGATGCCGAATGTCCTGGCCATCTGCGGCAGCGACGTCGTGACGATCGTGCCGTCCAATATCTGCATGAAGAAGGCGACGGCGACGACGAAAGCGATAATGCGGGATTGCCGGCCGAAACTTTCCTCGGAAGGCTGCTCTGTGGTCTGGACGACGGTCATGGCACGGGATTTCGGAGATGGTGTTATGGATAGCCGGGCGTGCCCGACAGCAATCATATGATCAATGCATACGCCCATCGCCGCCGGTTGCAAAGCCGCAATCGAACCCCTGAGCTATTAAAAAGATGGCCGGCCCCATAAGAAAAGCGGCCGCGACGGCGACCTCAGTCGTCGGAATATCGCTGCTCGCGCCAGGGATCGCCATACATGTGATAGCCGTTCTTCTCCCAGAAGCCGGCCCTGTCGGCACCGATGAATTCGATGCGCATCAGCCACTTGGCACTTTTCCAGAAATAGAGATGCGGCACGACGAGACGCATCGGCCCGCCATGTTCGGGCGTCAGCGGCTGATCTTCCCAGGCTGTGGCGAGGATGGCATCCTCGGCGGCAAAATCGGCAAGCGGCAGGTTAGTGGTGTAGCCGTCATAACTGGTCAGCAGCACATGATGGGCCTCGGCCGTCGGCATGACGACATCAAGCAAATCGCGCGTCGAAACCCCTTCCCAGCGATTGTCGTAGCGCGACCAGGTGGTCACGCAATGAATGTCGCTGATTCGGGTGCTCTGCTCGATTGCCTGGAAGGCGGTCCAATCGAGGCTGAGCCGCTTTTCCACAAAGCCGAACACATCGAGCCGCCAGCTTGACAGCGACACCTGCGGCTGCTCCCCGAGATCAAGCACCGGCCAGTTCTTGACCAGATGCTGCCCTGGAGGCAAACGCTCCGTTTCCGGCCGGCTGATCCGACCAGTCAAGAACTTGCCCTCGGCGGCCCAGCGGCGCTTGGAGGTGGTGAGCTTGCTGTCGATGGGGATCTGATCGTCGCTCATGGAGGCATCCCTTTTGCTGCGAGGCAATAGGATATCGGAGACCGGTGGGTGTCAAGCAGACGGCTGGAGCCTGGATGCGCGGACTAGACCCCGTGAAGCTCGATCACAAAGAGCTGCGCCACTCCTGAAACCGAATGTCGCGCTCCAGCCGCGTCCTCGACAAGCAAACAATCGCCAGCCGAAAGCGTCCGATCACCGATATCGAGATGCCCTCGATGGCAAAGAACCAGCGCCGTCTTGCTGCCAAGGGCAAGCTCGTCACCACCATCAATACCGATAGGCCGCACCGAATGCGTGAAGCGCCCCCGCCGAGTCATCACATTCAGATCCGTGATCGCACCATCCACCAACGTTGCCGATGTCGGCGCATCCGCCGCAAAGGACAGCGGGTCGCTGCCCTGCGTCAAGAGCACTGGCTCGCGTCCCTCGATGAAGAGGGTCATGCCCGCGCCTTCGAGGATCGATAGCGTGCGATCAATGCCGGAGAAGACCGAGAACGGCCCATCCGTGGCGACCGTCGCCATGCTGACGCGCCAGTCGAAATCGGCAAGCCCCGCGGCGGCGGGCGAGACGGCGATCTCCACCGTCTCGCCGCCGCCGTTTTTCCAGGGCATGCGTTTGTAATCGCTGGCGCGCAGTATCCGCATGGAGATCAGTTCCCCAGGATGCCCGGCAGCCGCAGACCCTTGTCCTTGGCGCAATCAAGCGCGATGTCATAGCCCGCATCGGCGTGGCGCATGACGCCGGTGGCCGGGTCGTTCCACAGCACGCGTTCGATACGGCTTGCCGCGTCGTCGGTGCCATCGGCGCAAATGACCATGCCTGAGTGCTGCGAAAAGCCCATGCCGACGCCGCCGCCATGATGCAGCGACACCCAGGTGGCGCCGGACGCGGTGTTGAGCAGGGCGTTGAGCAGAGGCCAGTCGGAAACGGCATCCGATCCGTCCTTCATCGCTTCCGTCTCGCGGTTCGGCGAGGCGACGGAGCCGGAATCGAGATGGTCGCGGCCGATGACGACAGGAGCCTTCAGCTCGCCATTCCTGACCATTTCGTTGAAGGCGAGGCCGAGACGCTCACGATCGCCGAGACCGACCCAGCAAATACGCGCCGGCAGGCCCTGGAAGGCGATGCGCTCGCGCGCCATGTCCAGCCAGTTGTGCAGATGGGTATTGCCCGGGGTGAGCTCCTTCACCTTGGCGTCGGTCTTGTAGATATCTTCCGGATCGCCCGAGAGAGCAGCCCAGCGGAAGGGACCGATGCCACGGCAGAACAGCGGGCGAATATAGGCCGGCACGAAGCCGGGGAAGGCAAAGGCGTTTTCAAAGCCTTCTTCCTTGGCGACCTGGCGGATATTGTTGCCATAGTCGAGCGTCGGCACGCCGGCATCCCAGAAGGCGACCATGGCCTCGACATGCGTCTTCATCGACGCACGAGCGGCAGCTTCGACAGCCTTCGGATCGCTCTCGCGCTTGATCTTGTGTTCGGCGACGGTCCAGCCGAGCGGCAGATAACCGTTCAGCGGATCATGTGCCGAGGTCTGGTCGGTGACGATGTCGGGGCGCGGGCCACCGGCCTTCATGCGCTTGACCAGCTCCGGGAAGATTTCGGCGGCGTTGCCGAGCAGGCCGACCGATTTGGCTTCGCCGGCCTTGGTCCAGCGGTCGATCATCTCGAGCGCTTCGTCGAGGCTCGTTGCCTTCTCGTCGACATAGCGGGTGCGCAGGCGGAAATCGATGCGGGTCTCGTCGCTTTCGACGGCGAGGCAGCAGGCGCCGGCCATGACGGCTGCCAACGGCTGCGCGCCGCCCATGCCGCCAAGACCGCCGGTCAGGATCCACTTGCCCTTGAGGCTGCCGTTATAATGCTGACGGCCAGCTTCTACGAAGGTTTCATAAGTGCCCTGCACGATGCCCTGCGTGCCGATATAGATCCACGAGCCGGCGGTCATCTGGCCGTACATGGCGAGACCCTTCTTATCCAGCTCGTTGAAGTGATCCCAGGTCGCCCAGTGCGGCACGAGGTTGGAGTTAGCGATGAGTACGCGCGGCGCGTCCTTGTGGGTGCGGAACACGCCGACCGGCTTGCCGGACTGCACCAGCAGCGTCTCTTCCTCGGTCAAGGTCTTCAGCGTCGCGGCGATGCGGTCGAAATCCTCCCAGGTGCGGGCGGCGCGGCCGATGCCGCCATAGACGACCAGCTCGTTCGGATTTTCCGCAACGTCGGGGTCGAGATTGTTCATCAGCATCCGCAGCGGCGCTTCGGTCATCCAGCTCTTGGCGTTGAGCTCCGGACCGCGAGGGGAGCGAATTTCGCGGATGTTATGGCGTGGGTTGGTCATGTCATATCTCCAGGGAAGGCAGAATATCGGCGGATACGGATGCATTGAGCGCGCCGGAGGCGACGAGGTCGCTGGCGGCCTTGAGGTCGTTTGCCATATAGCGGTCTACATCGAGCGTCGGCACGACGCTGCGGATGGTGGCAATGGCAAGGGTCAGTTCGGGGCTGGTGGCCAGTGGCGCGCGAAACTCGACGCCCTGCGCCGCCGTCAGCGCCTCGATGCCGACGATGCCGAAAAGATTGTCGGTCATCTGCAGGAGGCGGCGTGCGCCATGGCAGGCCATGGACACATGGTCTTCCTGATTGGCTGACGTCGGCGTCGAATCGACGGAGGCCGGATGCGACATCTGCTTGTTTTCCGACATCAGTGCCGCCGAGGTAACCTCGGCGATCATCAGCCCTGAATTCAGGCCAGGCTTCTTGGCAAGGAAGGCCGGCAGGCCGTAGCTCAAAGCCGGATCGACCAATAGCGCGATGCGGCGCTGCGAGATCGCGCCGATCTCACAGACAGCAATGGCGATCTGATCGGCCGCGAAGGCGACCGGCTCGGCGTGGAAATTACCGCCGGAGACGACGGAATTGTCGGAAAGCACGAGCGGATTGTCGGTGACCGCATTGGCCTCGATTTCAAGCGTGCGGCCGACCGAACGCAGGAGGTCGAGGCAGGCGCCGTCGACCTGCGGCTGGCAGCGGATGCAATAGGGATCCTGCACCCGTTCGTCACCTTCGATATGGCTTTCGCGAATGACTGAGCCGGCTAGCAGGCCACGAAGCGCTGCGGCAGTGTCGATCTGACCCTGATGGCCACGCAGCGTATGAATATCGGGATGGAACGGCGCGGAAGAGCCCATGGCGGCATCCGTGGACATGGCGCCGGTGATCAGGGCCGCCTGCGCGGCGCGATGGGCGCGGAACAGACCGGCCAGCGCAAGCGCGGTCGAAACCTGCGTGCCGTTGATCAGCGCCAGGCCTTCCTTGGCGGCAAGCACGACCGGCGTCAGCCCGGCCTTTTCAAGCGCCGCAGCGCCATCAAGCCGTTCGCCGGCATAAAAGGCTTCGCCATGGCCCATCATCACGGCCGTCATATGGGCGAGCGGCGCAAGATCGCCGGAGGCGCCGACGGACCCCTTCTCCGGGATAACCGGCACGACGCCCTTCTCCAGCATCGCCTCGATCAGCCGCACTAGTTCAAGGCGCACGCCGGAAGCACCACGGCCGAGCGAGACCAGCTTCAGCGACATGATCAGGCGGACGACATTCACCGGCAGCGGCTGGCCGACGCCGCAGCAATGCGAAAGAATGAGATTGCGCTGAAGCGTAGCGACATCGGAGCTGTCGATCTTGATTGAGGCCAGTTTGCCGAAGCCGGTGTTGATGCCATAGACCGGCGCATTGCCGGCGGCGATTTCGGCGATACGGGCGGCGGCCCTGAGGATACCCGCATCGAAAGAGGCATCGAGCCTGACGGGCTCGCCGGTCCAATAGATCGCTGCCAGCTGCTTCAGCGAAACAGAGCCCGGATGAAGAGTAACGGTCATCGGTCGAACCTTTCGCCCTTAAAGACGTGGGCATACAGTGGATTGAAGCCGATGCGGTAGACAAGCTCGGCGGGGCTTTCGATATCCCAGATGGCGAAATCGGCCGACTTGCCGGCTTCCAACGTGCCGGTTTCGGACAGCAGGCCAAGCGCACGGGCACCTTCGCGGGTGGCGCCTGCGATGCATTCCTCGACCGTCAGACTGAAAAGGGTCGCCCCCATGTTCATCGTCAACAACATCGAGGTTAGCGGCGAAGTGCCGGGATTGCAGTCGGTGGCGATGGCGATGGCAACGCCGGCCTCGCGCAGCGCCTTGACCGGCGGCTTCTGCTTTTCGTGGATGGCGTAGAAAGCGCCGGGCAGAAGGACGGCCACCGTGCCGGCCGCCGCCATCGCCTTCACGCCGTCCTCATCAAGATATTCGATATGGTCGGCGGAGAGAGCGCCGTAGGAGGCGGCTAGCTTGGCGCCACCGAGATTGGAGAGCTGTTCGGCGTGCAGTTTCACCGGGATGCCGAGCGACTTGGCCAGATCGAAGACGTGGGCAATCTCGGCGGGCGAAAAGGCGATGCCCTCGCAGAAGCCGTCGACGGCGTCAGCCAGACCCTCAGCATGCGCCTGTTCCAGACCCGGCAGCACGACGTCGGTAATATAGTCACCGTTGCGGCCCTTATAGTCGGCGGGCGTCGCATGCGCGGCGAGATAGGAGGTGACGACACGCACCGGGCGGATCTTTTCCAGCCCGCGGGCGGCCCGCAGCATCTTCAGTTCGGATTCGATGCTGAGGCCATAGCCAGACTTCACCTCGATCGTGGTGACGCCTTCGGCCAGCAGCGTATCCAGGCGCGGTAGCGCGGCTTCGATGAGCCCATCGACGGAAAGAGCCCGGGTCGCGTTGACCGAGGAGACGATGCCGCCGCCGGCTCGCGCGATTTCTTCGTAGCTTGCGCCTTGCAGCCGCATTTCGAACTCGCGGGCACGGTTGCCGCCGTGGATAATATGCGTATGGCAATCGACGAGACCGGGCGTGACCCAGCGTCCCTCGAGATCGATGCTCTCGATATTGCCAACGTCAGGCAGATCGCTTTCGTTTCCCACGAAAACGATACGGCCGTCCCTGGTCAGGATCGCACCCTTCTCGACAATGCCGAGCCCAGGCTCACCTTCTTTCAAGGTCGCCAGACGGGCATTGCGCCAAAGGCAGCTCTTGCCACCGGACTTTAGGTCATCTTCGGAAAAATTGTTCCCACGCATCAGCTTTACGCCTTTCCTCATGGGTTCATAATGTATATACATAATAAAAAGCCTGACAAGAGGGATTTTGGACTCGGCATCCAAAAGGAAAGGGTTGGACCATGACGAAACTCCATGCACGCTCGGCACTGCTTCGCGATGGCTGGCGAGAAAATGTCCGGATATCCCTGGACGCCGGCCGCGTTAGCGGCATCGAAGTGGGCGTTGCGGCCGAGGCCGGCGACGAGCGGCACGAGGTTCTCGTGCCCGCCATGCCGAACCTGCATAGCCACGCCTTCCAGCGCGCCATGGCCGGTCTTGCCGAGGTCCGAGGTCCTGCGAATGACAGCTTCTGGAGCTGGCGCACCGTCATGTACAAATTCGCGCTGTCGATGACCCCCGATCATGTCGAGGCGGTGGCAGCCCAGCTTTATATGGAAATGCTGGAGGCCGGCTTTTCCCGCGTCGGCGAATTCCACTACCTGCACCACGACAAGGACGGCAGCCCCTATGCCAATATCGCCGAGATGGCGGAACGCATCGGTGCCGCCAGTGCCGAGACTGGCATCGGGCTGACGCTGCTCCCCGTCTTCTACGCCCATTCCGGCTTCGGCGGTGCCGCCCCCATCGACGGCCAGCGCCGCTTCATCAATTCGCTCGACCGCTTCGAGGCGCTGATGGCCGGATGCCGGACGATCGTCGACCAATTGCCTGGAGCCGAACTCGGCCTTGCGCCGCACAGCTTGCGGGCAGCCACGCCGGAAGAGCTGGAAAAGCTCGTGCCGCTCGCTGGTGACGGGCCGATCCATATCCATGTCGCCGAACAGGTGAAAGAGGTCGAGGATTGTCTCGCCTGGTCCGGCGCGCGGCCGGTGCAATGGCTCCTTGATCACGCCCCGGTCGACGAACGCTGGTGCCTGATCCATGCCACCCACATGACCGACGACGAAACCCGGCGGATGGCGAAAAGCGGCGCGATCGCCGGCCTCTGCCCGATCACGGAAGCCAATCTCGGCGACGGCGCCTTTTCCGCGCCGCTGTTCCTGGAGAAAGGCGGGCGCTATGGCATCGGCTCGGATTCCAACATCCTGATCTCCGTTCCGGAGGAGCTGCGGCAGCTCGAATATTCGCAGCGCCTGGCACTCCGGGCCCGCAATGTCGTCGCCACACCCGGCGGATCGACGGCGCGCGCACTGTTCGACCATGCGCTTGCCGGCGGCGGCGTGGCACTGAAGGCGCCGGCCGGGCTCGCCGTGGGTCACTATGCCGATATGGTTTCGCTCAACATCAGCGCCGTGCCCTATCTTTCGGGCGACCAGATCCTCGACCAATGGATGTTTGCCGGCGGCGTCACCGTCGACTGCGTCTGGACGCAGGGCCGCAAGCAGGTCGAAGGCGGCCGCCACGGTAAGCGGAAGGCAATCTCGGCGCGGTTCCGTGCTGCCATGTCTGAACTAATCGGTTGAAAAGAACTTTTCCTGACAGCGATTGACGCCTAGATTGATCAGGCGGCGAATACCCAGGTCTTACGAGGGAATGATCGGCGGCATGACCACAGGCAAAGAGGCGACCCTGCATCAGCGTATCCTTAGCGATATCGAGGGTCGAATCGTCTCCGGCGACTGGCCGCCCGGCTATCGCATTCCCTTCGAGCTGGCGCTGGCGGAGCAATATGACTGTTCGCGCATGACGGTGAACAAGGCGCTGACGCAGCTTGCCCGGGCCGGGTTGATCGAGCGGCGCAAGCGCTCCGGAAGTTTCGTCACCCAACCGCAGGCACAGTCGGCAGTGCTGGAAATCCACGACATCAAGTCGGAAGTCCTGTCGCTGAACCTGTCCTATTCCCACAAGATCGTCAGGCACGCCAAACGCAAGGGGCGCACCGACGATGCGCGGCGGCTGGAGTTTGCCGGCTCAGTATCGGCACTGGAAGTCATTTGCGTTCACTATGCCGGGCGCCGGCCCTTCTGCCTGGAGGATCGCGTCATCAATTTGGATGCGGTTCCCGAAGCCGGCCAGGTCGATTTCGACGCGTTGCCGCCGGGACCATGGCTGCTCAACCAGGTGCCGTGGAGCACGGCCGAACATCAGATCCGCGCCATTGCGGCGGACAGCGAGGCGGCCGCAAGCCTTGATATTGCCAAGGGCACCGCCTGTCTCGTCGTCGAGCGGCGCACCTGGAGCGGTCTCGGCCCGATCACCCACGTTCGCCTTACCTATCCCGGCGACCGTCACTCGCTGGTGGCGCGCTTTGCACCATCGAGCTGAACGTTGCCTCCGGCACCACGGTTACCACCGGGCTCGGTCTGCATCGGAATGAGGCTGTCGGATTGACGAACCGGCTGCGCAGGATTGACCAGTAGGATGCTGAGCGCGATCAGCACCAGCGCCAGAATGAGGGTAAGGCCGATCAAAAATGGGCGAATCGCTGTCATTTTGGTCCTCCAATTTCCCACGCCCGAAATAGTACCGCGGCAGGAAGGGCATTTTGAGGCAATTGGCCTGTTTTGCGACCTAAACTCTCTACGAAACCTTAAAGTTTGAACCATAACACCGGATTTCCGGGATTTCTCAAGGGCTATGCGGCAATGACCGTAACAATCAAAACCACCCTCACCTGGCGAGATATCGCCGATGTCGCAGCCGGCGAAACACTCGTTTTAGGTGATGTCGCCTGGGCTCGGGTCGAGCATGCCAGCCGCATCGTCGAAGCCATCGTCGAACGCGGCGTGCGCGCTTATGGCATCAATACCGGCGTCGGCGCCCTCTCGGATACGGTAGTCGACCGGGCTTCGCAAAGCCGTCTGTCGCGCAACATCATCCTCAGCCACGCCTGCGGTGTCGGCAGTCTGCAGGAGCCGCGCGAGGTGCGCGCCATCATCGCCGCCCAGATCGCCAATTTCGCCCATGGCTATTCCGGCGTAAGGCGGGAGATCGTCGCGCATCTCCTCGCCTTTCTGGAACGGGATTGCGTGCCGGATGTTCCATCGAAAGGATCGGCCGGCTATCTGACGCACAATGCCCACACGGCGCTGGTGCTGATCGGCGAGGGATCGGCCCGGGTCGGCGGTAAATCCATGTCCGGTCGCGAGGCACTGGCGGCGATCGGCCTTGAGCCGCTGGTGCTCGGCGCCAAGGAAGGCCTGAGCCTCGTCAACGGCACGGCCTGCGCCACCGGCCTCTTCAGCGTGGCGCTGGCCCGCGCGCAGCGTCTGCTCGCCTGGGCCGACGCCATCGCGGCACTGACACTGGAGGCCGCCGGCGGACAGATGGCCGCTTTTGACGAGTCCGTGCTGGATCTGCGCCAGTCGCCCGGTATCGCGACCGTCGGCGCATCCCTGCGGGCGCGGCTTCAGGGCAGCGGGCTGATTGCCGCCGCCATCGGCCGGCGCACGCAGGACGCCCTCAGCCTGCGCGCCATCCCGCATGCCCACGGCGCGGCGCGCGACGTCTTCGATTTCGTCGCCGGCGTCGCCGACCGTGAGCTTGCCTCCGTCACCGATAATCCCGCCGTCTCTGGCACGCCGGAAGAGCCCGTCGTCTCTTCGGAAGCACACGCCGTTGCGCCGGCACTCGGGCAGGCCGCCGACAGCCTGGCAATCGCCTTGGCGCAGATGGCCACCATCAGCGAACGCCGCATGGACCGGCTGGTCAATCCGCTCGTGAGCGGCCTGCCGCCATTTCTCGCGAGCGACGCCGGCAGCCATTCCGGCTTCATGATCGCGCAATATACCGCAGCGGCACTCGCCAACGACAACCGCCGGCTTGCCGCTCCCGCCAGCCTCGACGGTGGCTTAACCTCGGGCCTCCAGGAGGATTTCCTCGCGCATCCGACGGCAGCCGCCAACAAGCTGCTCGCCATTCTCGACAATGCCCATCATATCCTCGCCATCGAGCTGATGGCGGCAGTACAGGCACATGACTTCCTTGAAGCGACCGCCAGCCGTGCGCCCGGTACCGAGGCGATCCACAGGCTGGTGCGCTCGCATGTCGCCCATTATCATGACGATCGGCCGCTGAACCGCGATATCGAAGCGGTACGGCAGCTTATCAGCGAGCGCGATCCTCCATCCGCATAAGGCCTTATAGATAGCCTGGCGACAGAACACGGTTCTCTCACACTTGTTTGATTGGCGGGGCTACGGCGCGGTCGATAGGATCGGCCCGTTGCAATCGGGCATGGCCACATGCCAGCAACTTTGCCGGCCGACGTCTGTCGCCATATCGAAAACCCACCGATTCGCTGATGTCTCAAGGAGACTGTCCATGGACCGCAAGCTTCTGACGAAGGGCGTATTGACGCTCGCCGCCGGTGCCATCGCAACGCTCGTAGCACTGCAGGACGCCAACGCCGCTGAGCGCGTCCGCGTGCGCGGCACGATCGAGAGCCTCGAGGGAGACACCCTCAAGATCAAGTCCCGCGAGGGCAAGGATATCGCCGTCACGCTGAAATCCGGCTGGAACGTCGCCGGCGTCGTCAAGGCTTCGGCCACCGACATCAAGCCCGGCGATTTCGTCGGCATCGCCAATGAGCCGACCGCCAGCGGCGTCGCCGGCGCCATCGAAGTCGTCATCTTTCCGGCCGCGATGAAAGGCACCGGCGAGGGCGACCGTCCGTGGGATTCCAAGCCGAACAGCTCGATGACCAATGCCACGGTCGCCAATGCCGTCACATCGGTCAATGGTCCGACGCTGACGCTCACCTACAAGGGCGGCGAGAAGAAGATCAACATTCCGGACGGCACCCCGGTCGTAACGCTGACGTCAGCCACCAAGGGCGACATGAAAGCCGGCGCCGCCGTCTTCATCACCGCCGAAGCATCCGACGACGGCAAAGTCACCGCCGACCGCATCGCCGTCGGCCTCAACGGCACCGTTCCGCCGATGTGACATCATAGACGATACGCCCCTTCCTTGCCCGCAGGGCTCAGGGCGTTCGTCACTGCAATCGACCCGCCGGGCCGATTGCTTCGGCTGCACCGAATCGTCCCTCACCCCTCGACAACCTCGAACCGGCCTGGATGCGAAGCCCCGAGTTCCGCCCAGTCGAGTTCCTCCTCAAGAACATGAAACACGTCGTCATCGATGACGCCGAGGCGGCGCATGGCGGCGAGTTTGCTGCGTTTGGCCTGGATCACCTGCCGTTTAAGAGCGTCGACTTCGCCGGCCTCGCGTGGATTTAGCCCCTGGGTGGCCAACTCCCGGTCGCCGCGATAAAGGCCGCGCAACGTCGCGGCAGCCTTGCTGTCTTGCATCGGCTCCAGCTCCTCCAGTGCGGCATCGATCAGCGCCAGACGGGCGCTGTCGATATCGTTTTTCATCGAATCGTCGCGCTCAAGCTTCAAGAGACGGATCAATGGCCCGAGTGTCAGACCCTGCACGATCAGCGTGCCGAGCACCACGGTCAGCGCGCTGAAAACGATGAGATCGCGCGAAGGGAAGCCCTCGGGCAGGGCGAGCGCCGTCGCCAGCGTCACCAGACCGCGCATGCCGCACCAGGAGCCGACCAGGCTCATCGAGAGCGTCGGCGCCGAGGCTTTGTAAATGCCGGCAGCGTGGAGATAGTAGATCACTCGGTTTGAAAGCAGCAGCCAGACGATGCGGACAAGCACGACGGTGAGACAGACGAGGACGGCAAAGCTGATCGCGAAGCCGACATCCCGCTGATAGAGCTGCAGGACGGTGGTGCGCGCCTGCATGCCCATCAGCAGGAAGGCAAGCACGTTGAGCATGAAAATGGCCGCCTCCCAGATGGAATAGGACCGTATCCGGTTGCGCGCCGATATCCGATCCGGCATGTCGCGCGCGATCACCATGGCAAAAGCGACCATGGTCAGAACCGCGGAGAGATGCAGCCGCTCGGCAATCACCCAGACCCCGAAGGTGGCGACGAATTCGAACAGCGAGCCACCCAGCGTGCCGGCAAGGCGCGGCCCGATCCGCATGTAGACGTAACCCAGCAGGATACCGAGAACGACGCCGCCGGGCGCGGCAAGGGCCAGTTGCGGAGCGAGTTCGACGGCTGAAACCGTGCCGGAAGCGGTAGCGACGGCAGCGCCGAAGATCAATAGCGCCACGGCATCATTGAGCAGGCTTTCGCCCTTCAGCACGGTGAACGCGCGACGCGGCAGATTGAAACGGCCAAGCATGGCGGTGGCGGCCGCCGCATCCGGCGGCGCGACGATGGCACCGAGCGCGATGGCGGCTGCGACCGGTAGGCCGGCATAGGCGACACCGACCCAGGCAACCGCAGCGGCCGTCAGAACAACCGCGATTCCCGCAAGCGAGATCAGCGGTATCCAGTTCTGCTTCAGCGCCCGGGGTGGCAGGTCGTAGGCGGCATCGAACAGGGCAGGCGCGATGAACAGCGCCAGCGCCAATGCCGGATCGATGGAGATGCCGGGCGCCCAGGGCAGCATGGCGACCAGCACACCGGCGATCGCCAGCATGGTCGGATAGGGAATTCCGAGCCGCCGCGACGGTTGCAGCGCGATCACCGCCACCAGCATCAGCGTCAGCATGCTCTCGAAAAAAGCCATGAAACAGGATCCCGCGTTTCCATCATCATGGCGGGAAAATTCTGTTGAGCAAGAGGTCGGGCGGATGAGGCCTTATCGATCGAGCCCTTGGCCAGCATAGCAAAATGGCGCCCGAAGGCGCCATTTTCAAAGTCAGCGCTGGAAAGGGTTAGCCCCTACTCCGCCGCCTGCGCGTGCGGCCGGTGGCCGATCTCATCGTCCTTGTCGTCCTCGTCCGGCTTCGGCTGTTTCCAGGCGATCAGGCGGTAGAACATCGGGATGAAGAAGGTGGCGAGGAAGGTCGCCGCCAGCATGCCGCCGATGACGCCGGTGCCGATGGCGTGGCGGCTGGCGGAGCCTGCGCCAGTGCTGATCGCCAGCGGCACGACGCCGAGGATAAAGGCAAGCGAGGTCATGACGATCGGGCGGAAGCGCAGGCGCGCGGCTTCCAATGCAGCCTCGGCGGCACTCATGCCGTCCTTGCGTTTCATCACGGCGAATTCGACGATCAGGATCGCGTTCTTCGCCGCCAGACCGATGAGCGTCACCATGCCGATCTGGAAGTAGACGTCGTTGGTGAGTCCGCGCAGATAGGTGGCAAGCAGCGCACCGAACAACGCGAAGGGGATCGCGGTGAGGACGGCGAGCGGCAGGCTCCACTTCTCGTATTGCGCGGCGAGGATGAGGAACACCATGATGATGCCGAAGATCATCGCCTGCGTGCCCGCGCCGCCGGTCTCCAGCTCCTGATAGGCCGAGCCTGTCCAGGCGATCTGGAAGCCTTCCGGCAGGGTCTCAGTCGCCACCTGCTGCATGGCCTTGATCGCGTCGCCCGAGGTATAGCCGGGCGCCGGATTGCCGGTGACCTTGGCGGCGTTGAAGGCGTTGTAGCGTTCGAGCTGGTCCGGCCCGATGGTACGCGTCACCTTGATCAGCGTATCGAGCGGGATCATCTTGCCACTGTCGGACCGCACGAAGACCTGGCGCAGATCGTCGGGCGATTCGCGGAACGGCGCTTCCGACTGCAGGTTGACCTGATAGTTGCGGCCGTAAAGCGTGAAGTCGTTGACATAGAGGCTGCCGAAGGTCGCCTGCATGGCATCGAAGACGGAGTTGATCGGCACGCCGAGCGCCTTGGCCTTCTCACGGTCGAGATCGGCGCGGAACTGCGGCACGTTGGTATCGAGCGTGGTGCGCACACCCGCCAACTCCGGCCGCTTGGAGGCAGCCGCCACGAGCTTCTGTGCTTCCTCCGAAAGTCCGGCAACACCCTTGCCGGAGCGGTCCTGCACATAGACCTCGAATCCGCCCGTCGTCGAAAGGCCCTGGATCGGTGGCGGGTTGAAGGCAAGCACCATGGCATCCTTGATGCCCATGTTGGCGCCGATCAGGGGGCCAGCCATGTTGCGGGCGTCGAGTTCGGGCGTCTTGCGCTCGCTCCAGTCCTTCAGCGTCACGAAGGCGACGCCGGCACTGCTCTTCAGACCACCCGAGAGCAGATCGAAGCCGGCAACGGCGAAGACGTTTTCGACGCCGGGGAGCTTCTCGGTATTGACCAGCGCCTGATCCATCACCGCCTGCGTGCGCGTCAGCGAGGCCGCCGGCGGCAGGATGGCGATCTGGAACAGCGAGCCCTGGTCTTCGTCCGGCACCAGTGATCCCGGCAGCGTATAAAAGAGATAACCGGTCGCTCCGAGCATACCGGCAACCAGCACGCAGCCGAGCACCATGCGCTTCAGGAAGAAGGCGACGCCGGCCGTATAGCCCCGCGTCAACCGGTCGAAAGCGCGGTTGAAGATACGGAAGGGCAGCACCGGCTCGTGATGGCCGGGCTTCAGGATCAGCGCGCAGAGCGCCGGTGTCAGCGTCAGCGCCACGATACCCGAGATGGTGACCGAAATCGCGATGGTGACGGCGAACTGCTTGTACATCTGGCCGGCAAGTCCGCCCATGAACGAGACCGGGATGAACACCGCGCAGAGCACCAGCACGATGGCGATGACCGGGCCGGTCACCTCGCCCATCGCCTTGATCGCCGCCTGCTTCGGCGACAGTTTCTCCGTCGTCATCAGGCGCTCGACATTTTCGAGCACGACGATGGCGTCATCCACCACGATACCGATCGCCAGCACCAAGCCGAACAGCGTCAGAAGGTTGATCGAGAAGCCGAGCACATACATGCCGGCGAAGGTGCCGATGATCGAGATCGGCACGGCGATGACCGGGATTAGCGTCGCGCGCCAATTCTGCAGGAAGAGAAAGACGACGATGATGACGAGAAGGATCGCCTCGATGAAGGTCTTGACCACCTCCTCGATCGACACCTGGATGAACTTGGTCGTATCATAGGGAATCTGGTATGCGACGCCCTGCGGGAAGGATTTCTGTAGCTCGTCCAGGCGCCCCTTGAGCGCCGCCATTGTGTTCAGCGCATTGGCGCCGGGCTGGAGATAGACGGCGATCGGGATCGCCGGCGTGCCGTTGAGACTGCTCTGGACCGAATAGCTCTTGGTGCCGAGCTCGATGCGCGCCACGTCCTTCAGCCTCAGCGTCGCGGCATTGGCATCCGAACGCAGGATGATGTCGCCAAAGGCATCGATATCGGCCAGACGCCCCTGCGTCGTCACCGTGTAGGTAAAGGGCTGGGCGGTATTGCTCGGCTGGTCGCCGAACCGGCCGGCGGCAAATTGCGAATTCTGCTCCTGGATGGCGGCCGAGACATCGCTCGGCGTCAGATTGTACTGCGCCAGCTTGTCCGGCCGCAGCCAGATGCGCATGGAATAATCGATGTCGCCGAGCAGGTTGACATCGCCGACGCCGGGAATGCGCTTGAGATCGTCGATGACGTTGAGCAGCGCGTAGTTGCCGACGAAGGCGCGATCGTAGCGGCTGTCGGTCGAATACATCGCCACGAAGCCGAGGATCGAGGTCGAGCGCTTGGTGACGACGACGCCAAGGCGGGTCACGTCCTGCGGCAGGGTGGTGACGGCGCGCTGCACGCGGTTGTTGACGTTGATCGCCGCCTGGTCCGGATCGGTGCCGAGCGCGAAAGTGACCGTGATCTGCATCGCGCCGCTATTGGAGTTCGACGACTGCATGTAGAGCATGTTTTCGACGCCGTTGATCTGCTGCTCCAACGGAGCGGCAACGGTCTGGGCGACGGTCTCGGCGCTGGCGCCAGGATAGGTGGCGGTGACGACCACCTGCGGCGGCGTCAGCTCCGGATATTGCGCGATCGGCAGGATGCGGATGCAGACGGCGCCCGCAAGCAGGATGACGATCGAGATCACCGCCGCGAAAACGGGGCGATCGATGAAGAATCTATTTCCCAACATCAGTTCTGCACTACCTTGTTCGCGTCGCTGGGCGCGGCGGCTGCCGCCGCCTGTACGGGCGCGCCGGGACGCACCTTGATGATGCCTTCGACGATCAGCCTGTCGCCGGCATGAAGGCCCGACAGGACAAGCCAGTTGCCGCCGACCTTCTGGCCGAGCGTCACCGGATTGACATGCGCCTTGCCGTCCTTGTCGATCGTGTAGACGAACTGCCCCTGCGGGCTCTGCATCAGCGCCACTTCCGGAACTGTGATGGCATTGTCGAGCGAGACGCCGGTAACGGTGGCACGCACGAACTGGCCAGGCAGCAGCCGGCGAGCGGGATTGTCCACAACGGCGCGAGCCTGCAACGTGCCGGTCGAAGCATCGATGGTGGAGGAGGTGAAGTCGACGACGCCGTCATGGTCATAGGTCGTGCCGTCGCCGAAGGAGATCTTCACGCCGAGGTTCGGCGCTTCGCCCTTCGCCTTCTTGAGATCGATCAGCCGGCGCACTTCGGCGGCCTGCGTGTCCGAGAAGGAGAAATTGACATAGACCGGGTCGAGCTGGGTGATACTGGTAAGCAGGCCCGTGTCGCCCGTCGTGCCGATCAGGCTGCCTTCGGAGACCTGCTCCAGGGTGGTGATGCCGCCGACCGGCGCCGTGACCTTGGTATAGTCCAGATTGAGTTGTGCCGTCTGCACCTGCGCCCTGGCCTGCGCGACCGAGGCTTCGGCCAGCTGGCGCGTCGAAATCGCGTCGTCGCGGGCCTTCTGCGTGGAGGCGTTCTGGTCGAAGAGGCTGATGTTGCGCTTTTCCTCGCGCTGCGCCTGCGTCAATTGCGCCTCGGCCTGCTGCAACTGTGCCTGGGCCTGAGCAAGCGTCGCCTCATAGGACGAGGGATCGATCAGGAACAACACGTCGCCGGCCTTGACCTCGGCGCCCTCGACAAAGTTTCTTTTCAACAGGATACCGCCGACACGGGCCCGGACATCGACTTGCCTATAGGCGGAGATGCGCGCAGCATATTCGTAGGTGAGCTGCACGGTCTCGGGCTTGACGTCGACCACAGTCACCTGCGGCGGCGGCATCTGCCCTGCCTGCTGGGCAAAGGAGGAATACGCGCCGAGAAAGAGGACACCGGCTGCGAGAAAGCTGCCGCGCAAAAAGGAGCGGGAATGCGCCGTCATAAAAAATCACCACGAGTTTTGACATTTTTATTGCGTCGCAGCATACAAACATACATGAATGATTGTAAATATCAAATCGACGTGACCAATGGCATGAGGTCCGGGACGGCGCTCAAGTTCCCGAACAATATCATGTGAAATCAAACGCATGAGGCGAGATGAAATAAATTCTCACGCCTCCGGCAAAAGTGGAAAGATCGAATGCGCAGGACCAAGGAAGATGCAGCCAAGACCAGGGAGGAGGTTCTGGCGGCCGCCGCCGAGGTTTTCTTCGAAAACGGCGTCAGCGGCTCCAGCCTCGACAAGATCGCCAGGCGCGCCGGCGTGACGCGCGGCGCGATCTACTGGCATTTCAAGGACAAGGCCGAAGTGCTGACGGCGCTGCACAGCGAAATCCGCCTGCCGCAGGAGGAACTCGTCGATCATGCCATCGAGCATGGCCACGACGATCCCTTGAGCCTGATCGAGCAGGCGTCGATCGAGGTTGTGCATATCCTGGCGAACGACGAGCAGCAGCAGCGCATCTTCGCCATCATGATTCTTGGCTGCGAGTTCACCGAAGACCCTTCCGAGACTGCCCAGCGCATCATTACCGCCAATGCCGAAATGTACGAGAAACTGCAGAAGCTGATCGATATGGCCGACCGGCAGGGCAAGCTCGCGCCTGGCTGGACCGTCGACACCGCCGCCCGCGCCTTCCAATGCTGCATGAATGGCCTCTTTGCCGAATGGCTCCGCTCGGGAAAATCGTTTCCGGTGATCGACGTCGGCGAGAGGCTAGTGCGCAGCGTGATCGGGTCGATACGGCAAAGGGCCGACTGAGCCCAGTTCGGGCAACCGGCTCGCGATAATTCCCGCGTTAGAGCTGGGCTTCGATAGCGGCCTTGTCGACAACCGACCACACCTGCCAAATCTTCTCGCTGCGAAATTCATAGAATACGTTTTCGGTAAACGAGACTCTCTTTCCGTTGACAGGCAGACCAAGGAACGTTTCCTTCGGCCTGCAGTCGAATTCCAGCCGGCTCGCTATATGAGGCGGATCGGAAATCAGCAGCTGAATGGTGAAATGGAGGTCCGGGATTTCGGAAAAGTCCCGCTCCAGCATCTCCCGATAGCCGGAGATCCCGACACGTCGACCATTGTGAGAGACGTCATAATCAAGGAACCGTCCAAGTTCCGGCCAGTTCTGGGCATTCAGACAGGCAATGTAGCCCCGGTAGACATCGGAGAGATCGGTTTTAGCCATGGCGATTGCTCCTATGCTGCTACGATAGGGTAGCACGAGAGCGCGGGATTGGTGAAACGGCGCTCACCCCCTGCTGGCTCGTATGCCGCGCCGCCTCCGCCAGCGAAATGTCCGACTTGATCTCCCGTGTCGACATCGACGTCACGGTATGGCGCACGCCGGGCAGCCGGTTCAACTCCTGGCGCAGCAGCCGGTCGAGGGCCGCCATGTCGGTTGCCAGAATATGCAGAAGATAATCGGCTTCGCCTGTCGTCGCATGACAGCGCGTGATCAGCGGATGGCTGCGCACGGCCGCCTCAAAGGCGTCGAAGCGCTCGACATCGATCGATACCTGCACGAAGGCTTCGAGGCCGAAGCCGAGTTGCGCCGGATCGAGCAGCGTCCGGTAGCCCCTGATCACCCCGGCGTCCTCAAGCGCCTTCACTCGTTTCCAGCACGGCGTCTTGCTGAGGCCGACCAGATCGGCAAGAGCTGCAAAGGATATGCGGGCATCGGCCTCAAGCGCCGAGACGATCTTGTGGTCGAGTGCGTCCAGATCCATCGTTCTCTCCCTGATCTACAGAAGCATCATTTGTACTCCTGATCGTCGATTTTGAATGATAAATAGGAACAATGTTCAAGCAAAAACTTCGTATCCTTCAGGAAGGCAAACATGCTTTGCGGCCGAAGGCCGGGATAAAGGGAACGAGGATGCGGAAAGAAGACTATTACGCGCGCATCGAAGCGCCAGACATGCGCGACTACGGCGTCTACCTGCAATGCGACAAGCTGCTCGCCTGTCAAAAGCCGCTAAGCGGCATGGTCAACGGCGACGAATTGCAGTTCCAGATCGTCCATCAGGTGGAGGAGCTGTGGATGAAGCTTATCGCCTATACGCTGGTCGACGTGATCGCTTTCATCGAGGAACACAATACCCATCGCGTCTTGACGCTGATGGGCCGCGTGCATCGCCTGATGCGGATGATGACGGCACAGCTCGACCTGCTCGAAACCATGTCGCCCAGGGAATATCAGCAGGTCCGCCTGCAGCTCGGGAATGGCAGCGGCCAGGAATCACCCGGTTTCAAGTTCCTGCTGCATATGCCGCCGGACATCTGGCGGGCCTTCAAGGCCCATTATCTCGACGCACCCGGGCTGACCATCGAGGATATCTATGACGGGAAATACGATCACGGCGACAGCTATGTCGTGGCGGAAGCGCTGGTGGAGTTCGACGAGCTTTTCCAGAAATTCCGCGCCAACCACATCTACCTGATCCAGCGCTCGATCGGGCTCGGCTCGAAATCCCTGAAAGGCCGGCCGGTCGATCTCTTGCAGGCCGGCGCCCGTCATCGCTTCTTCCCTGAGCTTTGGGATATCCGCGCCGACATGACCGACCGCTGGGGCAGCCAATACGGCGTGGTGCGGGAGTCCATCTCCAAGCACGACACCGCCGAATAGGGCTTCAACCGCCGTGCTGCATCGCGCGGCGGAAGGCCTCCAGCGTCTCGGCGCTGACATGATGCTCGATGCCTTCGGCATCGATCCGCGCCGTTTCGGCGCTGACGCCAAGCCAGCGCAGGAAGGCTTCGACCGTCTGATGGCGGGCGCGGATGTCCTGGGCAATCCGGTTGCCTGCATCCGTCAGGAAAACCCCGCGATAGGGTCGCCGCGACACCAGCCCGTCTTCGCAGAGCCGCGCCAGCATCTTGGCGACGGTCGGCTGCGACACGCCGAGTCTTGCCGCGATATCCACCTGCCGCGCCTCGTTGCCATCATCGATGAGATCGGCGATCAGCTCGACATAATCCTCCACGAGAGCGCCACGCGTGGCCTCCCTCGTATGCCGGAAACCCTCCGAATGCGTCTCCGCATCCAGCAATGGTTCGTCTCGTTGGATCGGCGGTCTTCTCGTCGGCAATAGGTTAGCTCCTCGCGAGTTCCGGTAAACTCGCTTTCATCTTTATAGCACCGGCTTCAATCTTGAAAGTGGCGGCATAACGGGGCCCTGCGGACCGCTCGATGCATGTATCCGCTTCGCTCGAATTTCGTGCGCCCAGTTACCCGCTCGCCGCGTTTGCCGCAACCACCGCGTCGATTTCGCCGATTCCAGCAGTGGAGAAGTTCTCGCCCCCAATGTCGAGACGACGGTCGCCGCAACCCGATACCGCCAGCACTTGCATTGAACTGTGGGGCGACATCGCCATTACAATGCCGAATCTATGAAATATAGCCTATTGCATAATGTTGATATCCAGCATATTTCTTTAGACAGATCACAGCTCAATCCCCCGGAGCCCTCCCGTATGTCGCAGAGTCAAGAAACTGCCGCGCCCCGCGCATGGAAATTCGCCAGCCCGGATGAGGACGCGCGTCCAAGTCTTCCGGAAGTCAACGGCACGGTTCATGTCCCGCATACCGGCACCTGGATCCGGCGGCTGCTCGCCTTCATGGGGCCGGGCTACATGGTTTCGGTCGGCTATATGGATCCGGGCAACTGGGCGACCGATCTCGCCGGCGGCGCGCAATTCGGCTACACGCTACTTTCGGTCATCATGCTGTCGAACCTGATGGCGATCCTTTTGCAGGCGCTCTCCGCCCGTCTCGGCATCGCCACCGGCCGCGATCTGGCGCAGGCCTGTCGCGATCATTACCCGAGGCCGGTCAATCTGGCCCTGTGGTTTGCCTGCGAACTCGCTATCATTGCCTGCGACCTCGCCGAGGTCATCGGCACGGCGATCGCGCTGCAACTGCTCTTCGGCATTCCGCTGATCGGCGGCGCGCTGATCACCGCGCTCGACGCCTTCCTGCTGTTGCTTTTGATGAACAAGGGCTTCCGCTTCCTCGAAGCCTTCGTCATCGCGCTGCTGATCGTCATCTCCGTCTGTTTCGCCGTCCAGATCGCCGCCGCCGCACCGCCGATCGCCGCCATCCTGCACGGCTTCATTCCTTCGCCTGAGATCGTTACCAATCACGAGATGCTCTACATCGCCATGGGCATCATCGGCGCCACCGTCATGCCGCATAATCTCTATCTGCACTCCTCGATCGTGCAGACCCGCGCCTACAAGCGCGATGACGAAGGCCGTCGCGATGCCATCAAATGGGCAACCACCGACAGCACCATCGCCTTGATGCTGGCGCTTTTCGTCAATGCCGCCATTCTGGTTGTCGCCGCCGCCGCCTTCCATGACAGTGGACATGCCGATGTCGCCGAAATCGGTCAGGCCTATGAGCTCCTGTCGCCGCTGCTCGGCCTCGGCATCGCCTCGACCCTGTTTGCCGTGGCCCTGCTCGCCTCCGGCCTCAATTCCACCGTGACGGCGACGCTTGCCGGCCAGATCGTGATGGAGGGGTTCCTTCGCCTGCGTATTCCACACTGGGCAAGGCGGCTTTTGACCCGCGGTCTTGCAATTATTCCGGTTGTATTCGTAACCGCATTTTATGGTGAAAAAGGTACTGCGGATTTGCTGGTATTAAGCCAGGTCGTGCTCTCCATGCAGTTGCCCTTCGCGGTCATCCCGCTGGTTCAATTCGTCACGGATCCCAAGAAAATGGGCAAATTCGTCGTGCCCCGGAGCGTTGCCATCCTTTCCTGGCTCGTCGCCGCGATCATCCTGGTGCTGAACTTCAAGCTGCTGTACGACACCATCTTTGGTTGACGAATCGCCCGGAAAGCGCGAATCTACCCCTGTGGACGATCACGGCAATTAACAGACTCGTAATATTTGCCTAGATTTCGCCATGATTTGCCCTAGTTTGGGCCCACCGCAGTCTGCAGGGTTCCTCACTTCATGGCCGAAAGTCCATTGCGCGTCCAATTTCCTGCAGAGGCTGCGATTCAGGCGCAGCCTCATCATGAATTTCATATTCCCTTTCTGCCGCGCTCTGCCCATCTTCGCCATCTGATCGTCATCGGCCTTGCCGGAACGGCGTCCTTCGGCCTTCTCGCCACCGTTCTCTATCCGCTGCTCGCCCGCCACACGATCGAGCAGGCCGTGCCGATGCGAACAGCCCAGCTCGTCCGCTCGCAGCCGGCAATGCCCAAAGCCAACCGGCTTGCCACGAAACAGCGTTTCGACGGCGCCCGCTTTGCGCAGGTGGCGGAAAAGACCTCGAGCGGCGAAACCCGCATCTTCACCTATCATCGCACGACGCTGGTCTTCAAAGCCGAGGACACCGAGCCTTCCGACGGCAATGCCACGACGATCAACGCTGCCTATGGCGATGATATGCGCGCCGAGACCGCCCTGTTCTCGCCGCCGGCGCTCACCGAAATCCGCCACGGCATCTATCCGCAGACCACTCATTACGACTCGGCCCGGCGCTCGCGCTTCCCGGTCCGGGGCGTGCCCTTGAATGTCAGCGTGTCGAGAGCGACCGCTGGTGAATCCGGCCGCGAGTTCAAGAGGCTGGTTTCCATGCCCAAGGACCGGCAGGACCTGCAGGATATCCTCGCCTCCGCCGGTCTCGACGCGGACGCTGGCGACGAGCTGCAGCGGGCGCTGGAAACCGATGCGGTTTCGCCCGGCGACAGCCTCGAACTGCTTCTGGAGAAAAAGACCGCCGACGCGCGGCCAAAGCTGATCATGGCGCGCCTTAGCGGCGGCAAGAACCCGGAGCGCATCGTCGCCCGCGACGATGCCGACGGCTTCGTGCCGATGACCGACGATCGACTGTTTTCCACGCTCTATAGCGAAAGCCAGGCCGACGCACCGTCCTCTTCGGAAGTCGCCGCCGTCGATCTCAAGGGCATCGACGATGACAATGAATCGACAATCGACGCCAAGCTGGAAAAGGCCGGCCTTTCCGAGGCAAGTGCCGCCCAGCTGATGAAGCTCGCCAGGGCCAACGGTATTTCGCTGACTGGCGGCGACAACGCGCCCGACAGCGTCGACCTTTTGTCCCGCAAGGCGGATAATGGCAAAAGCGA
Organism: Rhizobium sp. RCC_161_2; assembly: GCF_041355235.1. Classification (NCBI taxonomy): domain Bacteria; kingdom Pseudomonadati; phylum Pseudomonadota; class Alphaproteobacteria; order Hyphomicrobiales; family Rhizobiaceae; genus Rhizobium; species Rhizobium sp. RCC_161_2. The sequence continues at coordinate 316,550 of NZ_JBFUPL010000007.1, read as the reverse complement.
GCTGATGTTCATCGAATTCCATACCGATGGCGACACGCATCGCTATTATCTGCACAAGGAAAACGGCGAAGGCCCATCGGAATTCTACGACGAGGGCGGCCATTCCGTCGCCAAGGTGCTGAACCATCGCCCCGTCCCCAACGGTAAGCTCGGCGACGGTTTCGCCTGGCGCATTCATCCTATTCTGGGCGTCAAGAAGTTCCACAACGGCGTCGATTTCCGCGCGCCGATGGGCAGCCCGATCATGGCGGGCGGCGACGGCGTCGTCGAAAAGATTTCCTGGGAAACGGGCTACGGCAAATATGTCCGCATTCGCCACGACGGCGGCTACGAGACCACCTATGCCCATATTTCCGCAACGCCATCTGGACTGCGTGTCGGTGAACGCGTGACACAGGGCCAGGTCATCGCCTATGTCGGTTCCACCGGCTATTCGACCGGCCCGCATCTCTACTACGAACTGCGCGTCAACGGCCGCTACGAAAACCCGCTGACCACCCAGCTCCCGGCCGGCACCAATCTCACCGGCAAGTCGCTCGACAATCTGCGCTCGCAGGTCAGCCACGTCGACAACATCATGAGCTACCTCGACGTCCCCGCCGAACGCGATCCTCCGCCACCCCCATCCTTCTTCGGCTTCGGGCGAGGCCCGGGACCAGGTCCCGGCGGCAACTTCGGCAGCCCTTAACAGCGATCATTTGCTGGAAAATTGCTGGCAAATAGGCTATCTACTGACTATCTGACTAGGTAGAAGCCATGAGTAAGCAAAGCAGACAGTTGCCAAAGAGCGACAAGACCGCCGTTCACCAGGGCGGTCGATGGAGCCTTGAGACCGCCAAGGCGCGGTTTAGCGAGGTCGTCCGCCATGCCCGCGACGATGGTCCGCAGCGGGTAAGCGTGCGCGGGCGTGAAGCTGTCGTCATCATAAGTGTCGAGGACTACGACCGCTTGATGCCAGCCAGGCCCAAATTGCCTCTTGTTGAATTCATGGAAAGCCTCAGCCTTTCAGAGCTGAATGTGGAACGCGAGAGCGACACCGGCAGGGATGTCGAACTTTGATCGGCTGGCTACTCGATACGAACGTTGTTTCGTCTCTGCTTAATCGAAATGGCGCCCCCTCCGTCAAAGATTGGGCTCGCTCTCAGCCGGAGGATAGCCTGTTCATCAGCATCCTGACGATCGCCGAATACGATAAAGGCATCTACAATCTGACGGATGACCATCCGGATCGCTCTCGTCATCTGGCATCCCGCGATGCCTTGCTGGAGCGTTTCGCCGACCGAATTCTGCCGGTCAGCGATCCGGTTATTCGCCGGTGGGGCATGATTTCCGGGACGATCAAGCGCCAGACGAAGCATTTTCCGTCTGTGATCGACACGATGCTGGCCGCCACCGCCATGGAATTCGACCTCTTTTTCACCACGCGCAACATTGCCGATGTAAACCACACAGGCGCGGCACTTTTCAATCCGTGGAGCGACGATCCGTCGAACTTCCCCATAGCCAAGGGGAAGCGATTATAAAAAAGTCGCAGGCCACCGCACCGTCATGCGCGGGGATCCCCGAAGGGATGATCAGGCGCAGAACATCGTACGCGCCCGACCATCCCCTGGCCCCTCCAACCTACAGAAGCTTCTCCAGGGTGATCGGCAGTTCGCGGATGCGCTTGCCGGTCGCGTGGAAGACTGCGTTGGCAATGGCCGGCGCGACGCCGACGATCGCCAGCTCGCCGACCGCCTTGCCGCCGAGCACGGAGGCGTGGGGGTCGGGAATGCCGACATTGATCACCTCGATATCGGGGATATCGGCATTGGTCGGCACGAGGTAATCGCCGAGATTGTTATTGATGACGCGCGCGTAGCGCTCATCGACAATGCCCTCCTCGAGCAGCGCCTGACCGATGCCCATGATGATGCCGCCCTTCCACTGGCTTTCGGCGAGCTTCGGATTGTAGAGCCTTCCGGAATCGAGCGCCGAGACAACGCGCGAGACGCGGACCGTGCCGAAATCCTCGTCCACTCGCACTTCGATGAAATGCGCGCACCAGCTATGCAGCGAATACTCGCCCTCCGTCGGCGACCGCATGGTCGCGATGGTCGAGAAGTTGCGATAGATATCCGCCTTGCTTTGCTTGTCGTCCGGCAAGGTGTTGCGCAGTACCTCGATCTTGTCGCGGCCGATCTGCTGCAACAGGTCGGCAATGGCGATGCCGTCGCCGCCATCGCGCGGCGGCAGGATGCGGCCTTCGGAGACAGTCAACGTATTGGCCTGAAGATCGCGAAGCGGCGAGTTGGGATCGTTGATCGCAAGGCCCACCAGCTCGTCGCGGGCGGCAATCGCCGCCTTGTAGACGGCACCGGTCATCAGATTGGCGAGTTGCGAACCGCCGGCGACAGGCGCGCGCGGCAGCGCGGAATCGCCGAGCTTGACGCGGATCTGCTCGATCGGAATGCCGAGCGTTTCCGCCGCGGTCTGCGCCAGGATCGTGTAGGTCCCCTGCCCCATGTCGATGCCGCTGCTCGCCACCTCCGCCGATCCGTCGGCGAGGATCCGCACAAGCGCCTCGCCCGGCGTGCGGCGCACCGGATAGGTGCCGGCGCCCACGCCCCAGCCGATCAACTGCTTGCCGTCACGCATCGAGCGCGGCGCATGCGAGCGCTTCGCCCAGCCGAACGCCTTTGCGCCAGCCTCGAAAGCCTCGCGCAATTGCCGCGTCGACCAGGGCTTGTCCGCCTCCTGATCTCGCTCGGCATAGTTCAGCAGCCGGATTTCCAACGGATCCATGCCGAGTTCATGGGCAAGCTCGTCCATGGCGCTTTCGATACCGAAGGCGCTCGGGTTTTCGCCGGGAGCGCGCAGGGCACCGGGCTTGACCGTATTCACCCGTACGATGTTCTGCCGCGACGAGAGATTGGGCGTCGCATACATGATCGCGGTGACCACACCCAACGGCTCGACCGCCACATCGCCCATCGACGTCTCGTTGGCGCCGGTCTGGACGATGGAGGTGAGCTTGCCGTCCTTCGTGGCGCCAAGCGCAATCGTCTGGCGCGTGCCGGGACGTCCCCCGAAAGACGTGAAAGTCTGCGGCCGGGTAATGACCAGCTTGACCGGACGGCCAAGCAGTTTCGCCGCCATGACGCCGACTGCGCCATGCGGCAGGGCGAGCGCCTTGGAGCCGAAGCCGCCGCCGATATAGGGCGAGATCATCCGCACATTCTCGAAGGGCAAGCCGAACCATTCGGCATAGGTGCGCGCCATGCCGTCGATCCATTGGCTGGCCTCCCAAAGGGTCAGCCTGTCGCCGTCCCACTTGGCGATCAGCCCGTGCGGCTCGATCGGCACGTTATATTCGCGCGGCGTCCTGTATTCCGCCTCGATCCTGACGGGCGCGGCGGCAAGAGCTGTCGCGGCATCGCCCCATTCCTTGGTCATCGCGTCGAGCGGAAAACCCTCGCCACCCTTCGGATCCTCAAGGCTATAGACGGCCGGAGTTTCCTCATAGGTCACCTTCACCAGCGCCGCTGCTGCCGTCGCCTGCTCGAAGGTTTCAGCAACCACAATGGCAACATGCTGGCCGCTATAGGTGATATCATTGGTCAGCGCTCGGTACGGGCCTTCGGGACCGGGCGTATCGAGCCAAGTGGTCGGCGAGTTCAGATCCGGCATGGTGTCCGGCGTCAGAACGAGCAGCACGCCCAGCGCCTTTTCCGCCGCCGAGATATCCATACCGACGATACGGCCGGCGGCGATCGTGCTCTGCACCATCACCGCATGGGCGAGCCCCTCAAGATCGCGCTCAACGGCATAATCGGCCTCGCCCTTGATCTTTGCGGTGCCGTCAAGACGCGACAGACGTCCGCCGAGGGCGCCGTCGGCCGCGCCGTGCTTTCTGGTTTCCATGATGGTCATGCAATCTCTCCCATCGTCAGGATGGCGCGCTCAACGACACGCGGCGCGAGCTCGATCTTGTAACGGTTGGCGCCATGATAGACGGCACCTTCGACGGCAAGCAGGCTGGCGCGCTTGATCGTATCCGCCTCCAGCACCTTGCCCCTCAAAGCAGCCTCGACGGCGCGGGCGCGCCACGGCTTGGTCGCCACGCCGCCAAGCGCCACCCTGATATCGCGGATCGTCCGGCCATCCGCCTCCAGCTCAAGGCCAACAGCGGCACTCGCCGCCGCAAACTCATAGGACTGGCGGTCGCGGACCTTGAGATAGGTCGAGCGACGCGCAGCGGGGGATGCCGGAATTGTCACCGCGATGATCATTTCGCCGGGCGAAATCGCATGCTCCCGCTCGGGGGTCGTGCCCGGCAGAAGGAAGAAGTCGTCAACGGCGATCCGACGGTCACCGAGATGCACGACGGCGTCGAAGGCCACCAGGGCGACAGCAAGATCGCCGGGATTGGTGGCGATGCAGGCGTCGCTCGTGCCGAGAACCGCATGATTGCGCGTCACACCGCCAATGGCGGAACAGCCGGAGCCGGGCGCGCGCTTGTTGCAGGCGGCAAAGGTAGCGGGATCGCGGAAATAGGGACAGCGCGTGCGCTGCATCAGATTGCCGCCGATTGTTGCCATGTTGCGGATCTGCGCCGAAGCGGCGAGTGACAATGCCTCTGATACGGCCGGGAACTGCGCCTTGATATTGGCGTCGTCGGCAACACGGCTCATCTTCGCCAGCGCACCAATGGTAACGCCTTGATCGTCAAAGGCGATAGCATCAAGGCCGGAGAGGTGGGTGATATCCACCACCGTCCGAGGCTCAGCAATACCGCATTTGGCAAGGTCGAGCAGCGTGGTGCCGCCGGCGAGCAATGCAGCGGCGGGAGAAACGCTAGCCTGCCGGGCCTCATCGATGGAGCCGGCGCGGAGATAGGAAAACTCTTTCATCGGGCTGCCTCCGCGGCTTCGCGCACGGCGGCGACGATATGCGGATAGGCGCCGCACCGACAGAGATTACCGGCCATATATTCGCGGATTTCACTATCGGAGCCGGCATGGCCCTCGCGGATGCAGGCAACCGCCGACATGATCTGCCCCGGCGTGCAATAGCCACACTGGAAGGCGTCATGTTCAAGGAAGGCGGCCTGAACGGGATGCAGATCGCCGTTTTCAGCCGCCAAGCCCTCGATCGTCGTCACCTTTCGGCCTTCGGCCTGGGCGGCCAGCGTCAGGCAGGAAAGCACGCGCTCGCCATCGACATGGACGGTGCAGGCACCGCACTGGCCCTGGTCGCAGCCTTTCTTGGTGCCGGTCAGACAGAGATGCTCGCGAAGGGCATCGAGAAGCGTCACGCGCGGATCCAGCGAAAGCTCGTGCTCGCGCCCATTGATATCGAGATGGACGGTGGTCATCAGGTCACTCCCTGTTCGGGTCTTCATCTTGCAATTGGCAGTCGTTGGCATTGATCGGTCATGGCATCCGCTCTTGACGTCAGCCAGGCCAGCTCCAGATCATCAGACTACGCACTTTGGCCGGCGCGTGCGGCTTGCGGTAAAACGCCTCGGGTGCAGCCGCGCTTTCATCGTCCCAGATCCTCTCATCGGACGGCAATGGCGTCTTGGCCCTTTATGCGATAACAATCCTCTGCTACTCCAGATTAAACGGAGGCGCCTCCGTTTATTATCCTAGAGACTTGTCCGATGTCGTCAAGTCGCAATCCGCATGGAGCGAGAATTGGCGTCCAAGCCATCGACAGAGCCGAAGGACCAGACACCGCCAGCCGGCAAAAGCCTGCGCGCCGATGCACGGCGCAATCGCGACAAGCTCATCGAAACCGCGGCGCAAGCCTTCGCCGATCACGGCACCGCCGCCTCGCTCGAAGACATCGCCCGGCGCGCCGGCGTCGGTGTCGGCACACTCTATCGCCATTTCCCGACCCGCGAGCATCTGGTCGAGGTGGTCTACCGCCATGAGGTCGAAGCGCTCTGCGATGCGGCAGAGGAGCTTTCACGCGAGCTTACCCCCGATCGGACTTTGGAAGAATGGATGCACCGTTTCGTCGGCTACATCGCCACCAAGCGCGGCATGGGCGACAGCCTGCGCATCCTGCTCAACAGCAACTCCGAACTCTTCGCCGACAGCTACGGCAAGGTCCCGATCGTACTTGCTGGCCTGATCGCGCGGGCAGTGGCCGACGGCTCGATCCGCGCCGACGTCGACAGCACGGATGTGCTGCATGCGCTGTCGGGCACCTATTCCATGCCCAATTCCCCGGAATGGCACAACCGCTCCCGCCGGCTCGTCGGCCTTTTGATGGACGGTCTGCGCTGGGGCGCGCCGAGGGCCTGATAATCCACGGAAGTGTTCCTATATCCTTTTGGAACACGGATGGTCACGCATCTCCAAGATCGCCAAAACTCTGTGCGTGGCCCCTCACCCAACCAAGGAGCCCATCATGTCCGAAAAACCGGTCAAAATCCCCGGCCCCGATCATCCCATCACGATCGAGGACACGCATGCCCATGTCACCGTTTCGGTCGCTGGCAAGGTCATCGCCGATACACGGGAAGCGCTGTCGCTGAAGGAAGCCTCATATCCGGCGGTCCTTTACATCCCCCGCAAGAATGTCGACATGTCGGCCCTCAAGAGAACCGATCACGCGACCTACTGCCCCTATAAGGGCGATTGCTCCTATTACAGCATTGCGGCTGGCGGCGAGCGTTCGGTGAACGCGGTGTGGACCTATGAAAATCCCCATCCTTCCGTCAGCCGGATCAAGGACTATATGGCCTTCTATCCCGACCGCGTCGACGCGATCAGGGTCGAGGCTTAAAGCGTCAGTCCGCTTGTCGCGTCGAAGACATAGACCTGATCAGGATTGACGGTGACCTTCAACTGCTCCCCGTAGCGAACCGGGGCCTCGCCGTCGACGACGGCGGTCACCTGTTCGCCGGCAAGATCGAACAATACATGTGTCTGCGCGCCGGTCGGCTCGACCAGCAGCGTCTGGCCAGTGAGCGGCGAACCATTACCCGTTAAGCTGAGATGCTCCGGCCTCAGGCCGATCTTCACGCTCTGGCCGGGCTGCACCTTGCGTTCGCTCGCGATGCGCAGCGGCGTGCCATCCGTCAGCCGCACGGAAGCCGAACCGTTGACGCCTTCCACCACGCCATCAAGGAAATTCATCGCCGGCGAGCCGATGAAACCGGCAACGAAGAGATTGGCCGGCTGGCGATAAAGCTCGATCGGCGTGCCCTGCTGCTCGATCCGGCCCTGGTTCAGAACGACGATGCGGTCGGCAAGCGTCATGGCTTCGATCTGATCGTGGGTAACGTAGATCGAAGTCGTCTGTACCTTCTGATGCAGCGCCTTGATCTCGGAGCGCATCTGCACGCGCAGCTTCGCATCGAGGTTCGACAGGGGTTCGTCGAACAGGAAGACGGCGGGGTTGCGCACGATGGCACGGCCCATGGCGACGCGCTGGCGCTGACCGCCGGAAAGCTGCGCCGGCTTGCGGTCGAGCAGCTTGGTAAGGTCGAGCATGCGCGCGGCTTCGTTCACCCGCTGCTCGATCGCCGGCTTCGTCTCGCCCGAGAGCTTCAGATTGAAACCCATGTTCTCGGCCACCGTCATGTGCGGGTAAAGCGCGTAGGACTGGAAGACCATGGCGATGTTGCGCTCGCGCGGCGTCATGGCGTTAACCACCTGCCCGCCGATCGAGACATCACCGTCGGTGATTTCCTCCAGCCCAGCGATCATGCGCAACAGGGTCGATTTCCCGCAGCCGGAGGGACCGACGAGCGCGATGAACTCGCCATCGTCGATCGCCAGCGAGATATCGTGGATGACCGCCAGCGCGCCATAGGCCTTGTGGATGTTGTGCAGTTCGACGGATGCCATGCTTTTTGCTCCAGTAAGGCTCAGGACTTCACTGCACCGGCGGTGAGGCCGGCGATGATATGCTTCTGCGCCAGGAAGAAGACGATGATGGTGGGCAGGATGGTGAGCGTGATGAAGGCCAACACCAATTCCCATTCCGTGCCGAATTCGCCGCTATAGACCATCATGCCGAGCGGCCAGGGATAGATCGAATCCGAGTTCAGCATAATCAGCGGCAGGATGTAGCTGTTCCAGCTGCCGACGAAGGAGATGATGCTGACGGTGGCGATGATCGGCCGAGAGAGCGGCAGCGAGATATGCCAGAAGAAGCGGATATAGCCGCAGCCATCGACAAAAGCCGCCTGGAACAATTCTTCCGGAAGGTTTCGAAAATAGTTTCGGAACAGAAGAATGCTCATGCCGAGGCCGAAGGCCACCTGCGGCAGCACAACGCCCCAATAGGTATTAAGCAGGCCGAGATCGCGTATGCGGATGAACAGAGGCAGGATCGCCGTCGCCGCCGGAAACATCAGCCCAATCAGGAAATAGTTGAGCAGGAAGTTCGAACCGAAGAACTTCACATGCGCGAAGGCGAAGGCCGCCATCGCCGAGACCGATACCGTCAGAAACACGGTCAGCACCGCAATGATCAGCGAGTTCATCATCTGCCGCCAGTAGCGGTCGCCAAACAGGATGCCGGTATAGTTCTCGAAATGCCACTCGGCTGGCAGGCCGAAGGGATTGACCCGGAGATCCCCCAGCGACTTGAAGCCGCCGAGCATGGTTGTCAACAGCGGGATCAGCACGATGGCGGCGATGATGGTCAACGACGCATAGAGATAGATCTTCGTGCCGATCTTCAGTCGAACGGATGAGGCGATATCAGTCATTGCGCATAAATATCCGTTTGTAGCCGAAGGCGAGGGTGACGCAGATGACGAACAGCACCACGCCGACGGCGCTGCCGAGGCCAACCTGCATGCGGGTGACGCCGAAATTGTAGAGGAAGGTCACCATCGTCTGGGTCGAGTTGAACGGTCCGCCGCCGGTGAGCGGCATGATCATATCGAAGAGCTGCAACGAGCCGACGACCGCAAAGAACACCGACAGGCGCAACGTCGAGCCGAGCAGCGGCAGGGTGACGTAGCGGAACTTCTGCCAACCGGTGGCGCCGTCGATTTCAGCCGCTTCCAGCACGCTCTTGTCTAGGGATTGCAGGCCGGCGATGAACAGCATCATGTGGAAGCCGAAATATTTCCACACGATCACGCCAAGCACCGCGTACATCGCCAGATCCTTGTCGGCGAGCACGTAGGGCGTGGCGGTTCCGAGGAAGTGTGCGATCGCGGCGAAGAGGCCGTAGTCGCCGTCATAGACGAAGCGCCAGATCAGGCCTGCCGCGACTTCCGCCAGCACGTAGGGCAAAAAGAAGATCAGCCGAAAGAGCACGACACCGCGAATACGGTGCGCCAGCATGGTCGCGAGCCAAATGGCAAGCGGCACCTGCACGGCAATCGATACCACGATGATCAGCGCATTGTTTTTGAGCGAGGTCAGGAACGCGGCATTCTTGAACAGCACCTGGAAATTACGCAGGCCGACGAACTCCGTCGGCAATCCGTAGCCGTTCCATCGGTAAAGGCTGTACCAGGCGGCCTCTCCCATTGGCAGGATGACGAAGATGCTGAAAAGCAAAAGCGCCGGCGGCAAGAACAGCAGGATGACGGGCATGCGACCGCGCGCGGCCGGCGATTTTCGGCGCGCCGCAGGTCTCGCTCTAGAGATGGGCCGGATAGCGGTCGTTGCGCTGACATCAGTCATTAATGATCCTGACCCCTGACGTTCCAGGGAAACATACGTCGTCTTTGGAAATGGTGAGCCGGTTTTGGAAGCTGGCTCACCCGATCAACTGTCACGCCAAATCCGGATCAATTTCGCAGATTGGCGCTAGGGTACGTTTCACCTTCTCCCCCACGGGGAGAAGGACGCCCAAAGGGCAGGTTGAGGGGGCATTGCACCGTAAGGATTGTACAGAATGCGCCACCCCCTCATCCGTCTCTCATCGCTTCACTTCGCTCAGCGTTTCGATCCACCTTCTCCCCGTTGGGGCGAAGGTGTTTTAGGTGCTAGAGCTGATCCTGCTCGAAAGCGTCCTGGACCTGCTGCGCGCCGTCCTTCGGCGTGATCTGGCCGGAGACGATGCCGACCGCGACATCGTTGACGACACGGCCGACGGAGGGACCCAGATCCTGGTCGAAGAAGTTCTGGTGCCAGGTCGAATGTGCCAGCTGTTCGGCGGCATCGCCCATCAGCGGTCCCTTGACGCCGTCCTCGGAACCGATCGTCGCCGGAATGAGCATGCCGGCCTGCGCCATTGTGCGTTCATTCTCCGCATTGGTGAGATAGGCGAGGAAATCGAGCGCTTCCGGCGGGGCCTTCTTGGTCACGGCCCAGCCGTTCAGGCCGCCGAGCGTATCGGTCGCGAGACCGGCGCCGCCGGTGACCGCCGGGAAGGCGAAGCGGCCGACATTGTCGTCGGCCAGGCCTTTACCGTCGCCGGAATTGGTGCGCTGGTTGGCGACGGTGTTTTCGAAACCGAGGATCATCGCGGCCTTGCCATCGCCGAAGATGCCGAGCGCCTGCGGCCAGGTGGCGCCGAGATAGCCCGGCTGGAACGGCTCGAGCTTGCCGAGCTCTGCGAGCTGTTCGCCCGCCTTGATGATCGCCGGATCGTTGAAGCCGTTGCCCTGACCGGTCTTGGCCGCGGTGAAGACCGGCTGGCCGCCGTCGCGCATCACCAGATAGCTCCAGTAGAAGTGGATCGGCCACTTCTCGCCGCCGCCGCCGGCGATCGGCGCTATACCGGCCGCCTTGATCTTCTTGACCGCGGCAAGATAGTCGTCCCAGGTCTTGATGGCAGTCGCATCGACGCCGGCCTTGGCGAAGAGCGCCTTGTTGTAGAAGAAGGAAACCGTGCCGAGCTTGTAGGGTACGGCGCTGATCTTGTCGTCGAAGGTCAGGCCTTTGACCGCTGCCGGATTATAGGCCTTCAGCCAGGCGCCGTCCTTGGCGTTCATCGCCGCGGTCAGGTCCATCAGCGTGCCGGTCTGCTCCTGCTGCTTCAGCACACCGCCGCCCCAGCTGAAGAAGAAATCCGGCGCGTCGCTCGATTGCAGCAGCGTCGGCAGCTTTGCCTTGAACGCCTCGTTCGCCAGGAACTGCATCTGGATCTTCACGCCCGGATGCTGGGCTTCATACTGATCGGCGATCTTGCGCCAGACGGCCACATAGTTTGGATCGGTTTCGAGATGCAGCCACTTGACGACCGTGTCAGCCGCGGCGCTGGTCGCGCCGGAAAGCATCGCAAGTCCCGTGGCAGCAGCAATGGCGGCAATACGCACGCCGCGAAGGGCCTTCGCCCCACGTTCATAAAACATGATTGTCTCCTCCCAAGGGAACAACAGCCTCTATAATTTTTCCCTTATGCGGATTAATTCAACGGAGCTTTGCTGAAATGTCAACCACCATTCCTAAATTTTCGGCAGAAGCGGCCGGAAGTGGCTTGACATCAGGCTACAAGCATAGGCTATTTAATTCGCATCCCGTCAAAAATACCAGGCCGCAACCGAGCGGAAACGTCATTCGGCACCATTCTCATGAAAACAGCAGATCCCGAGCTTATGCGGGCGATAAACCGCTTCAATGTGCTGGATACGATCCGGCGGGCGGGCTCCATCGCACGTATCGAAATCAGCGAAAGCACCCAGCTTTCCACCACCACGGTTTCGGCCATCACCGCTTCGCTCCTTGATGACGGTCTAATCCTGGCCCGCACCGAAGGCGACCTGCGCGAGGCCGCCGCCCGTGGCCGGCCGCGCGTCATGCTGGAGCTCAATCCGGACGCCGCCCGCGTCGTCGGCGCAAAGATCGCCGCCAACCGCATGGTCTTCGTCGTCGCCGATTTCCGCGGCGAGGTCTTGTCGACGCTGACGCTTGCGCTTCGCGTCGACCGGCAGCCGATCAGCGTCATTGCCGACCTGATCGAGGACGGCGTGCGCCGCTGCGTCGTCGATGCCGACCTGGCGCTGGACGAGATCGATTCGGTCTGCCTCGGCCTTCCCGGTGTCATCGAGCACCGCACCGGCCATGTTCGCTCGAGCCCGATCTTCCGCGAAAGCGGCGTCGACTTCGCCAGAGAAATGTCCGAACGATTGGGCGTCCCCACCATCGTCGAGAGCGATGCCCATGCCATCACGCTGGCGCATCACTGGTTCGGCCAGGCACGGGACCTCGACGACATGGTGCTGGTGTCGCTGGAACAGACGCTCGGCCTCGGCGTCTTGCATGCCGGCCAGCTCTTTCGCGGCGCCGGCGGCCTGAGCCACAATCTTGGCGACCTTGTCCTCGGCATAGGGCCGCAGGGCACCATACGGCTTGCAAGCCTAGCAGGCGAAAGCGCCATCCTCGGCGACCAGCAGAACGGCCGCTTCGCCGAAGCCATTCGTCTCGGCCGAGGCATGGCGCATGCGAAGACGCTGATTGCGGCCGAGGATAATGTGCTGATCAGCGCGGCCATCCGCGCCGGCGAGGCCTGCGGCGTGGCGCTCGCCAATATCGTCACGCTCTTCGCGCCGCCGCGCGTCATTCTCGTCGGATCGAGCCTGGCGCTCGGCCAGCCCTTCCTCGACAGCCTCCGGGAGGCCTATTCCCTGGCCATTCCACCCTCGATCAAGGGCGTGACGGAACTCGTCTTCGACCAGTCGACGGACGAAACCTGGGCGCAGGGTGCGGCCGTCGTGGCGCTTCGCGAGCTCTATGAATCGCCTTGGGGAACGACGGGGCCGGCATCGGCCCTCTGACCCGCAAGGACGGACAAGCATTTCATTTGGAGGAAGTTTTATGGAAAAGGTCGGCATTGGCATTATCGGCTGCGGGAACATTTCCGGCGCCTATCTCAAAGCGATGAAATCGTTTCCCATTCTCGACATCAAAGGGGTCGCAGACCTCAATCGCGAACTGGCCGAAGCCAAGGCTGCCGAATTCGGCCTGAAAGCCGTCGATGTCGCCGCCCTCTTCGCTGACCCCTCGATCGAGATCATCGTCAACCTGACCATTCCGAAGGCGCATGTCGCCGTCGGCCTGCAGGCGCTCGATGCCGGCAAGCATACCTATTCGGAAAAGCCGCTCGGCATCAATTTCGCCGAGGGCAAGACGCTCGCGGATGCCGCCGCCGCCAAAGGCCTGCGCATCGGCGCGGCCCCCGACACCTTTCTCGGCGGCGGACACCAGACGGCGCGCGCCATCATCGACGAGGGCGCGATCGGCATTCCGGTCGGTGGCATCGCCACCTTCATGTGCCCCGGCCACGAGCGCTGGCATCCGAATCCGGCTTTCTATTACGAAGTCGGCGGCGGACCGATGCTCGACATGGGTCCCTACTACATCACCGACCTCGTCAACCTGCTCGGGCCGGTCTCCCAGGTCGCCGGCTTTACCGTGACGCCGCGCAGGGAGCGCATCATCACCAGCGAGCCGCGCAACGGCGAGCACATCCCCGTGCATGTGCCGACCCACGTTGCCGGCGTCATGGCCTTTGCCAGCGGTGCCGTCGTGCAGATCGGCATGAGCTTCGATGTCGCCGGCCACAAGCACGTGCCGCTCGAAATCTACGGCACAGAGGGCACGCTGATCGTGCCCGATCCGAACCATTTCGGCGGCGAGGTCGAGTATCTGAAGAAGGGTGGCCAGTTCGAGCCGCGCGAGGTCACGGCGCCCTATGCCAACGGCAACTATCGCTCGCTCGGCGTCGCGGATCTGGCGCACGCCATCCGCTCCAACCGGCCGCATCGCGCCAATGGCAGCCTGGCGCTGCATGTGCTCGAAGTCATGGAAGCCTTCCAGACGGCCTCGGACAGCGGTCGCACGATCACCATCACCACACAAACGGAACGTCCGGCCCCTCTGTCAGAGTCCCTCGTGGACGGAAAAATCGGTCGTTAACCGCGCAATTTCAGGAGGAATATCATGCGTGAAGCACTTATCGTCTGGGGCGGCTGGAGCGGCCACGAACCGCAGGAATGCGCCCACATCATCCGCGACATGCTGGAGGAGGACGGCTTCAAGGTCTATCTCGAAAACAGCACCGAAGCCTTCGCCGACCCGTCGATCCACGATCTCAGCCTGATCGTGCCGATCGTCACCATGTCGAAGATCGAGAAGGAAGAGGTGAAGAACCTCGCCGAAGCCATCGAGAGCGGTGTCGGGATCGCCGGTTATCATGGCGGCGCCGGTGACAGTTTCCGCGAAAGCGTCGAATACCAGTTCATCATCGGCGGCCAATGGGTCGCCCATCCCGGCAACATCATCGACTACACCGTCAACATCACCCGGCCGGACGACCCGATCATGGAGGGGATCACCGATTTCCCCTACACGTCGGAGCAATATTACATGCATGTCGACCCATCGAACGAAGTGCTGGCCACCACCACCTTCACCGGTGACCACGCCTACTGGATCGACGGTGTCGTCATGCCGGTCGCCTGGAAGCGCAAATACGGCAAGGGCCGCGTCTTCTATTCCTCGCTGGGCCACCAGGCCAAGGAATTCAGCGTGCCGCAGATGAAAACCATCTTCCGCCGCGGCGCCAACTGGGCAGCACGTTGACGACGAACCGGTCGGGGCCAGCCCCATAGGTGGCTGCTACATCCGATGAAGACCTGGAACCGCCCGAAGCAATCTGCTGCGGGCGGTTTTGTATTTGAAAAATGCACTACGAAGGCAATACGGAGGTTATGTTGTCGCCTTGCATGTTTTGCGATGTGCGAGAACTGATCCGAAACCGGAGTTTCCAGACATATGCTTCATCATATCTCCTTCGGCGTCTCCAACATTGAACGCGCAGCGACATTCTACGATGCTGCTCTTGCCCCGCTGGGATACATTCGCGTTTGGGAAGATCTGAGGCCGGGAGAAATGGGTCAGGCCGTCGGCTACGGCATTGCCGGCGGTGGCGATAAGCTGGCGTTGAAGTTCTGTCCGGAGGGTCAGCGGCCGCCCGGTCCGGGTTTTCATCTGGCCTTGGCCGCTGCAAGCCGACAAGGCGTCGTCGACTTCTATGAGGCGGCTATCGCAAACGGAGGAACAGGCAACGGTTCCCCCGGCCTTCGACCCCACTATGGGCCGCATTATTTTGCGGCATTCGTGATCGATCCGGATGGCCATCATATCGAAGCCGTCTTCAATTCTCCCGATTGATGGTGGAAGGCAGGCACCTTGCCACTTTGATCCGAACTGGTAAGCTACCCGCCAGCACACCACAAACTCCGGTGATGCTCGCGCTTTTTGCTGCCATGGGGGATGGATGGATCAGGGCGCCATGGAAGCATCGAACAGTTCGACGGTCAGCTACGGCACCGAACCGGGATTGCGTTTCGCCTCCCTGCTCGACGGACAGGGCGGCTGCCGGCAACTCAGCCTGGAACAGGTCGGTTCCTGCAAGCCCGGGGAGGGCGTCACCTGGCTGCATTTCGAGCGCGATCATCCCGCTACCGCCGACTGGATCACCCATAAGAGCGGCCTTGACCCTTTCGTGGTCGAGGCGCTGCTGGAAGAGGAATCCCGCCCGCGCGTCGAGCCGGTGGGCGACGGGCTATTGATTATCCTGCGCGGCGTCTGCGCGACATCCCCTGATGGCACGACGCAGAAGCCCGCCGATATCGACCTCGTGCCCCTGCATCTCTGGGTCGATGGTGAGCGCATCGTTTCACTTCGCGACAGCGGCCACTACATCACGGCGCTGCGCGATATCCGCCTGTCACTGGAAAAGAAGAAGGGACCGCAGCGCTCCGGCGAACTGCTCGCTTTGATCGGCGACAAGCTGGTGCGCGATCTCGAACCCGTGCTCGACGCCATGGACGAAGAGGTGGATGAGCTTGACGAGCTGATCTTTCACGGCGAGGCCGGCCAGGTGCGCGAGCGCCTGAAGCTTTTACGCCGGCGGGCCGTGCAGCTTCGCCGCTATCTGGCGCCGCAGCGCGACGCGCTGAACCGCATCGAGCACGACGACGCGCCCTGGCTTGCCGAACGCGACAAGCTGCGCCTGCGCGAGGTCATCGACAAGCTGATGCGCTATATCGAATATCTCGACGCCATCCGCGACCGTACCGGCATCCTGCATGACGACTTGTCGACCGTCATCAGCGAGCGCATCGCCCGCAACTCCAACCGCCTCGCAGCCCTCGCCGCGCTGCTTCTGCCGCCAAGCGTGGTGGCCGGCCTGTTCGGCATGAATGTCGGCGGCATTCCCGGCGTCAACGATACATGGGCCTTCGTCGTCATCGTCCTCTTCGTGACGATCACCTCGATCGCCACCCTCTGGGTGCTGAAGCGCATCAACTGGCTTTAGCCACCGCTTCGCTTTTTCGCTTCCCGACCAGGATTTCGCGCCATTTCCTATCCCGATCAATCAGTTATCGGATTCATTTCAAACCCCTAAAAAAGCGCGGGAATGAGATTTATGAAGCGAAACTGAAACGCGGCTAGTTTTCGTTTGACATTCCTTTATCTTCATTTATCGTCGTTATGGTTTCGGTTTTCGCTTGAGGGGCGCAAAGTGAAACAGGGGGAGGTTCCATTGTCCATAGATCGAATCGATAGCAAAAATGGCGCTGCCAGCAGAGCAAGCTGCATTGCCATTCAGCCTGCGCGCCGTGGCCTGCGCGAAGGCAGTTTTTTTGCATCGAGCTTCAGACGCCGCATTCTCTTAAAAGCATTTCACCCTTCGGAACCTGGCACCGGGGCGCAACCGCGCGCGACAAGTGCCGAGCCGGCTTGGGCAAAAAACATCACCCCGTAAGACGTAACCGACCCAGAACTATCAATCTCCTCGCAGCGGCATCGACATGCCGCGCATGGAAGGAATCTATCGTGCTTGAACTCAGAAACGTGTCGAAATCGGTCAGCGGCGAAACGCATATCGCCGAAACGAACCTGACGCTGCAGCGCGGCACGCTGAATGTGCTTCTCGGACCGACGCTGTCGGGCAAGACATCGCTGATGCGGCTGATGGCCGGCCTCGACAAGCCGACGACGGGGACGATCCATGTCGACGACACCGACGTCACCGGCGTTCCCGTGCAGCGCCGCAACGTCGCCATGGTCTACCAGCAATTCATCAATTATCCGGCGATGACCGTATACGACAACATCGCCTCGCCCATGCGCCTTGGCGGCACCGACGCGGAGACGATCGACCGCGAGGTGAAAAAAGCCGCCGATCTCTTGCGGCTCGGCCCCTTCCTCGATCGCCTGCCGCTCAGCCTTTCCGGCGGCCAGCAGCAGCGCACGGCGCTGGCCCGCGCCATCGTCAAGAATGCCGGCCTGGTGCTACTCGACGAGCCGCTCGCCAATCTCGACTACAAGCTGCGCGAAGAACTGCGCGCCGAGCTGCCGAAAATCTTCGCCGAATCCGGCGCCATTTTCGTCTATGCCACGACCGAGCCCTCCGAGGCGCTGCTTCTGGGCGGCAATACAGCAACCCTGTCGCAGGGCCGCATCACGCAATTCGGGCCGACGATCGATGTCTTCCGCAGCCCGAAGGACCTGATGACCGCCACCACCTTTGCAGACCCGCCGCTGAACACCATCACGCTCGAAAAGCGCGGCAACCTCTTCGTGCTGAACGACAGCATTCGCCTGCCCGTGCCGCAGGACCTAGCGGACCGGGCGGACGGCCCCTATACGATCGCCTTCCAGCCACACCATCTGGCGCTGAAGCCGCAGACGCCGGAAGCCGTCGCCGCGCCGGCACGGGTGATGGTGACCGAGATCACCGGTTCGGAAAGCTACATCCACATCGATTTCGCCGACCGACGCTGGGTCATGCTGACCCAGGGCGTCCAGGACATCGATGTCGACGATGCGATCGACGTCTATATCGACCCGCGCCACATCATGGTGTTCGACACCGATGGCGCCGCAGTTACACCCGCCCTCCAACGGGCAGCCTGAGGAGAGACACGGCCAATGGCACGTATCGACCTGGATCATATCCGACACGCCTACAACGACCACCCGAAGTCCGATGCGGACTATGCGCTGAAGGAAGTGCATCACAGCTGGGAGGACGGCAGCGCCTATGCGCTGCTCGGGCCGTCCGGCTGCGGCAAGACCACGCTGCTCAACATCGTCTCCGGCCTGGTGCGCGCCTCGGAAGGCCGCATCCTCTTCGACGGCAAGGACGTGACCCGGCTATCGACCCAGGAGCGCAACATCGCTCAGGTCTTCCAGTTCCCGGTCGTCTACGACACGATGACGGTCTATGAAAACCTCGCCTTCCCCTTGCGCAACCGGCACGTTCCGGAAGCCGACGTGAAGCGCAAGGTCGACGAGATCATCGAGATGATCGGTCTTTCCGACAGTGCCCATCGCAAGGCGCGCGGCCTGACGGCCGACGCCAAGCAGAAGATTTCGCTCGGCCGCGGCCTGGTGCGCTCCGACGTCAACGCCATCCTGTTCGACGAGCCGCTGACGGTCATCGACCCGCATATGAAATGGGTGCTGCGCTCACAGCTGAAACAGCTCCACCGCCGCTTCGGCTTCACCATGGTCTATGTCACCCACGACCAAACGGAGGCGCTGACCTTCGCCGACAAGGTCGTGGTGATGTACAATGGCGAGGTGGTGCAGATCGGCACGCCGAACGACCTGTTCGAGCGCCCGCGCCACACCTTCGTCGGCTATTTCATCGGTTCGCCCGGCATGAACGTCATGCCGATCGAGATCGACGGCCGCAATGCGCGGCTCGGCAACCGCACCATCGCCCTCCCCGGCGCACCCATTGAGCGGCGTGAAGGCCGCTCCGAACTCGGCATCCGCCCGGAATTCGTCCGCCTCGGCCGCGAAGGCATGCCGGCGACGGTTACGCAGGTCGAGGATCTCGGCCGCCGCAAGGTGGTGCGCGCCAAGCTGGACGGACAGGACATCGTCGCCGTCATCGGCGAGGACCAGACGGTGCCGGCCGAACCGCATATCGCGTTTGATCCCGCCGGCATCAATATTTACGCCAACTCCTGGCGCGTCGAGATGGGAGCCTGATCATGGACAAGCCGTGGAACAACAAAGCCTGGTTCATGCTCATTCCCGTCCTGGTGCTGGTCGGCTTTTCGGCCGTCATTCCGCTGATGACGGTCGTGAACTATTCGTTGCAGGATACCTTCGGCAACAACGTCTTCTTCTGGGCGGGGACGCAATGGTTCGAGGAGATCCTACACTCCGGCCGCTTCTGGGACGCCATGTTCCGCAACCTGATCTTCTCCTTCGTCATTCTGGCGATCGAGGTGCCGCTCGGCATCCTCATCGCCCTCAACATGCCGAAGAAGGGCGTCGGCGTGCCGGTCTGCCTGGTGCTGATGGCCCTGCCGCTGCTGATCCCGTGGAACGTGGTCGGAACGATCTGGCAGGTGTTCGGACGCAGCGATATCGGCCTGATGGGCTATGTCCTCGTCAACCTCGGCATCGATTATAATTACGTCTCCGATCCGGCCGACGCCTGGGCGACGATCATCATCATGGATGTCTGGCACTGGACCAGCCTTGTCGTGCTGCTCTGCTATGCCGGCCTTGCCTCCATTCCCGACGCCTTCTACCAGGCCGCCAAGATCGACGGCGCCTCGCGCTGGTCCGTCTTCCGCTACATCCAGCTGCCGAAGATGAACCGGGTGCTGTTGATCGCCGTGCTGCTGCGTTTCATGGACAGTTTCATGATCTATACCGAACCCTTCGTCGTCACCGGCGGCGGCCCCGGCAATTCCACGACCTTCCTGTCGATCGACCTTGTGAAGATTGCGCTCGGCCAGTTCGACCTCGGCCCCGCAGCGGCAATGTCGCTCGTCTACTTCCTGATCGTGCTGCTGTTGTCCTGGGTCTTCTACACCGTCATGACCAATTATGATGCGGGAGCGACGCGATGAGCGCCAAACCTCTTTCCACCACGGCCGACGACGCAACGATGCACAAGATGGCCGCTTCAGGCCCGGTCGTCGGCGTGACCGCCACGACCGGTGCGCAGCCGATAAGCCGGCATCGCGAGGAAGGGCGCTGGTCATGGCTGGTACCGACCCTCTACATCATCTTCCTGCTCCTGCCGATCTACTGGCTCGTCAATATGAGCTTCAAGACCAATGAGGAGATCGTCGGCGGATTGACGCTCTATCCGCATGCGCCGACCCTGCGCAACTACACGATCATCCTCACCGATCCGTCCTGGTATAAGGGCTATATCAACTCGATCACCTATGTCGTCATGAACATGGTGATCTCGGTTGGCTGCGCGCTACCCGCGGCTTATGCCTTCTCGCGCTACCGCTTCCTCGGCGACAAGCACGTCTTCTTCTGGCTGCTGACCAACCGCATGGCGCCGCCGGCGGTCTTCGCGCTGCCCTTCTTCCAGCTCTATTCGGCCTTCGGCCTGATCGACACCCATATCGCGGTTGCGCTGGCACATTGCCTGTTCAACGTGCCGCTCGCGGTCTGGATCCTCGAAGGCTTCATGTCCGGCGTGCCGAAGGAGATCGACGAAACGGCCTATATCGACGGCTATTCGTTCCCGCGCTTCTTCATCAAGATCTTCATTCCACTGATCGCCAGCGGCATCGGCGTCGCCGCCTTCTTCTGCTTCATGTTTTCCTGGGTCGAGCTCCTGATTGCCCGCACGCTGACGGTGACCGACGCCAAGCCGATCGCCGCCATCATGACGCGCACGGTCTCGGCCTCGGGCATGGACTGGGGCCTGCTTGCCGCCGCCGGCGTGCTGACCTTGGTCCCCGGCGCACTCGTCATCTATTTCGTCCGCAACTACATCGCCAAGGGCTTCGCGCTCGGCCGCGTCTGAAGGGAGACCATCATGAATACCGATTTTTCCTGGATGGCCTGGACACTGCCGACCGCGCTGTTCTTCGCAACGATCCTGGCGCTGCTGATCGGCATGGCCGTCTGGGAATATGTCTCGCCCGGCGGCAATCCGCGCATCGGCATCCTGCGCTTCGAAACGACGCGGGGCGACCGGTTGTTCGTCTCGCTGCTCGGCGCCGCCTTCATCCATCTCGCATGGCTGGGTCTGATCGGGCCTAGCCTGTGGTGGGCGGTCGGCATTTCCGTGGTCTATGCCATCGGCGTCTTCCGCCTGGTCTAGAGCAATTCCAGGAAAAGTGCGCCAGCGGTTTTCCGTCCGGAATTGCGTAAAAACAAAAAGTCAGAGCGCTCCCGTGAAGGGCTCTGACACGGTTTCAAGAGTTACCCCGCCCCTTGCCCGTCTTCGGACATGCGGCGCGGTAAGACAAGTCGATACAGATGGCCGGGGATCCGGTCGCCTGACAATGCGCTCGCAACCTGTAGGGAGGAATATATGCGACGGAATCTCTTAACAACGACGGCAGTCGTGCTGCTGGCTCTGGCCGGTTCGGCTCAGGCCGGCATGAACGAAGCCAAGACATTCCTGGACAAGGAGATCGGCGATGTCTCGACGCTCTCGCGCGCCGATCAGGAAAAGGAAATGCAATGGTTCATCGACGCGGCCAAGCCCTTCCAGGGCATGGAGATCAAGGTCGTCTCGGAAACCTTGACCACCCACCAGTATGAATCGCAGGTTCTGGCACCGGCCTTCACCGCCATCACCGGCATCAAGGTCACCCATGACGTCATCCAGGAAGGCGACGTCGTCGAGAAGATCCAGACGCAGATGCAGACCGGCCAGAACCTCTATGACGGCTGGGTCAACGATTCCGACTTGATCGGCACACATTGGCGCTACAAGCAGGTCCGCAACCTGACCGACTGGATGGCCGGCGAAGGCAAGGACGTTACCAATCCAGGCCTCGACATCGCCGATTTCATCGGCACCAGCTTCACCACCGCACCGGACAAGAAGCTCTACCAGCTTCCCGACCAGCAGTTCGCCAACCTCTACTGGTTCCGCTACGACTGGTTCAACGACGAGAAGAACAAGGCCGACTTCAAGGCCAAGTACGGCTACGATCTCGGCGTACCGGTCAACTGGTCGGCCTATGAGGATATCGCCGAATTCTTCACCGGCCGCGACGTCAACGGCAAGAAGGTCTTCGGCCATATGGACTATGGCAAGAAGGACCCGTCGCTCGGCTGGCGCTTTACCGATGCCTGGCTCTCCATGGCCGGCAACGGTGACAAGGGCCTGCCGAACGGCCTGCCGGTCGACGAATGGGGCATCAAGGTCGATGCCAACTCGCGTCCGGTCGGCTCCTGCGTCGCCCGTGGCGGTGACACCAACGGCCCGGCCGCCGTCTACTCTATCCAGAAGTATCTCGATTGGTTGAAGGCCTATGCACCGCCGGAAGCTCAAGGCATGACCTTCTCGGAATCCGGTCCGGTTCCGTCGCAGGGCAATGTCGCCCAGCAGATCTTCTGGTACACGGCCTTCACCGCCGACATGGTCAAGCCCGGCCTGCCGGTCATGAACGCCGACGGCACGCCGAAATGGCGCATGGCGCCGTCTCCGCATGGCGTCTACTGGAAGGACGGCATGAAGCTCGGCTATCAGGACGTCGGTTCCTGGACGCTGATGAAGTCGACCCCGGTCGACCGCGCAAAGGCCGCATGGCTCTACGCGCAGTTCGTAACCTCGAAGACGGTGGATGTGAAGAAGAGCCATGTCGGCCTCACCTTCATCCGCGAATCCACCATCCGCGACAAGAGCTTCACCAAGCGCGCGCCTGAACTCGGCGGCCTGATCGAGTTCTATCGCTCGCCGGCACGCGTGCAATGGTCGCCCACCGGCACCAACGTTCCAGACTATCCGAAGCTGGCGCAGCTCTGGTGGCAGGCGATCGGCGATGCCGCATCGGGTGCCAAGAACGCGCAAGGTGCCATGGATGCACTCTGCGCCGACCAGGAAAAGGTGATGCAGCGTATCGAACGCGCCGGTGTTCAGGGCGATATCGGTCCGAAGCTCGCCGAAGAGCACGATCTCGCCTACTGGAACGCCGATGCCGTCAAGAACGGCCATCTCGCTCCGCAGCTGAAGATCGCCAACGAGAAGGAAAAGCCGGTCACCGTCAACTACGACGAACTGGTCAAGAGCTGGGCCGACGCGCAGAAGTAAGCCGAGCCTGTGACGCAATATGGATGCCGGGGCCTGAAAGGGCTCCGGCATTTTTTCGTGATGGCCAGGCACGGAAAACAGAAAAAACCAGCTGCGTCGCGACTGTCACAGACTTGACACATTTCCTGCGAGCACGAACTATCCTTATCCGGATCATGGCATCCGAATACATCAGAAACCGTTGATATGCTTCGCGGATTTTCAGCAGCCAATAATCATAAGGAGAACAGCGTGAGAAACGGATATTTTGGGCGCCAGGCGCTCATGACCGCCTTCAGCCTTGCCGCCGCCCTGCCGGCTCTGGCAGCCGACCTGCCGACAGCCCAGCCCGACGACAATCTCAACGCGGTTCTCTGGGATCAGACCTCGGTCGAGGCCAAGGGGAATGCGCTCGGCGCCTACGCGCTTGGCCGCATCCGGCTCGACGAAGCCCTGGCGAACAAGAGCTGGACCGCGGCCCCGGTCGAGCAGACCGGCAACTTCCAGGATTTCCCCCCGGCAATCATCCTCGATGTCGACGACACCGTGCTCAACACATCGCCCTATCAGGCCCATAACATCATCGCCGGCACCGGCTTCACGCCGGACAGCTGGACCAAATATGTCAACGCCCAGCAAGACAGCCCCATTCCGGGCTCCGTCGAATTCACGCAATATGCGGCGTCCAAGGGCGTGAAGGTCTTCTACGTCACCAACCGCACCGCCGATGAGGAAGGCCCGACCGTCGAGGAGATGAAGCGCTTCGGCTTCCCGATGGGCGACAATGTCGACACTTTTCTCAGCGCCAAGGAACAGCCCGATTGGGGCTCCGCCAAGGGCACGCGCCGCGCCTTCATCGCCAAGAACTACCGTATTCTCCTGATGTTCGGCGACAATTTCGGCGACTTCACCGACGACTACAAGGGCACCCTCGAGGAACGCCAGAAGGTCTTCGACGCCAATGCCGCCCATTTCGGCCACGACTGGATCGCCATCGCGAATCCGACTTACGGCTCGTTCGAAAGCGCCCCCTACAAGGGCGACTACAAGCTGCCGGCGGACCAGCAGCGCCAGCTGAAGCAGGATGCGCTGAAACCCTGGGATGGGAAGTAATCATTAATGGCAGAATCGGAGGAGGGTGCGATACCCCCCTCTGTCACTGACGTGACAGAGGGGGGTATCGGACGTTCGGCGCATTGAAAATGCCTCCGCTCAACTCTTCCGCTTGAGCTTGGTCGCACCTTCCTCCACCAGTCTTTTCGCCGCCTCGGCGACCGTGATCTTGCCGAAAGCGAGCTGATCGGCGACCGGGCGCGCGACGTTCTGGTCGAACTCTCCAGAGCCCAGCGGCGCCGGTACTGGATAGGTGCCGACCTGATCCTTCAGCAGCTCGATATATTGCACCGTCTGCTGCTCCACCGGATTAAGTGTCGGCAGGATGGAAGCGCGTACGGCGGGCGACATCGGTACGCCGCGCTCGACGCCGAGGATCTTGCCGGCATCGGGATCGTTGACGAAGAAGTTGATGAATTTCGCCGCCGCTTCGCCGTTCTTGCTGGTGGCGCCCACACTCCAGATCAGGGCGGGGCGATAGTAATGGCCGGAGGGGCCGTCCTTCTTTTCGCGCGGCAGCATCGTGACGGCGAGCTTGCTCTTGACCACGAGCTGATAGCCGACGAGCTGGTTGGAATAGGCCATGCCGATCGCCGATTTTCCGAGCGCCAGGCAGTTGCTCTCGATGACGTTCTGGTCGAGCGTCTGGACATCGGCGGAGACCGTGCCGCCGCGCTTGCGCAGATCTTCCCAGTAGCTGTACCATTCCTTGGCATCGTCGACGCCGAAGCCGAGCCCGCCCTCTTCCGTAAAGAGGCTCTTGCCGCGCTGGCGTAGCCAGACATCGAGCACGTAATTGTAGCGCGCTCCATAGGGGCCGCCCCAATAGCCGCGCTTGCCGGCCGCCTTGGTCATTTCCACGGCGAGATCGGCATATTCCGCCCATGTCGTGGTCGGGCCGGGCGGCGTCAGGCCGGTCTTCTTGAACATCTCCTCGTCATAGAACATCGCAAAGGAATTGAGACCGAGACCGACGCCATAGAGCTTGTTGTCGACGGTGGTCAGCTTCAGCACATCCTTGCCGAAACTGTCCACATTCAGCGTCGAGGGCACGAACTGGTCGAGCGGCATGCAGGCGCCGCGCTTGGAATAGTCCGAAATCGTGCTCGGCTCGAGCTGGAAGACGTCTGCTATGTTCTGGCTGGCCATGCCGGTTGCGAGCTTTGCCCAGTAGCCATCACCGCTGATGCTTTCACCGACGACGGATAGATCAGGGTTCTTGCTGTGAAACAGTTCGGCGACGGCAACCGTGCGCTTGCCACGATCGGGCGAGCCCCACCACATCGCCCGCAATTGCGTCGCGTCGGCAAAGGCGGGCATGGCCCCTCCACCGAAAGCGAGACCGGCCGCGGCTCCGGCAGTTCCGATCATGAATGAACGACGATTCATGCGCATGAGATTCCTCCTTCTCTTGCGTTGCTATCCGCGACGATCTCCCCGACGCCTACTGCGGATATTTCCGCGGGAGGATATGCAACTTCATTGCCAAACGCAATAAACAATCTTTTTCTTGCAAATTTGCGTAATTTGCATAAACATTGCGGTATGAATGAGCTTCGATCCAAACGCATCACCCAGGCCGACATTGCCAGCAGAGCCGGCGTCTCCGTCTCCACGGTGTCACGAGTGCTGACCAATGAACCCGGCATCAGCGACACGATCCGCCAGCAGATCTTCAAGGTGGCGAGCGATCTCGGCTACCCGCTGAAGTCCGCCGTCGATACCATGCCGGGAGGGTTAGCACTGATCGCCAGCGACAGCGCCACGGGCAGCCTCAGCGTCTTCTACGAAGGCATTCTGGAGGGCTTGCGTGCCGGCGCCACGGAGCGCGGCATGCCCTTCGATATTCGCCTTGTCCGCGAGGCGAGAACATCGCCGGAGCACATCCAGGAGCAGCTTCAGGCGGCGGCGGCGGAGGGCCTGTTCCTCGTCGGCATCGATCCATCCGACGATCTGCGCGCCTGGCTGGAGGAGAGCGGCACGCCGACCGTGCTCGTCAACGGAACCGATCCGAAGCTGCGCTTCGATGGCGTCTCGCCCTCCAACTTCTTCGGCGCCTATGCCGCGACCCGCCGACTGCTCGATGCCGGCCATCGCCGTATCCTGCATTTCACCGGCTCCCACCGCCATACGATCCGCGAGCGCATCCGTGGCTTCGAGGCGGCGATCGCCTCGGTGGAGGGCGCCGAGGGCCGGATCGTGCCCATGACCTTTCGCGGCAGTTCCAGCCAGGAGGCGCATGATACAACCGCAGCCATCCTCGCCGAGGATCGCAGCTTTACCGCCGCTTTCTGCATGAACGATTTCATCGCCGTCGGCGTGCTCGATGCCGTCATCGAAGCAGGACTGCGCGTGCCCGACGACTTCGCCATCGTCGGCTTCGATGATCTGCCCTGCGCCCTGATGACCAATCCGCGCCTTGCCACCATGCGCGTCGACCGCGCCGCTCTGGGACGCGAGGCCGTCAACCTGATGATCGCCCGCTTCCGCGACCGCGATGCGCCTGCCCGCCAAGTCTGCCACGCCGTCACGCCGATCCCCGGCGGCACCCTTCCGCCCGAAACCTGAAGCGCGTCTCCTGTCGAGGCGACCAAGCAAGAGCCAGACCGATGATCTACGATCCCGTCAGTACCAATCCGCTTGCCGGCAATCCGCTCACAAGCCGCGCCGACATGCGTTGCGCGCTGACCGACCTGTTCGATCCGCTGCTGCCCTATTTCTCCAAGGGTAATGCTCGCGTCCGCATCGATGCCGCCGGTGCGCATTTCGACCGCGCCGCCGCCGATCTCGAAGGTTTTGCCCGCCCGCTCTGGGGCCTTGCGCCGCTCGGCGCCGGCGGCGGAGATTTCGCCCATTGGGACCGCTTTGCCGAGGGGCTGGCCAATGGCGTCGACCCGGCTCATCCGGAATATTGGGGCGGTGTTAACGGCCGCGACCAGCGCATGGTCGAGCTTGCCGCGTTGGGCTTCGCGCTGGCGCTGATACCGGAAAAGATCTGGGAGCCGCTGGATGCCCGCGCCCGCGGCAACCTCATCGCCTATCTCAAGCATGCCCGCACCTTCGACTATGCCGACAACAATTGGAAATTCTTCCGCGTACTGGTCGACATCGCGCTCGACCGCCTCGGCGCCACCTTCGACCGCAGCCTGACGGAGGACTATCTGAGGGAATTGGACGGCTTCTACATTGCCGACGGCTGGTATCGCGACGGCAATATCCGGCGCATCGACCACTACATCCCCTTTGCCATGCATTTCTACGGGCTGATCTATTCCAAGCTCGTTAACGACGACCGCGCCGAGCGCTATCGCGAGCGCGCTGTGTTGTTCGCCAAGGATTTCCGCCACTGGTTCGCGCCCGATGGCGCCACCATCCCCTTCGGCCGCAGCCTGACTTACCGCTTCGCCTGCGCCGGCTTCTGGTCTGCGCTCGCCTTTGCCGATGTCGAGGCGCTGCCCTGGGGCGAGATCAAGGGGCTTTGCCTTCGGCATCTGCGCTGGTGGGCCGACAAGCCGATCGCCAACCGCGACGGCACATTGCCGATCGGCTACGCCTATCCCAACCTGCTGATGTCGGAAAACTACAATTCCGCCGGCTCCCCCTATTGGGCCTTCAAGGCCTTCCTGCCGCTGGCGCTCCCCGAGACTCATCCTTTCTGGACGGCGGAGGAAAAGCCGCCAGAGAATGAGCCGGCTATCATTCCCCTCAAGCATCCCGGCATGGTCATCATGCGCAGCAAGGCGGATGTCGTGGCGCTGTCCTCCGGCCAGGAAAACCAGCAGATGCGCTTCGGGGCGGAGAAATACGCCAAATTCGCCTATTCCGCCCGCTACGGCTTCAGCATCGAAAGTGACGAGCGGGCCTTCACCGGCGCGGCCTTTGACTCAATGCTCGCTTTTAGCGATGACGGCCTGCACTACCGCGTCCGCGAGACCAATCAGGAGGCGAAGCTCGCCGGCAATACGCTCTATGCCAAATGGTCGCCCTTGGCCGACGTGACCGTCGAGACCTGGCTGATCCCCGCCGCCCCCTGGCATGTCCGCCTACACAAGATCGTCACGCCGCGACCGCTGCAAACGGCCGAAGGCGGCTTCGCGATCGCCAGGCGGGATTTCGAGGCTGACA
Organism: Rhizobium sp. RCC_161_2; assembly: GCF_041355235.1. NCBI lineage: Bacteria > Pseudomonadati > Pseudomonadota > Alphaproteobacteria > Hyphomicrobiales > Rhizobiaceae > Rhizobium > Rhizobium sp. RCC_161_2. The sequence goes on along the minus strand of NZ_JBFUPL010000007.1, from coordinate 288,374 downwards.
CGCTCTCAGCCGGCAAGGGTGCCGCCTATGCAATCGGCGAGGAGGATTTCAGCGGCATTCTCGATCTCGGCTCGACCATTGCCCGCGACGGCGTGGCGCAGAAGGCGCCGCCGAACACCAACCTGATCGCCTCAAAGACGCTGGTGCCGCAATTGCGCGGCACGATCCCGGCCGGCGAGACCATTCTCGTCTCCGCCATCCTCGCCGAGCGTGACCCCTCCGCCGTCTCCGGCGCCTGGACGAAGCCGCCCGCGAAACCCGACATCGACGCCCTGCACGCCCTGATCGCCGAAAAAGGCGCCACCGTCAGCGCCATCGAAGCGCCGGGGCGCCTGCCATGACACCATCTGCCTCCCGCCCGACCGTTGCTTTCGCCATGCAGCCGTCGCGCACTCAGCATGTGCTACCATCAGCTCTGATCCAACGTCTCGACACGATCGCCCGCGTCCTCGACGCCGCGCCGATGGTACGCTTCGACGATGACAGGGCGCGCAAGCTCCTCGGCAAAGCGGAAATCCTGATCACCGGCTGGGGCTCGCCGCACATCGACGAGGCCGTGCTGGCGCAAGCGCCGAACTTAAAGCTGGTGGCGCATGCGGCGGGCACGGTAAAGGGCCTGATCGAGAACGGCCTGTTCGACAGGAATATCGTGGTCAGCCATGCGGCGCAGGCCAATGCCCTGCCGGTCGCCGAATTCACCCTTGCCGCGATCATCTTTGCCGGCAAGCAGGTCTTCCGCTTTCGCGACCTCTATGTCGCCGACCGCAACCGCCACCGCACCCAGCCGATCCAGGCCGAAGCCATCGGCAATTACGGCCGCACGGTCGGCATCATCGGCGCATCACGCATCGGCCGGCGCGTAATCGAACTGCTCGCCCCCTTCGACTACCGGATCCTGCTTTACGATCCGATGGTCGACGAGACGGAAGCGGCGAGCCTTGGCGTCGAGAAGACCGAGCTCGACGCCCTGATGGCCAACGCCGACATCGTCTCGCTGCATGCCCCTTCGCTGCCGGCGACGCGGCATATGATCGACGTCCAACGCCTGTCCCTAATGAAACCAGGTGCCAGCTTCATCAACACAGCGCGCGGCGCACTGGTCGATGAAGCCGCCCTGCTCGCCACCCTGAAAACCGGCCGGATCGACGCCATCATCGACGTCACCGATCCGGAAATCCCGGAGGCAAGTTCGGCCTTTTACGACCTGCCGAATGTCTTCCTGACACCGCATATTGCCGGCGCCGTCGGGCTAGAGCGCAGCCGCCTCGGCGAGATGGCGGTGGACGAGGCTATCCGCTTCATCGAGGGCAAACCGCTGCTCTATGAAATCCGCCGCGAGGATCTGGCGCGCATGGCATGACGCAACGCAGCAAATTCACGAAAACACCCTGAAAACGCCCCATTTCGGCACACCCGAAAAACTCGTTTTTAATCATTCCCGGCTAGCAATCTCTTAGCGAAGAGGTTTCTAGTCATGCGTACTCGCGTTCTTTCCATTCTGGCTGTCTTGCTGCTTGGCGTGCTGGCGAGCTGCGCCACCGCGCCCACCCGTACCCGCAATGTCTGCGCGATCTTCGATCAGCGCGACGGCTGGTTCAACAATTGGCAGCGGGCGGCCGAGCGTACCGAGCGCAAATACGGCGTTCCCGTGCCGATCCTGATGGCGACGATCTACACCGAATCCGGCTTCCGACCACGCGCGCGTCCGCCCAGACGATACCTGCTCGGCTTCATTCCCTGGAAGCGCCCATCGAGCGCCTACGGTTTTTCGCAAGCACTGGACGGCACCTGGGAAAAATACAAGCGTGAGACAGGCAATTGGGGCGCAAGCCGCACCAGCTTCTCCGACGCGATCGATTTCGTCGGCTGGTATCACTACCGGACACACCTCGAGACCGGCATCGCGCTCAACGATTCCTATGACCTCTATCTCGCCTATTATTCCGGCACGAAGGGCTATCTGCAGGGGGCTTGGCGCGGCAATGCGACGGCGCTCGCCGGCGCAAAACGCTTCAACGGCATGACCGCGCTCTACGCGCAGCAACTGCCGGGCTGCAGCTAACTAAGGACTGCGCGGCTCTTTACGGCCGCGCCTCCAGCAGGTTCAAACCACCATCCTCGCCCCAGATATCGGCGATCGAAACCTGCTGGCCGGTACGACTGCTTTCCAGCGCCGCGATGCCACAGAGAACCGACATTGCGCCCGCGCGTGAACCGGCGCGTTGTCTGAGTTCATCGTTCGGCCCGGATTGCAGCAGCATGTTGCGCAGCCGGTCGTCGCCGCCGTAGTGACCGCCGGAGGAATGCGGCACCCAGATGCGCTCGACATCGCCGAAATTCTTCATGACGACGATCTCGTCCGCCGGCGGCGTCGTCCATTTCTGCTTCTCGTATTGCCGCATCTCGATACGCCCCTTGTGACCGTTGAAGGCGATATGGTGGCCTTCGATCGGCATGTAGGTGTTCAGCGAGTAGGAGACGTTGACGCCGTTGCGATAGCGGATCGAAGAAACCATCGTGTCGGGGATATCGATATCCTCGCGGAAGACGCAGGCGTCGCGGACATAGCCATCGACCGTTGACGGATCCTCATAGAGACTTTCGAGCAGCGGCGTCGCGCTGATATCGAGATAGTAATCGCACTCGTCCTTGTACCGACAGCTACGACAGCGCTCGCCGCGGAAGGGACCCTTGCGACCGTAATGCTTGAGATCGGCGAAGGCCGAGACCGTCTCGGGATCGGAATCCAGATACCAGTTCAGAAGATCGAAGTGATGCGTCGCCTTATGCACGAAGAGGCTGCCGGAATTTTCGACGAAGGCATGCCAGCGGCGGAAATAATCGGCGCCGTGGCTGGTATCAAGATACCAGTGAAAATCGACTGAGGTGACATCTCCGATGACGCCGGAATTGATCAGCTCCTTGATCTTCGCCGCCGTCGGCGCGAAGCGGTAGTTGAAGGAGACGTCGAGCCGCTTGCCGGTCCGCGCCTCGGCATCGAGAATGCGCTTGATCTTGTCGACCGTCGTCGTCATCGGCTTTTCGCTGATGACATTGGCGCCGGCCTCCATCGCCTTGACGATCAGGTCGTCATGACTGGAATCGCGGGTACAGACGATGACGAGATCCGGCTTTTCGACCCGCAGCAGCTCGTCGAAATCGGTATAGACCGGCACCTTCGCCCCGATATATTCCAGCGCCCGTTTGGCCCGCATCGCGTTGAGATCGCAGACGGCGACAAGCTCGACCTCATTGCCCCAGCGCTCGACCAGATCCTTGCCCCACATGGTAGCGCCGCGATTGCCGGTTCCGACCAGGGCATAGCGCTTCTTCGATGATGACGGCATGTTCTTCCTCCAGAGTCTCGTTACTCCTTCTCCCCTCGGGGAGAAGGTGCCCAAAGGGCGGATGAGGGGGTGGCGCGGCGAAATCGGCGATGCCTTACGGTGCAACGCCCCCTCAACCCGCGCGTACCGCGCGCCCTTCTCCCCGCTGGGGAGAAGGTATCATCTCTCCATCGCGCTCCAGTCGGGCGCGATGGACGAACCGAGACCGATGGCGCCGATGACCGAGCCGATGGCGATCCTGCCGCCTTCGATCCTCAGCCGCGTCCGCCCGTCGCGAACGGCATAGAGATCGTCATGCACCCGCGCGAAAGCTGCCTGCTCGGCCTCGGGCGCACCGGCCATGCCATCAACATAATGGTGACCGTTGCGCTCGATATGCGTCATCCCGATCAGGGAGGCGAGCGCCAGATCCTGCTGTACGGCAAGACCGCCCTGCGTCGTCAGGTCTTCCGCCGACATGAAATAGGCAATGCCGTCATCAGCGCTCCATTTGGCAACGCGCGCCCGGTTCAGTAGCGAGCGATAGAAACCCTTGCAAGATTTGGAGGAGATGCCGGTATAGCCAAGCCGCCTCGCCGTGATGAAAGCGTTGATGTCGGCATCGGATTCATCGATTTCGACCGGCTTGAAAGCGGCAAGCGCCGTCACTGGCTTTTCGAAGGCATAGGCGCGAGCGATCGGCTGCTCGACGAACAGGATCGAGGCCGCAAATCGCGCCAGCCTCGGCTCGGCCCGGATGCGCGACAAGAGATCGGCCACCGCCTCGGCGGATGCGAATTGTTCATTGCCATCAAGCGTTACCGAATAGGCCGGCACTTTGGCGTCGATCACCGCGGCAATGCGGCAAAGGCGATCGATATCGGCATCGGGAACACCCGACACCTTCACCTTGAAGAAGGTCAGGCCATAGGCATCGATCGCCTCTTCGAAACTCTCCGACAGCCCATCGTTGAGACGCTCGTCCGCTGCGATATCGCGCGTCTCGATGGCATCGACGAGGCCGACGGTGTGGCGGGCGGCAAGGCTCCGCGCCGGCGTCAATGTCGAAAGGAAACCTGAGAGATCGAAGCCTTCCAGATCCGTTGTGGTCGAGGCGTCGATACCGGGGCGGTTGGCCTTGATCGCTTGCGCGACCGTCAACCCTTCCAGCCGGCAGAGGGCATCGAGGATAGCCCTGTTGGCAAGCGCCAGGCCGAAGGAGGCGACCAGGCCGTTCAGCTTGTCAGCCGCGGCGCGCGCATGATGGGCCGCTTCGACGGCTGCATGCAGCGTGAAGGCTGTCTCCAATCCCGCACCTTGCAAGGCATCAAGCGCTAAGGCCAGCGAGCGGCGAAGCTGGTTTTCATTATCGGCATTGGTGAGTTCAGGTGATTTGTCGAACCATTTCGGCACCATCAACTCCGCCGCCATCCCACTTGCCGAACGGCCACTCGCATCCTCGATCCGGACACGCAGAAAAATCTGCCGCGCCTCCCGCAGCGTCGCCGCCCCAAAACGGAAGGGAAGCCGCAGCTTGACGGGACGCTCGAAAGCCTCCGCCTCGACAAGTTTGATTTTCAATGGCTCGGTCATGGCAGGACATTCCTCTTACGGCGGTGCGCCGACTTAGATTTCCAGCGGCTCGACATCCAGCCAGCGGCGTTCGGCCCAGCTTTTCAGGCCGAGGGAGGCGACCTGCACGCCCTTGGCGCCTTCCGTCAGCGTGTAGTGCCAGGGCGCGTCCTCGAGCACATGGCGCAGGAACATTTCCCACTGGATCTTGAAGCCGTTGTCATAGACCTGATTGTCCGGCACCTCGTCCCAGGTATCGAAGAAATCGATCGTCTGCGGCTGGTCCGGGTTCCACACCGGCTTCGGCGTGTTGACGCGGTGTTGCGTGAAGCAGCGGCTCAAGCCGGCTACCGCCGAACCATGCGTGCCGTCCACCTGGAAGGTAACGAGATCGTCACGACGAACGCGGACAGCCCAGGAAGAATTGATATGGGCGACGATGCCGCCTTCAAGCTCGAAAGTGGCATAGGCCGCATCGTCGGCATCGGCGACATAGCGCCGGCCGGCCTCGTCGACGCGCTCGGGGATATGGGTGGCGCCGAGGCAGCTGATCGCCTTCACCGGCCCAAAAAGATTGTCGAGCACATAGCGCCAGTGGCAAAGCATATCGAGGATGATGCCGCCGCCGTCGGCCTTGCGATAGTTCCACGACGGCCGCTGTGCCGTCTGCCAGTCACCCTCGAACACCCAGTAGCCGAACTCGCCGCGCACCGAGAGGATCTTGCCGAAAAAGCCGCTGTCGCGCAGCATGGCGATCTTGCGAAGACCGGGCAGGAACAGCTTGTCCTGCACCACGCCGTTCTTAAGACCGGATGCCTTGGCCTTCCGGGCAAGCGCCACGGCCGTGTCGAGATCATCCGAGATCGGCTTTTCGCAATAGATATGCTTGCCGGCGTCCAGCGCCTTGGAGACCAGATCGGCGCGCATCTGCGTCGTTGCGGCATCGAAGAAGATCGCATCTTCAGGATCGGCAAGCGCACCGTCGAGATCGGTGGTCCAGCGCTCGATGCCGTATTTGCGGGCCAGCTCCTCCAGCCGCGCCGCATTGCGGCCGACAAGCACCGGATCCGGCATGACGCGTTCGCCGTTCGACAAGAGCACGCCGCCCTCGGCGCGCAGCGCCACGATCGAGCGGATGAGATGCTGGTTCAGCCCCATGCGTCCCGTGACGCCGTGCATGATGATCCCGATGCGTTTCATGATCCCTCCCGATCGTTTGACCCGACTCCCTCCCGAGTCAGGAAAAGCAAAGGTTTGGCCGCGCAGCCAATGTAACTATATAGTTACACGATGGCGCGATCTGTCCGGGCTTGTCAATCGCCTTTCGAAAATTTCTCTAGGCCTTGATCGAGGCGAGCGTCACCGAGACGATATGCTCGCCCCAGGCCTTCAGTGCGTCGGGCGCCGTCAGCTTGCGGGCAAAAATCGTCGACAGCGTATGGCGGTTGGACAGATAGAAGAAACCGAGTGCTGCGACGGTCAGGTAGACGGAGACCGGATCGACCGCCGGCCGGAAGATGCCGGCTGCTTCACCACGTCGCAGCACGCCGGCCAGCTCGGCAATAAAATGCGAATGCATCGCCAGGATCTTATCGGAGCGCTTCAGATAACGCGCCTCGTGCAGGTTTTCGGTGACAAGCAGGCTCAGGAACTCCGGATGATCGAGAAAGTGATGCCAGGTGAAAAGCGCCAGTTCCCGCATTCCCTCCTCGGGATTGCGATTAGCGAGATCCAGATGTTTCTCGGCGCTGCGGATTTCCGCATAGGTCGCCTCCAGCACGGCGACATAAAGCCCCTCCTTGTCGCCGAAATAATGGTAGAGCATGCGCTTGTTGGTCTGCGCCCGCGCCGCGATCGCATCCACCCTGGCGCCGCCGAAACCATGGGCGGAGAATTCCGCCGTCGCCGCATCCAGGATCATGGCATGGGTGCGCTGCGGATTGCGCGGCACCTTCTTCGGCTTGGCAATCACATTGCCATCCGCACCGGTCCTTGAGGATTTTTCGGGCCCCTGCCCCGCCTTTGTCGCCATTGGCATTTCTCCTCCCCGATCCATCTCTCTTACGGCGAATGCCTCAAGCTTCAGCGTGCGCCGTTTTGATTGTGATACGATTGGCGCTTGACAGCGGTCGCGTTTCTATCCAACTTGTAACCAAATAGTTATATCTTGCATAGCAGTTCGTAGATCATCGGTTAACTGGGGAGGAGACCAGGATGACTTTAACGATCGACCGCCGGCAATTGCTTGCCGGCATGGCAGCAACGCTTGCTTTCGGCAGTATCGGACTTGGCCGCGCCAATGCGGCAACCGCGATGCGGCTTCTTTGGTGGGGGTCCAAGGAACGCGCCGACCGCACATTCGCAGCCGTGAAAGCCTACCAGGCCAAGAACCCGGATGTGACCATCGCCGGCGAAACCTTCGGCTGGGACAGCTACTGGACCCGCCTCGCCACGCAGACCGCCGGCGGCAATGCGCCCGACCTCATCCAGATGGACTATCGCTACATCTTCGAATATGCGCGCCGCGGCACGCTGCTCGATATGACGCCCTATCTCGGCAAGAGCCTTACGATCGAGGATTTCGGCGCCCCGAACATCGATTCCGGCAAGGTTGACGGCAAGATCTATGGCGTCAATCTCGGGGTCAATTCCTCGATGGTCGTCGTCAACGCCGCCGCCTGGCAGGAAACCGGCGTCGAGCAACCGCATGACGGCATCACCTGGGAACAGCTCGGTGACGCCTGCGCCAAATTCACGGCCGCCAAGAAGCGCCGAGGCGTCTACGGCACCGGCGATGAAAGCGGCGGAGAACCCGCCCTCGAATGCTGGCTGCGCCAGCACGGCAAGGCGCTCTACACCAATGACGGCAAGCTCGGCTTCGAGGCCAAGGACGCGGCCGATTGGTTCGCCTTCTGGGCCGAATTGCGCAAAAGCGGCGCCTGCGTGCCGGCCGACGTGCAGGCGCTCGACCAGCAGACCATTGAAACCGACACGCTCGTGACCAAAAAGTCGGCTGTCAGCTACGCCCATTCCAACCAGTTCGTCGCCATCCAGGGCCTCGTCAAGGAAAAGCTGGATCTGATCGCTTATCCCAGCAACCCGGACAGCAAGCCCGGCCAATATCTGAAGCCGTCGATGCTGATGTCGGTTTCGGCGAGTTCCGCCAACAAGGACGCCGCCGTCGCCTTCATCAACTATCTGGTCGAAAGTCCTGACGGAGCCAAGACACTCGGCGTCGAGCGCGGTGTTCCCGCCTCGCCGAAGATCCGCGATCTTCTGACACAGGACCTCGATGCGACGAGCAAGCAGGTCGTCGACTATATCGGCCGCCTGACACCGCATGTCGGAGCACTGCCGCCGTCTCCGCCGAACGGCGCCGGCGAAAATGCGTTCCTCTTGAAGAAGATCGCCGAGGAAGTCGCCTTCGGCAAAAGCAGCGCGCAGGACGGCGCAACGAAATTCGTCGAACAGGCAGCAGCAAACATAACGCGAGGCTGATACCGTGGGTACAAACAGCAACAGCGTTGCCGGTGGCCTGGCCATCGGCGCGAACGCGCGAGCGCGAACAGAGACCATTTACAAGGCGCCGAGCGCGTTCTCGCGCAATGCACCTGGCTACCTCTTTCTCCTGCCCTGGCTGATCGGCTTCTTCGGCCTGACGCTGGGGCCGGCGATCGCCTCGCTCTATCTGTCCTTGACCGACTATAACCTGCTGCAGGCGCCGGATTGGGTCGGGCTGGACAACTACGTGCGTATCGCCACCGCCGACGACAAGTTCATCTCGTCGATGAAGGTGACGCTGTTCTACGTGGTCTGTTCCGTGCCGCTGAAGCTGACCTTCGCGTTGTTGGTAGCGCTGTTGCTCAACCGCGGCATTCGCGGCCTGCCGGTCTATCGCGCCATCTTCTACCTGCCGTCGCTGCTCGGCTCCAGCGTCGCCATCGCCGTGCTCTGGCGGCAGATTTTCGATGCCGACGGCGTCGTCAACACGCTGCTCTGGTACTTGTTCGGCATCAACGGCCCGAGCTGGATCTCCAATCCGGACTACTCGCTCTACACACTCGTGATCCTCGCCGTCTGGCAGTTCGGCTCGCCGATGATCATCTTCTTGGCTGGCCTCCGGCAGATCCCCACGGATCTCTATGAAGCCGCCAGCCTCGACGGCGCGTCCAAGGTGCGGATCTTCTTCAAGATCACCCTGCCGCTTTTGACGCCGGTGATCTTCTTCAACGCCGTCGTGCAGACCATCGACGCCTTCAAGGCCTTCACGCCGGCCTACGTCATCTCTTCAGGCACCGGCGGGCCGATCGACTCGACGCTGTTCTACACCCTCTATCTCTACCAGGAAGCCTTCGGCTATTTCCGCATGGGCTATGCCTCGGCGCTCGCCTGGATCCTGGTGATCATCATCGCGATCTTCACCGCCTTCTCCTTCCTCTCCGCTCGTTATTGGGTTCATTACGATGACTGACGCGAAGCTCACCCACTTTCCCGAAGACCTGAGCCCGCCGCGCGAGCGTCCCTGGTTCTTCTCCATCCTCATCCACATCGCACTGATCGGTGCGTCGATCGTGATGCTTTATCCGCTGCTGTGGATGCTCTCCGGTTCGATCAAGGACCAGAACGAGATCTTCGGTACTGCATCGCTGATCCCGTCGCATTTCGACTTCAGCTCGTTTCCGCGCGGCTGGTTCGGCGGGCAGGTGAACTTCGGCTCCTTCGTCTGGAACTCCGTCGTCATCGCCGTGCTCTCGGTCATCGGCAATGTCATCTCCTGCTCACTGGCCGCCTACGCCTTCGCGCGGCTGAATTTCTGGGGCAAGAACTTCTGGTTCGCGCTGATGCTCGGCACGCTGATGCTGCCCTATCATGTGACGCTGATCCCGCAATATATCCTCTTCCTGAAGCTCGGCTGGGTGAAGACCATGCTGCCGCTGGTCGTGCCGAAATTCCTCGCGGTCGACGCCTTCTTCATCTTCCTGATGGTGCAGTTCTTCCGCGGCATACCGCGCGAACTGGACGAAGCGGCAATGATGGACGGCTGCAGCCCCTGGCGCATCTATTGGCGCATCATGCTGCCGCTGTCGCTGCCGGTTCTCGCCACCGCCGCCATCTTCTCCTTCATCTGGACCTGGGACGATTTCTTCGGTCCGCTGATCTATCTCTCCGATATCAATACCTACACGGTGCAGCTCGGCTTGCGCTCTTTCGTGGACTCGACCGGAAGCTCCGACTGGAGCAGCCTGTTCGCCATGTCGAGCCTGTCGCTGATCCCCGTCTTCCTGATCTTCCTGTTCTTCCAGAGGCTGCTGATCGACGGCATCGCCACGGCCGGCCTCAAACGCTGAAAACGAAAAAGCGATCCCAAGAGCCTCGGAGCAATTGGGATCGCATCGCAAAATCCACTGAAAGGAATATCGCATGAGCGCCCTGCGCTTCGCCGCCATCGGTATCAACCACGATCACATCTACGGCCAGGTCAACGTCATGCTCCGGGCAGGCGCGGAACTGGTTGCCTTCCACGCCATCGAGGACGACCTTGCCGCCGTCTTCGCGGAGCGCTTTCCGCAGGCAAAGCGCGTTGCCGACAAGAGAGAGATCCTCGAAGATCGCTCCATCGCGCTGATCGTCAGCGCCGCGATTTCCAGCGAGCGGGCCGGCCTTGCGATCGAGGCCATGCGCCACGGCAAGGACGTGATGCTCGACAAGCCGGGCATGGTGACGCTGGATCAGCTTGCTGAGGTCCGTCGGGTGCAGGCCGAGACCAAGCGCATCGTCTCCATCCTCTATTCCGAACATTTCGAGACGGCATCGACCGTCAAGGCCGGCGAGTTGGTCAAGGCCGGCGCCATCGGCAAGGTCATCCACACCACCGGTCTCGGCCCACACCGGCTGCGCAAGCCGACCCGGCCGGAGTGGTTCTTCGACCGCAAGCGTTATGGCGGCATCATCGCCGACATCGCCTCGCATCAATGCGAACAGTTCCTGTTCTTCGCCGGATCGCTGGAAGCCGAGATCCTGTCGGCTACCGTCTCGAACCGCGCCAATCCGGAAACACCGGGCCTGCAGGACTACGGTGACTTCCATGTGAGAACGCCTGACGTCACCGGTTACGTCCGCGTCGACTGGTTCACGCCCGATGGCCTCTCCACCTGGGGCGATGGCCGCCTGTTTATCGTCGGCACAGAGGGAACGATCGAACTGCGCAAATATATCGATGTCGCCGGCCGTCCCGGCACGGACCATCTCTTCCTCACCGACCGCAAAGGCATGCAGCATATCGATTGCAGCGAGGTCGAGCTGCCCTTCGGCCGGCAACTGGCCGCCGATATCCGCGACCGCACCGAAACCGCGATGGGGCAGGAACATTGCTTCAAGGCCATGGAGCTGGCGCTGAAGGCCCAGGCTCTGGCCGAAGCGACATCGCTCAACAGCTTGCAGAGGTAATCTGGACATGTCCGACATCAAGAAAGTCGCGGTCATCGGTCTCGGCATTGGCCGCTCCCATATTGTCGAAGGCTATCTGCCGCATTCCGACCGCTTCGAGGTCGCCGTGCTTTGCGATCTCAACGAGGAACGCCTGAACGCCGTTGGTGACGAATTCGGCATCGCCAGACGCCTCAAGGATTTCGTCGAGGTGCTGAACATGCCGGATATCGACGTCATCGATATCTGCACGCCACCCGGCTCGCATTTCGAAATGATCGTGCAGGCGCTCGCCGCCGGCAAGAGCGTCGTCTGCGAAAAGCCGCTGGTCGGCTCGCTCGCGGATATCGACGCCGTGATCGCCGCGGAGAAGACGGCCAAGGGCCGGCTGATGCCGATCTTCCAGTATCGTTATGGCGACGGCATCCAGAAGGCCAAGCGCATCATCGAGGCCGGTATTGCCGGCAAAGCCTATGTCGCCACTTCAGAGACCCATTGGGTGCGCGGCGCCGACTATTATGCGGTCCCCTGGCGCGGCAAATGGGCGACGGAACTCGGCGGTGTGCTGATGACGCATTCGATCCACCTGCACGACATGCTGACCTATCTGATGGGACCGATCGCTGGCCTCTTCGGCCGCGTCGCCACCCGCGTCAACGATATCGAGGTGGAAGATTGCGCCAGCGCCAGTCTGCTGATGCAGAACGGCGCGCTTGCGACAATCAGCGCCACGCTCGGCTCGCAGGAGCAGATCAGCCGCCTGCGCCTCTGCTTCGAGAACGTGATGATCGAGAGCAACCACGAACCCTATAGCCCCGGCCAGGATCCGTGGAAAATCGTGCCCGCCAATGACGAGATTGCGGAGAAGATCGACGCGCTGCTGGCGGACTGGCAGCCTGTGCCGATCCGCTTTAACACGCAGATGAAGCTATTCCATGAGGCACTGGTGTCCGGTGGCCCGCTGCCGGTGACCACCGTCGACGCCCGTCAGGCGCTGGAACTGGTGACCGCCTTTTACGAATCGTCGGAAACGCGCACCGAAGTCCGATTTCCGGTCGGCCCGGAAAGCACGAAATACAAGAGCTGGAGGCCGGCATGAACGTTGCCCCGCGAGCCATCAGGACGAACAAGGAGGACAGGCCCATGGCGACCAGCGTCTCGCTGCAGAAGATCATCAAGCGCTATGGCGAACTTCAGGTCGTCCACGGCATTGACCTCGAGATCGAACCGGGGGAATTCACCGTCTTCGTCGGCCCATCCGGCTGCGGCAAGTCCACGCTGCTGCGCATGATCGCCGGACTAGAGCCGATTTCCGGCGGCACGCTCTATCTCGACGGCACCCGCATGAACGATGTCCCCGCCTCCAAGCGCGGCATCGCCATGGTGTTCCAGTCCTATGCGCTTTATCCGCATATGTCGGTCTACAAAAACCTTGCTTTCGGCCTGGAGACGGCCGGCATGAAGAAGCAGGACATTCATCCGCGCGTCGAAAAGGCGGCAGAGGTTCTGCAGATCACCCAGCTCCTGCAACGCAAGCCGAAGCAGCTTTCCGGCGGCCAGCGCCAGCGCGTGGCCATCGGCCGCGCCATCGTGCGCGAACCCAATATCTTCCTCTTCGACGAGCCGCTCTCCAACCTCGACGCCGAGTTGCGCGTTCAGATGCGCGTCGAGATCGCCCGCCTGCACCAGCGCCTCGGCAACACGATGATCTACGTCACCCACGACCAGACCGAGGCCATGACCATGGCCGACAAGATCGTCGTGCTGAACGGCGGCAAGATCGAGCAGGTCGGCGCGCCGCTCGATCTCTACAACAAGCCAAAGAACAAGTTCGTCGCCGGCTTTATCGGCTCGCCGAAAATGAACTTCCTCAATGCCAAGATCGTCGCCTCCGACGACGGCTCGGCCGTCATCGACCTCCACGGCCAGACCATCCGCCTGCCGCGCCGGTTGGGTGGCATCCAGCCCGGCGACACCGTCACGCTCGGCGCACGGCCGGAACATTTGAACGTCGGCGATCGCGGCCTGGCCCTTGGCAGCGCCCATGTCGACCTAGTCGAGCATCTCGGCGGCCAGACCATTCTCTATGCCACCTTGCACGGAGGCCAGTCACTGACCATCGCGCTGGAGGACCAACAGGCGATCCGCGCCGGCGAAACGGTGAATATCCGCATCGATCCCGAGCGCTGTCATTTGTTCGGACCGGATGGGACAACGTTGTAAAAAGGCTGCTGACGCAGGTGGGGCCTGTCTCGCCCCTGGTGGGCGGGAACGCAGAAGCTGGGAATTAGGCGAGGGTTCGTCCCTCGTCTAATTCCTGGTTTTTACAAGAGCGGGGTAGGCAGAGACGCATTCAGTTTCCGGCCTACCGGCGCAAGAAACAAACCTCTGCTCTTGCAATTTCAATGACTTGGAAGTTACCACCGACCATCAAACTTCGATTATTCGCCGGCTACCGATAATTTTGACCTGGCCTGTCGGAACGGTCCCGACCGCAATTCCGACTCTCGGCTGAAGCCGCAGCCGTCGTGTCACACCAGGCGCCAGGTGGAACCAGTCGTCCTCTGCCCGATAGGCATCGAAATCGACTTGGACTGATTGCGCCAGCCGATCGCTGCGCAGATCGAGAAACCACTGCCCATCCTGCTGTAAAACGGACGCCACGATTTCCGCCTCGTGAAAGGCTTTCGTCCTGCCCAAGGGAAAATGGAAAGCCTCAGCAATCAACGCACCCGTGTCACGTGCCGTAAGCTGCGCCACCGTGACATCATGCGATGACGGGCCAAAACGGAAGGCATAGGTCGTATCGAAGAAGGCGCCGAAGATGTCGGTACAGGCGATCTTGTTCTTGGAACGAGCCTTGATCGACAGCTCTCGTTTTCCACCCACGACCCTCTGCCGTCCGTCGCGCAGGCAGGAAACTTCAAGATGGAGATCAAGCGTCGCATCACTCTCGTTGATCACATGCACATCGAGGCCATTGGTGCCCTCGTCGGTGAGCAGCACCTGCACCGGCCGGAAGGCGCGACGGAGCGCATACCATACGGGCTTCGGCTCGCCGGTCGAATCGATCACACCCCAGCCGGGGCCGGGCAACAAATCCTGCAGCGTCCAGACCAGCGCGCCATTGCAGCCCGAACCCTGCCGGCGCCATTCGGCAAAGGTCTCTTCCGCGACCTCGCCGGTGACGGCACGCGACAGAGCGAGATAGAGGTCTGGATCTTCGCGTCGCAGCCGATCCGGCTCGAAGCCGTAGAGTTCCGTCAGATAATGATCGCGCACATCCTCGAAATCCCAGGATGCGCCGCGATCGCGCGGCACGCGCTCCTTCCATAGTGGACTATGCACCGCCGGAACCGGCAGATGCCGCGACAGCGTCCGGGCCTGCGGCACATGCGCGAAAGCCAGGCTTTCCGCGGCGAAACGGACATCGGCACGGCGCGCATCGTCGAGCGGCCGCATATAGGCGCCGACGCCGTAGTAATGCGTCACCCCTTCATTCGCGGAGAACGGCATGGCGCCGCCGGAGGGTGAGTTGATGACATAGGGCACGTCGGGCCGCAGCGATTGCGCGACCGCCGGAATGATCTCCTCCACGATCGGACTTGCCCAGAACCTTTCCGGCAGACCGAGCATGGCCGCCTGCTGATGCATCTCGCTGCCGCCGCAAAGCACAGCGAGCGATGGCGACAGGCGTGTATGGCCAAGAAACTGTGAGACTTCCGTCTCGACATGAGCGTTAAAAGCCTTGTCACCCTTCGGATAATCGAAATTGGCGAACATGAAATCCTGCCAGACCAGCAGGCCGAACTCGTCGCAGAGCTTGAAGAACTCCGGCGTCTCATAGGCCATGGTGCCGCCGATGCGGATCATGTTCATGCCCGCTTCCGCCGCCAGCCGCAGCCAGGGCTCGTAATCGTCGCGGCCACCGGGCAGCCGCACGATATCCGCCGTGGTCCAGACCGCGCCACGGCAGAAGATGCGCTCGCCATTGACGATCAGGCCGAAATCCCGGCCGTCAGCCCCGCGATCAATTGCTAGCCGGCGAAAACCGGTGCGCCCAAGCGAATGCTCGACGCCATCGACGACCAGCGTGACGTCGTGAAGGTGCGGTGTGCCATGCGTGCGCGGCCACCATGGCGTCGCGCCCGGGATTTTCAGGATCGCCGTGCAACGGCCATGGCTATCTCGCTCGAAAGCCTGTTCGAACTCCCCGCAACGAAGGCTGACGTCGCTGACATGCCCCTCGATCGACAACGAGGCATAAAGCCGACCCTCGCCATCCTCCAGCAGGTCGGGACGCAGCGAAAGGTCGCGAATGACGGGCTTATGCGCATGCAGGAGCGACACCGGCCGCCATGGCCCGACGGCATGGATTTCCGGGCACCAGCCGGGCATATGGCCAAGCAGGGTCGTACGGACCAGCCGCAATCCCTGCGGCGTGATCATCTGCGGCCGCCAGCGGGCGCGCGGGCCGGGCTCGGCAAGACGCGGCTCGAGCGCGCGGAAACAAAGCGCCAGATCGTCGCCGCCCTGCAGGTGAACGGCGAGATCATGCGTTTCGAACATGCTTTCGGAGACGAGGATTTTTCGGCCGTTCAGGAAGACGTCGCAGAGTGTCGCCAATCCCTCGAGCCGCAGCACCGCATTGCCAGCCTCGGCATCGACCAACCGGCAGAGATACCAGGCGTCCCGGTCGTTCAGCGGATGCGGATGTTCCCGGTCGAAAAGCCCCGCCTTTTCCAGCGCCTCGGCCACGGTGCCCGGCACCGGTGCCGGGATGAGACCGGCCGAAGACGACAGGTCCGAAGGCGAGGCACAGGCGCCCGCATCCGTCAGAACCAGATTCCACCCTTCGCTCAGCAGCGTCTTGCCGCTGATATCAGCCAAACGCCCGTGCATTGGATCCCTAAAGCTTTTGTTCCAGCAGCCCCATCATGGAATCCCATGCATCCGCCGCCGGATCAAGCGCCGTCTGCAACGGCTCGAATTTCTTGCGCGTGATGGCACGGGCAAGTTGGAACTGCACCGATTTCGCCACTTCCGAAATCCGACGCGCTTCGCTGGCGACCTCGGCAAAATCCGCTGACAGCCAATCGAGATGACTGCCCGCCAGCTCGAAATTGGCGCCGAGCTGGCGCAGCGTGTTGAAGGCATATTTATGGAAAAAGCCGAAGGGTCGCTCGGCTACGGCTTCCACCTGCGCCGGAAAGACCGTCGCGAAGGCGCGGATGGGATTGGCGACGGGCCGGCGGCGGAAATGGAAGGCCAGGAGTTGCCGCGACGTCTGCCGGATAGCCGCCTCGCCGGGCTTGTTCTGCGGAAATTTGGCGAATTCCGTATAGGGCAGGAAGGGCAGGTCTTCGTCCGTCAGATGCAGCTGGAACAGCCCGTCGAAATCCTCACCCGACAGCTGGAAGAAACCGCCATTGTGGAAATAGTCGAGCTCGCGGCCCGCCAGATCCAGCCGGTTGATGGCAACGGTCGTCTTGCCATGCTCGCGGCGATAACCCACACCCTGGGTGTCGGGCATGTAGAAGGAATCCATCTCCACCAGGCAGAGCCGGCCGCGGCCGATCTGCTCGGCGACATGGCGCTCGACCTTGTCGTAGATTGCAAGCTCGGTGCAGCGGATGCCGTAGAGCGCTTCGAGGTCTTCGAGCGGCACCTTGAAGAAGGTAAACTGGTCACCCTCGAAATCCTGGCCCATCGTGAAGCCGAGCATGGCTTCCGGCGGCAGGTTCAAGCTCGCCAGCACTTCGATCCAGAGATCGATGTAGCAATTGGTTTCCGGCCACATGCGCTCGCTGTCGTGCAACGCATGTGGTTTGTAGGCGGCAGGATCGAGGCCCGCAAAGATGGAAGCCACGATCAGCCCCACAACGCCTTGCGCACGCTCTCGGGCCAATCCTTGGTATCGAGACCATGATGATGGAACAGCGCCAGCGCGATGCGCTCCAGGCCGAAACCGACGCAGGCCGTATGCGCGACGCTGCCGTCGGCAAAGTTCAGGCCCCATTTCGCGCCGAAGGCGTCCTGATGATAGTTGAAGCTCATGCAGGCGGTCGGGTTGGCCGACGAAGTGATCGAGATCAGAAGCTCGAACTTCAGGTTCTGGTCGCGCTGGTTGTTGGCAAGCATCTTGCCGGCGCGGCCGAAGAAGGGATCATTGGCGACATCGATGACGACGTCGAGGCCGACGGCCTTCATCATCTCGATGCCACGATCCATCCAGCTCTGGCGGAAATCCGTCACATGCTTGTCGGTACCCATGCAGACATATTCGCGCATGCGGAACAGTTGCTGGCGGGCCGGATCCTTGGAGGGCTCATGGCGGAAGCAATAGGATTGCAGGTCGAAGAGCGCACCAGCTTCCGGCAATGCGCCGCGCTTAGCAACCGTCGGATAGAGCGGATAGCAGGCGGCAGGCGTCAACACGATATCGGTCGCCTCCTGGTCCTTGGTCCAATCTTCGCCGACTTCCATGCACTTCAACAGGCTCATATGGTCGAGTTCGTTGCCGCAGAAGCTGTGCACAGTGCCCGCAAGCTGCGGAAAGCTCTTCATATAGCCGCTCGTCTCGAAGAAGGCGCGGTTCATGCCCGGCGGAAAGCGGATGGCTTCGGCACCATCGGCGCCGCCGAACCTGTCGATCAGCCGCTCGAAGGCGGCAATGACATCTTCGAACTGGCCGCTGCGGCCATAAAGACCGTCGACGCCGGTGTCGATCAGAAGACCGGATTCGAAAAGACGGTCGAGAAACGATGTTTGCATATCCATGACGATTACCCCAACAGGCTGGTATCTTGTTTGTGGACGAGCAGCATGGTCGACGTATTGCCGAGAATGCGGTCGTTCGAGATCATCAATTGAGCGGAATGGGCGTCGCGCAGATGGCGACCGAGGCTGTAGGGCGTACCGTTCTTGTAGCCCATGATGCCGCAGATCAGCATGGCATGGTTGATGATCGGAAGGATCATCTCCGACGACGCGAT
The DNA here is from genome assembly GCF_041355235.1 of Rhizobium sp. RCC_161_2. Classification (NCBI taxonomy): domain Bacteria; kingdom Pseudomonadati; phylum Pseudomonadota; class Alphaproteobacteria; order Hyphomicrobiales; family Rhizobiaceae; genus Rhizobium; species Rhizobium sp. RCC_161_2. Next base: position 270,055 of record NZ_JBFUPL010000007.1, on the reverse strand, counting down.
CTTGACGTTGTTCATCGCGACGGCAAAGGCCATCGAGGAGAGCCGATCGGCATCGGCCTTGGCCTCTTCATAGGTTTTCAGACCGGCGACGACGTTGGACTTCACCATCTGCAGCAGGCCGGAAACCTCCGCCAGCCGCAGTGCGCCGGGCGGTTGAGTGCCGGGCGTTTTGCGGGCGGCGGCGCGCACGAAAGCCTGGGCGCGGGCGACGGCATCGGCGGCAATGCCGTACCAGACGCCGCTCCAGAGCAGATGCGAGCTTGCCAGCATCGACTGCGCGGCAATCTCGGCAAAGGGTTTCGGCAGGATCTGCACGGCCGGCGCTTCACCCTTGAAGAGGAAGCCGTCGGAACAGGTGCCGCGCATGCCGAGCGTGTTCCACTCGACGGTGCGTTCAAGCGTGTATTGATCCTTAAGGAAAACGGTCAGCACTTGGTCGGAGGAGGCCGCCTCGGCATGGCTGCGCGAGGTGATCAGGATCGCATCGGCATGGGCGCCATAGGAGATGACGGTCGCATCCTTCTCCAGGAAGCAGCTGTCACCCTCGACCTTGATAGCGCAGATGCTGTTGCGCAGATTACCGCCAATGCCGCCTTCCGTGGTCGCCGAGGCCAGCAGAAGCTGCTCCCTGGCGATGCGGCGCATGAAATCCCGATGCCAGTCGCTGCCGGCACCGTGTTCGACCAAGCTCGACAGCTTGATCTGATGCATGGCGAAGACCATGGCGCTGGCGGCACAGGCCTGCCCAAGGATGGAGCAGAGCTCGGCGATTTCGGTGATCGACGCGCCCTCGCCGCCAAGATCGGCAGGGATCTGGATCGACAGCAGCTTTTCGGCCCGCATCGCATCCACCGCTTCGCGCGGGAAGCGTCCTTCGATATCGACCGCATCGGCATGCTTGCCCGCGATCGCCGCGACACGCGCTGCTCGTACCACCATCGCGTCGTCGGCCCCGACCAAAGCGACCGCCACGTTCATCAGGCGACCTTTCGGCTATCCAGGATCATGCCGACGGTCTTTTCGATGGCAACGATGCTGGCAAAGGACTTACGGTTGAGCAGATTGTCGGGAAACTCGATGTCGAAAGCATCCTCGATACCGAGCATCAATTGCACCGATGCAAAGGAGGAAAGCCCCGCCGCATAGAGATCGGCATCGTCGGCAATCTGGTCCATCGTAACGGGAAGTGCGCCGAACTTGGCCAGCAAATCGCGAATCGTCTCATTCATCCTGTCGTCCCTCCAGGCAATTACAACACGACCACAGTAACGCGGTCTTATCTTCGCCTGAGAAGTAACAGGTAAAATAGAACATTCCACTAAGCGACGTGGTAAATATAACGAGGCTATACTTAGCAAGAATATCTTTAATATAAGACCTATCTAAATAAAGTTTACGATATTTAAGCCATGCAACCTGTCGTTTATAGCGCAATATTTTATAATGCTAAAATTTATCCGCAAGGACGTAAGAAAAAACGGCACGTCGCAGCAAGGTTAATGTGCCAAATTTCCACGCGAGTTCCTATGAAATTTGGAGTTGCAGATAGCGCAAAACAACACAGGAGCTGAAAACGGCTTCATTATCCCTCCGGCGGATAGAGATGCTCGCCGCCGCGATAGTCCGAGATGGAATAGCAACCTTCGCCAACGTCACGAACAGCGCTCTTGCCGATATCCGCCTTGCCGTGGCCACCGGGAATATCAAGAATATAGGTCGGCTGGCAAAGGCCGGAGATGCGACCCCGCAGCGCTGCGACGATTGCCTGTCCCTCAGCGATCGTCAGGCGGAAATGGCTGGTGCCGGGCGCGAGATCGGGGTGGTGCAGATAATAGGGCTTGATCCGCGTTTCGACGAAAGCCTTCATCAATGAAGCCAGTACATCCGGATCATCATTGACGCCCTTCAGCAGCACGGATTGGCTGACCAGCACGATGCCGGCATCCACCAGCCGGGCACAGGCGGCGCGCGCCTCCGCCGTCAGTTCGCGCGGATGGTTGGCATGCAGCGCCACATAGACGGTCTTGCCGCTCGCCTTCAGCGCCGCAATCAGCGCCCCGTCGATCTTCAGCGGATCGACAACAGGCACGCGGGTATGGAAGCGAACGATCTTCACATGCTGGATATCGGCAAGCTGCCGCAGCATCTCCTCCAGCCGGCGTGGTGACAGCACCAGCGGATCGCCGCCGGTGAGGATCACCTCCCAGATCTCCTTGTGATCGTGGATATAGGTGAAGGCGGCATCGAGCGCCGCGCCATCCAACGTGCCGAGCCCCTGCGGCCCGACCATCTCGCGGCGGAAACAGAAACGGCAATAGACCGGGCAGACATGCACGGCCTTCAACAGCACACGGTCGGGATAGCGATGGACGATGCCCTCGACCGGGCTATAGGCATGATCGCTGATCGGATCGGCCCGCTCTTCCGGCGTGACGACGAGTTCGGCCATGTCAGGCACGAATTGCCGGGCGATGGGATCGGCGGGGTCGGTACGGTCGATCAGCCTGGCGATCGTCGGCGTCAAAGCGATGGCATAGCGCTCCGTCACCGCCTCCAGCGACAGCGCCTCAGCGCTATCGATCAATCCGGCCTGCTCGAGATCATCGACAGTTCTGATTGGGCGCATCACATTCATGAACCAAACTCCGACACCGGCGCCCAGAGCACCTGCTCGATCCTGGAAGCCCCGGTCGCCAACATTACCAGCCGGTCGAAGCCCAGCGCAATGCCGCTCGCTTCCGGCATGACGGCAAGGGCCTGCAGAAAGTCCTCATCCAGCGGATAGGTCTCGCCATAGATCCGCGCCTTCTCCGCCATCTCGATCTCGAACCGCCGCCGTTGCTCCTTGGCATTGGTGAGTTCGCCGAAAGCATTGGCAAGCTCGACGCCGCAGGCATAGAGCTCGAAGCGCTCGGCCACGCGATGATCCCGAGCCGAAGGCCGGGCAAGAGCGGCCTCCGAGACCGGATATTCATCAAGAATCGTCGCCCGGCCGAAACCGAGATAGGGCTCGACCTTCTCGACCAGCACACGGCTGAAGAGATCGGCCCAATGATCATCATCGGCAACCCGCATGCCGACACGCCGCATCTCGGCTGCCAGATGCTCACGATCCGTGAAGCCGTCGAGGCCGACCGAGCCGAGCAGGTCGATCCCGGCATGACGCTCGAAGGCGGCGGCAACGCTGATACGCTCCGGCGCCAGGAACGGATCGGTCTCCGCGCCGCGATAGGTCAGCTTCCGCGCGCCCACGGTCTCCGCCGCCAGCGCCAACAACTGGGCGCAATCGCTCATCAGCGTCTCATAGGTCTCGCCGGCCCGATACCATTCCAGCATGGTGAATTCCGGATGATGCAGCGGCCCGCGCTCGCGATTGCGGTAGACATGGGCGAAACAGGCGATGCGCTCCTCGCCCGCGGCAAGCAGCTTCTTGCAGGCGAATTCCGGCGAGGTGTGCAGATAGAAGGGCGCTTTCTGACCGTCAGTCGTCAGCGCCTCGGTGGCGAAAGCATGCAGATGCGCCTCGTTGCCCGGAGACACCTGCAGCGTTGGCGTGTCAACCTCGATGAAGTCGTTGCGCGCGAAGAAACCGCGCAGCGCCGCCTGAATGGCATTGCGGCCAAGAAGGAACGGCCGCCGGTCCGCATGGACGCTGCGGGTCCACCAGGGGGACGCTTTGCTGCTCGTTGGCTCCATCGATGCTTTCTTCTCAAGACCGCCGGGGTTGGGGGGTGGCTATTTCCGCAGATTTAGGGTAGTTGCGCCCCCAAGCAAACAATAGCTGCGTCTTGAGGTATACTTCGACAGTCCTCTACGACGCGGCAGGCAGAGTTACAAGGAAGTCTTATGGTCAAGGTCATCGCCTCTTCAGTCCGCAAGGGCAACGTTCTCGACGTCGACGGCAAGCTCTACGTCGTTCTCACCGCCGCGAACTTTCATCCGGGCAAGGGTACGCCGGTCACGCAGGTCGACATGCGCCGCATCGTCGATGGCGTAAAGGTGTCCGAGCGCTGGCGCACCACCGAGCAGGTCGAGCGCGCCTTCGTCGAAGACGTGAACTTCCAGTACCTCTATGAAGACGGCGAAGGCTTCCACTTCATGAACCCGGCCACCTACGACCAGGTCGTCGTCGATGTCGAAACCATGGGCGACCAGAAGGCCTTCCTGCAGGAAGGCATGACCTGCGTCCTGTCGATCCATGAAGGCATTCCGCTGGCTATCCAGCTGCCGCGTCACGTCACCCTGGAAATCGCCGAGACGGAACCGGTCGTCAAAGGCCAGACGGCATCGTCTTCCTACAAGCCTGCTATCCTGTCGAACGGCGTCCGCACCCTGGTGCCGCCGCACATCAACGCCGGCACCCGCGTCGTCATCGCCACGGAAGACGTTTCCTACGTCGAGCGCGCCAAGGACTGAGCGATCGGCCTTGTGATTTTATGAAAAACGCCCTGTCTTATTGACGGGGCGTTTTTTGCTTTGGGGCCTTGGTATGATGATGGCCAGATGGGTGGCCATGCAAATAGTCGCAAGATCGACGGCCGTGCCCGGTGACCACCCCAATTACCTCGACGGCGCATTCGCCTTCTTGCTATTCACCTCCGGCTCCTCGGCCGCTTCCGCTGGCGCGGTTGCGGCGGCGACCTCTTCCTCGTGCGGCACCAGCGCCTGCAGATGCAGGACGCGCGGCGACATCGCCTGGAGATAGGCATCGGAGCGGCCGATATAGATCACGGTCGCATCGGCAAATTCCGTCAGCAGTGCCGAGAACTTCGCCTGGACATCCTGCTCCAGCCCTTCCATGACTTCATCGAGGATGATCCATTTCGGCTTTGCCAGCAGCAGATGCGCAAAGGCGATGGCCTTCTGCTCGTCATTGTCCAACAGTCGGTCCCAGCGCGCCTGCGTATCGAGCCGGCCCTTCAGGCGGCCAAGGCCGACCTTGTCCATCGCGGCTTCGACAGCGGCATCGTCATAGGCATCCCGATCCTCGGGGAAACAGATCGCTTCCCGGAGCGTGCCGCCCGGCACATAGGGCGTATGCGGCATGAACAGCATGTCTTCCATCGGCGGCATGCTGATCGTGCCCGAGCCGCAATTCCATTGGTGCGCCAGCGACTGAAACAGCAGCCTGCGGTTCACGCCGTGATCGCCATTGACCATGATGTGCTCGCCGGCGGCGATGGTCACCGAGCCCTCGCGAATGCGGAAGCCATTTTCCATGGCATCCTCGCTGGTCTTGGTGGAAATCTCCATGTCGGTCCACACCATCGTACCGGCAGGCGCCTGGTCGAAGGTGATGGTGTGCGGCATCGGCGTCGTGTCGTCCATTTCCATCAGCGCCTGGCGGAAATCGGTGACGCGCATCAGCGTCGCGCGCCATTCGGCGATCGGGCCGAAATTGGCGACATACCAGCGCAAGGCCGTGTTGACCTGATTGAAGGCGCCGACCGCCACCATCAGCTGGCCGAAGGTCAGGCCGCCGGAGAAATAGGCGGGCGCGGCCACCAGGATCGGAATGATCAGCACCAGCCAGCCGTAACCGGCCGAAACCCAGGTGAGATTGGTATTGGCGATGGCAAGCTGGCGGATGACGGCAAGCACGGCGGAAATATCGAGATTGATCCGCCGGCGCTCATTCTCCTGGCCGCCCGCAATAGTAATCGCCGGCATATGTTCGTTGGCATGCATCAGCGCAAAGCGCAGCTCGGCTTCCTTGGAATAGCGGTCGGCGTTTAGCCGCACCAGCCGGCGACCGACGAACTGGCTGAGGAACGACGCCGAACCGGCATAGATGATCGCCGCCCAGACCATGTAGCCAGGGATCGAGAAGCTCATGTCGTTGTAATGGAAGACCATGCCATTGGACAATTCCCAGAGCACGCCGATAAAGCTCAGGAGCAGGATGGTCGCCTGCACCAGGCCGATCGCCAGGCCCGTGGTGCTCTCGGCGAGATTGCGCGCATCCTCGTGCAGTCGTTGGTCCGGATTGACGCCGATCAGGCCGGAGGAGGCAAGCCGAAGCGCGCGCTTGGCCTTCAGCCATTGATCGACGAGATCGCGCGCCAGACCCTCGCGCATATAGAGCGCGGTCATCTGGTTGAACCAGGCCTGGATCACATTGAGGACGAGAAGCGAGCCGGCAATAATGCCGAAAACGCCGAGCTGGTGGAAGAATGCGCCGGTATCGCGCCGCGCCAACGAATCGTAGAAGGGCGCATTCCAGCTGTTGAGCAGGACCTGAACATACGCCGTGACCAGAATGATCACGAACAGCGCGACCGTCAGCGAAATGATCCTGATGCGGACCGCCGAACCCCAAAAGGCGGAAAACATCATCCTCAGCCGATAGAGAACGCTGAAATCGTATCCGACCCGGTCGTTTCCCTGAATATTCGGCGCGGCTTGCGTTTCAACTGCCATCAACACTTCCCTGCGACGCACGTATTGTCAGTTAACCATCACCTGCCCACATGTCCATCCATGCAGCGCATCAGGGCGATCACGTTCAATATATACACCGTCTCATGCCTTGAACCGAGTAAGGCCAGGAGCTAGCTTGCACCTCAAATATTGATGAAAGCCTTCCGATGCAATTTCAGGGAACTGCGGACTATATCGCCGACAAGGATTTGATGGTGGCCGTCAATGCCGCCATCCGGCTGGAACGGCCGCTTCTGGTCAAGGGCGAGCCGGGCACCGGCAAGACGGAACTGGCCCGTCAGGTCGCAACCGCCCTCGGCCTCGACCTGATCGAATGGAACATCAAATCGACCACGAAAGCGCAGCAGGGCCTCTACGAATATGATGCCGTCTCACGTCTGCGCGACAGCCAGTTGGGCGACGAGCGCGTCCACGATGTCCGCAATTACATTCGGCAGGGCAAGCTCTGGCAGGCTTTCACGGCGTCGCAGAAATGCGTGCTGCTGATCGACGAGATCGACAAGGCCGACATCGAATTCCCGAACGATCTGCTGCAGGAACTCGACCGCATGGAGTTCCATGTCTACGAGACCGGCGAAACCATTCGCGCCGCCATCCGGCCGATCGTCATCATCACTTCCAACAACGAAAAAGAGCTACCGGACGCCTTCCTGCGCCGCTGCTTCTTCCATTATATCCGCTTTCCCGATGTCGAGACGCTGACGCGCATCGTCGAGGTGCACTATCCCGGCATCAAACAGACTCTGGTGCGGGCGGCGCTTACGCAATTCTTCGAGATCCGCGACGTGCCGGGCCTGAAAAAGAAGCCGTCCACCTCCGAGGCGCTCGACTGGATCCGCCTCCTCGTCGCCGACGATGTCGACCCGGCGACCTTGAGCAGCGATGCGAAGACCGTCCTGCCGAAACTGCACGGCGCGCTATTGAAGAACGAGCAGGATGTGCACCTCTTCGAACGCCTCGCCTTCATGGCGCGGGGCCAGGGGAAGTAATGCAGCCGGATGCCGTCAAAGTCCTGATCCACGCGCTGCGCGGCCGGCATCTGCTGGTGTTCGACGAGCCGGATTTTCCCGCCGTCAAGCTGCAGGTTCCCGGTGGCACCGTCGAGCCGGGCGAAGACATAGCGGCAGCGGCGGCACGTGAATTCAAGGAAGAGACCGGGCTTGCGGCAGTTGACCTGCATCCGCTCGGCATTCACGACTACCGCTTCGAAAAGGACGGGCGAGAATACCATCATCAGAGACACTATTTCCGCTGCACCCTGCCCGAAACGACGCCAGATACCTGGCTCCACCTCGAAATGACGCCGTTCGACGGCAGCGACCCGATCCGCTTCCGCTTCTTCTGGCTGCCGATCCCCATAGCGACGCAGCGTCTCGGCTATGGCATGCAGCACTTCCTTGAACATCTGTAGAGGGCAGCGGTATGAGGCCTGATATCGATCTTTTCCCTCAAGAGCTTCCCCATTGACCGATAGAGGCCGCGGGTTTATTGAATTTCCCTTGTGGTGATTTGGCCGGCCGGCTTGCAGCCACGTTAAATAAGTCGCTAAAGGGCCGCGTGCGGACCGGTAGCGATTCATGATCGCGGCCGGTTTTTTGTTTTTTGGTCGAGTGATAACGATGCCCATCAAGATTCCCGATACGCTTCCCGCGTTCGAAGCCCTTCAAAATGAGGGTGTGCGGGTGATGACTGAGACGATGGCGATCCGTCAGGATATCCGTCCCCTTCAGATCGGGCTTCTCAACCTCATGCCGAACAAGATCAAAACCGAGGTGCAGATGGCGCGCCTGGTCGGCGCCTCGCCGCTGCAGGTCGAGTTCTCGCTGGTGCGCGTCGGCGGCCACAAGGCCAAGAACACCTCCGAAGAGCATCTGCTCTCCTTCTACCAGACCTGGGAAGAGGTGAAGCACCGTAAGTTCGACGGCTTCATCATCACCGGCGCGCCGATCGAGCTGCTGGAGTATGAAGACGTCACCTATTGGGACGAGATGATGCAGATCCTCGATTGGACCACGACCAACGTCCATTCGACGCTGAACGTCTGCTGGGGCGCCATGGCGGCGATCTACCATTTCCATGGCGTACCCAAATATACGCTGAAGGAGAAAGCCTTCGGCGTCTATCGCCATCAGAACCTGAAGCCGTCCTCCGTCTATCTCAACGGTTTCTCCGACGACTTCGCCGTGCCGGTGTCGCGCTGGACGGAAGTGCGTCGCGCCGACATCGAGAAAGTGCCGAACCTCGAGATTCTGATGGAGTCGAGCGAGATGGGCGTCTGTCTGGTGCACGAACAGGCCTGCAACCGGCTCTACATGTTCAATCATGTGGAGTATGATTCCACCTCGCTGGCGGACGAATATTTCCGGGACATGCATGCCGGCGTGCCGATCAAGATGCCGCATAATTATTTCCCGCATAACGACCCGGAAATCCCACCGCAGAACCGCTGGCGCAGCCATGCCCATCTGTTCTTCGGCAACTGGATCAACGAACTCTACCAGACCACGCCTTATGATCTGGAGGATATCGGCGAAGAGAGGCTCTGACCCTTGTTCATTCCCTTCTTCCTGAAACTGAAGGAAGCGAAGGTTCCGGTAACGCTCCGGGAATTCCTGTCGCTTCTGGAAGGAATGGAAGAGGGGATCGCCGACTATGATGTCGAAGCCTTCTACTATCTGGCCCGCGCGACGCTGATCAAGGACGAGCGCTTCATCGACCGTTTCGACCAGGTCTTTGCCGATTACTTCCGCGGCGTCGAGGCGATCGGCGGCAGCCCGGAGACGGTCGAGGCGGCCACCATTCCCGAGGAATGGCTGCGCAAGCTCACTGAGAAACATCTGACGGAAGAAGAAAAGAAGCTGGTCGAGTCGCTCGGCGGCTTCGAGAAACTGATGGAGACGCTGCGCCAGCGCCTCGACGAACAGAAGGGCCGGCATCAGGGCGGCTCGAAATGGATCGGCACGGCGGGCACCTCGCCTTTCGGCGCGCATGGCTACAATCCCGAAGGCGTGCGTATCGGCCAGGAGACATCCAAGCACCGCAAGGCGGTGAAGGTCTGGGACCGGCGCGAGCTCCAAAACCTCGACGATGGCGTCGAACTCGGCACCCGCAACATCAAGCTGGCGCTGAAGCGGCTGCGTCGCTGGGTGCGCGAAGGTGCCGCCGACGAACTCGACCTGTCCGGCACGATCCGCTCCACCGCCGAACACGGCTATCTCGACGTCCAGACACGGCCGGAACGGCGCAACGCGGTCAAGCTGCTGATGTTCTTCGATATCGGCGGTTCGATGGACGATCATATCCGCGTGGTCGAGGAACTCTTCTCCGCCGCTCGCGCCGAATTCCGGCACATGGAATATTTCTACTTCCACAACTGCCTCTATGAAGGCGTCTGGAAGGACAATCGCCGCCGGCGCGTCGACATCACCGCGACATCAGACCTGATCCGCACCTTCGGCTCCGACTACCGCATCGTCTTCGTCAGCGACGCCTCAATGAGTCCCTACGAGGTCACTCATACCGGCGGCTCGGTGGAACACTGGAACAAGGAAGCAGGCGAGGTCTGGCTCAACCGCATGACCGGCCATTTCCGCAAATGCGTCTGGCTCAACCCCGTGCCCGAGGACTATTGGAGCCACACCACCTCGATCTCCATCATCCGCCGCCTGTTTGCCGACCGGGTGTATCCGCTGACCCTCGGTGGGCTGGAGAGGGCGACGAAGGAATTGTCGCGGTGATCGATTGGCTCCTGGCCTGGTGAGGGGCCAGGCACAGAGCTTGATCGGCGCGGATCGGCCACGCCTATGCGTTTGCGTTGCGATAGGCCGCGACGACAAGCCAGATTGCAGAAAGCAGGAAGTAGAACGCGCCGAACCCGACATAGGGGGTGATGTCCAGAATCGTCGGCGCTGCACTGCCAAGGGATCGGCTGATCATGAAGCCACCGGCAAGCGCCGACTGGGCACCACTCAGGATCATCACCCATTGCGCACCATAGTGACGCCAACGCCTGACCGCCGTGTACAGTTGCAGGAGGCCGGAGAGGATTGCCCAAACCCCGAACACGGCCAGAACGGCATAGGTGCTGTTGCTGATCGCCACGATCACGGCGAGCGTGGTTATCGTGCTGACCACGACATTCAATGCCTGGGATGAGTTGGCTTTCAGGCCGCCATTGAACCGGGCATCGACCAGATTGGCGAGGGCGTCCCATGCCGGGTAGATCACAAGCAGAAGGGCGGTGAGATGAGATTGCCCGCTGAAGAGAATGGCGGCGGCAATCCAGGCGATGGAGAATATGGCGCGTCCGAAATAGTAGGATCGCAGCCAGTTGGATTGGGTCGAAGATTGGTTTTGCATTAGGGAACTCCTTGTTGTAATCTACCTACTAGTAGGCAGGCAAAATTCCAGTGTCAACTCGGCCTTCGAACACATGCCTGTGAGAAGCGGAAATATCGCGACAATCTTGACAAACAACCTACCAGAAGGTAGGTTGAACCATGAAATCAATGACTTCGACTTCGGAAAAAATTCTCGACACCGCGCAGTCTCTCATCGTCGCGGGAGGCTACAACGGCTTCAGCTATGCCGATATCTCAGCTGCAATCGGCATCCGGAAGGCGAGTATCCACCATCACTTTCCGACGAAGGCCGAGTTGGTCGCGGTGCTGGTGGATCGCTACCGGCAGCAGGCGGAAGTGGGTTTGAATTCTCTTCGTGAGCAATTCTCAAGCCCTGCCGAACAACTGCGGGCCTATCTGAATTTCTGGCAGACATGCATTCGCGACGCCTCACAGTCCTTCTGCATCTGTGCCATGCTCGCTGGCGAGATGCAGATGCTGCCGGAGGAGGTCGCGTCGCGTGTCCGCGCCCATTTCCATAGTCTCGCGAGATGGCTTAAGTCGGTGCTTGCGACTGGAGCAGAGCAGGGCCTGTTCCGATTGGACAAGCAGCCGGAAGAGGAGGCTCAGATGCTGATTGCGTCAGTTCATGGGGCCATGCTCTCTGCAAGAGCGTTCGGCGATCCTGAACTGTTCACCACAATCGTCACCTCTCAGTTCACCAGGCTGCTGGTACCGGCTCGTTAGAGAACTGTCAGGTCAAAGCATTCATTGGATGACTGCGTAAGCCCAAACAGGAACCAATGCACTCACCTGTCGTACGCCTTGCACATTTCCAGCGCAGTTTGGTACCCCGAAACCAATAAAGAGAAACCCGAACCAAGCCTTGATAGGCATTCCATCACGCCTAAATTTCGCAATCGAACTGGTTGCGGATCGGCGCGAATGGGGGCAGGGTCTGACCTCGAATTTCTGATAGGAATGGATGAGCTGATATGACGGAAAACAGTTTGCAACGGGAAGTTTTCGGAACGACGCCGAGCGGCGAAACAGTCTATCGCGCCAAGATCGTCGGCGGTGGGCTTACGGCGCATATCATCAGCTGGGGCGCCGTCATTCAGGATCTGCGGCTCGACGGCCACGGCCCGGCCTTGCTGCTCGGCTTCGACAATTTCGCCGATTATCCGGCCCATTCCTCCTATTTCGGTGCCACGCCCGGCCGCTGCGCAAACCGCATCGGCGCCGGCCGCTTCACGCTGGACGAAAAGCAATACCAGCTCGAACTCAACGAGAAGGGCGTGACCCATCTGCACGGCGGCAAGGACAATATCGCCAAGCGCAACTGGACGATCGTTGAACATGCCGCCGATCGCGTCGTGCTGAAGATCGTCGATCCCGATGGCCGCGCCGGCTATCCCGGCAATTGTACGATCCAGGCGACCTACTGGGTGCATGGCAACGGCGAACTGTCGGTCACCTACGAATCGACAACCGACCAGCCGACCCTCGCCAATGTCTGCCAGCACGCCTATTTCAACCTCGACGGCCGCGACGACGCACTTGGCCACGACATCATGATCGCCGCCGATCACTATACCCCGACGGACGAAAAGCAGGTGCCAACAGGCGAAGTTCGCTCCGTCGAAGGTACCGTCTTCGACTTCCGCGAAATGGCGTCGATGAAGCGCTTCGACGGGTCCGAACAGGCGCTCTACGACCATAATTTCTGCCTGTCGCCGGAACGCACCGCCAAGCGCTCCGTGGTGCTGGCGCGCAGCGTCAATTCCGGCGTCTCGCTGGAAGTGCGTACCACCGAGCCCGGCGTGCAGTTCTATGCCGGCTTCAAGCTCGATGTTCCCGTTCCCGGTCACGACGGCCAGAAGATCGGCCCCTTCGCCGGCTTCTGCCTCGAAACCCAGGTTTGGCCCGACGCCATCAACCATGAGGGCTTCCCGAATGCCGTCCTCCGCCCCGGCGAAGTGCTGCGGCAGGAAACCGACTATATCTTCACGAAAAACTGAGCTGACAGCACTTCATTCCCCTTGGCATCGGCCGGGCGCACCTCGCGTCCGGCCGATTCATTTTCAGCCAGCACGTCAGAATCACCTTGCAGAGTGGTTCTAAATAGGTTCTATGTAATCTCCATGGATAGAACCAGTTTAATCGCCGAGCTGAACAGCCGTGGCCTGCGCGACGAGGCCGGGACCGGGCCGCTGTACAAGCGCCTGGCGCAAGCGCTTGCGGGCCTCATTCAGGAAGGTCTGCTGAAAGCTGGAGCGGCGCTGCCGGGCGAACGAGATCTTGCTGAAGCGCTCCAGGTCGGCCGCGTAACCGTCCGCACCGCCTACCGCGACCTGCTTGCCTCTGGCGCCATCGAATCGCGCCACGGCAGCGGCACCTTCGTGTCGCAGCATGTCGAGCGTATCGAGCAATCGCTCTGGCGCCTCTCCTCCTTCTCCGCCGATATGCGCTCGCGCGGCCGTGAGCCGGCCGCAAGAATCCTGTCGCGCACCGTCAGCGCGCCCGCTCCGGAAGAATCCTTCCTACTTGGTCTTCGCCTCGATGAGCCTGTGCTGCGGCTCGACCGGTTGCGCCTGGCGGACGGCCAGCCGCTTGCCATCGAGCGCGCTGTCGTTCCGATCAAATTTCTCGGCGAGGATGCCGTTTCCGACGGTTCGCTCTATGATGCGCTGGCGGGGAACGGCTTCAAGCCGGTCCGCGCGTTGCAGCGACTGACGGCGGTGACGCTCGATCCGTCCTCCGCGTCGATCCTGAATGTGAAATCCGGCGCACCCGCGCTTTTGATCGAACGTATTTCGCGCCTGGAAGACCAGCGCGTCGTTGAATACACCCGCTCGCACTATCGTGGCGATGCCTACGATTTCGTTGCTGAATTGAGAATCGGAGAAGACCTATGAGCGACGCCCAATCCTTGATGCTGACCGAGGCCGGCCAGTCGCCGGACGTGGTCGCAACCCTGCTTGAGAAGGAAAAGCCCGTCTTTGCCGAAATCGCAAAGCTCGTCTCCTCGACCCGCCCATCCCTGATCACCACGGCGGCGCGCGGCTCTTCCGACCATGCCGCGACCTTCTTCAAATATCTCTTCGAAATCTCCTGCGGCGTGCCCGTCGCCTCGATCGGCCCGTCGATCGCCTCGGTCTATGGCACACCCCTGCACCTGAAGGGCGGCATCCACTTCACCGTGTCGCAATCCGGCGGCAGCCCCGATATCATCGCGTTGCAGGCCGCCGCCAAGCTCGGCGGCGCCACGACCATCGCCGTCGTCAACGTCACCGACAGCCCGCTCGCCAAGGAAGCCGACATCGTGCTCGGGCTGAATGCCGGCCCGGAAAAGAGCGTCGCCGCCACCAAATCCTTCATCGCAGCCGTTGCGGCGCTGACCGGCGTCACGGCAGCGATTTCGGGCGACCAGGCGCTCGCCACCGGTCTCGCCAAACTGCCGGAAGCATTGGCCGCGACACAGGGTATCGACGGCAAGGCGGCCGAGGACGTGCTCTTCAACGCCACCTCGCTCTACACCGGCGGCCGCGGCCCGGCCTTCGCCATAGCGCTGGAAGCAGCGCTCAAGGCCAAGGAAACCGCCGGCCTGCATGCTGAGGCATTCTCGCTTGCAGAACTGATGCATGGACCGATGCGGCTGGTGCAGCCGGGCTTTCCGATCGTTGCCTTCTCGCCCGACGACGCGGCCTTCGCCAACAATGCCCAGGCATTGGAGCGCCTGCAGAAGCTCGGCGCCACCGCCGTCTCCTTCTCCACCGCGGCCCTCCCCGGCATCAACCTGCGCATGCCCACCACCGGCAACGGCCTGCTCGACCCGCTGGTGTCGCTGCTCTGCTATTATCGCCTCATCGAAGCAGTGACGCGGCGCAAGGGCTTCGACCCCGACAAGCCGGCTAATCTTCTCAAGGTGACGGAGACCATGTGATGGACTATCAGGTCTTTACCGGCGCGCGCATCTTCGACGGCGACCGGTTTCACGAGGATAGCGCGCTCGTGACCGGCAACGGCCGGGTGCAGGCGATCACCGCCGCCAATGATGTCCCCGACAACGCCGAGGTGGTCCGCCTTGCCGGCGGCGTATTGTCCCCCGGCTTTATCGACGCGCAGGTGAACGGCGGCGGCGGCCGCATGCTGAACGACGAACCATCGCCCGAATCCATGTACATGATCGCCGAGGGGCATCGCCCCTTTGGCACCACCGCGCTGCTGCCGACGCTGATCACCGATGTCGCGGCCGCCACCACGGCGGCAATCGAAGCGGCAATTGAGGCCGTCAAGGCCAATCGCGGCGTCGCCGGCCTGCATCTCGAAGGCCCGCATCTGGCGCCGGCCCGCAAGGGCGCGCATCTGGCCGAACTGATGCGCCCCGTCGAAGACAGCGACGTCAAGACCTTCATCCGCGCCCGCGAGGCGATCGGCACGCTGCTGATCACCATGGCAGCGGAACAGGTGACCGCACGCCAGGTGCAGGCGCTGAGCGAAGGCGGCGTCATCGTCAGCATCGGCCATAGCGATTGCACGGCGGATGCGGCAGACGCCCGCTTCGACGCAGGCGCGCGCGGCGTCACCCATCTCTTCAACGCCATGAGCCAGATGGGTCATCGCGCGCCCGGCCTCGTGGGCGCGGCAATCGACCATCCCGCCCCCTGGTGCGGCATCATCGCCGACGGCCATCACGTCGATCCGCGCGCGCTGCGCGTCGCTCTTCGCGCCAAGCGCGGCGAAGGCCGGCTGTTCTTCGTCACCGACGCCATGTCGCTAGTTGGCACGGCTCTCGACAGTTTCACGCTGAACGACCGCACCGTCTATCGCGTTAGGGGCGGCTACTGCTCGAAGCTGACCTTGGATGACGGCACGCTCGCCGGTTCCGATGTCGATATGGCCTCGACCATCCGCTACGGCGTCAACATCCTCGAACTGCCGCTGGCGGAAGCCCTGCGCATGGCGACCTCCTATCCGGCCCGCTTCCTGCGGCTTGTCGATCGCGGCTATCTGACGCCCGGCGTCCGCGCCGATCTGGTCCACATCACCGATGGCATCGAGGTCACCAAGACATGGATTTCGGGCCAGCCATCGGCCTGAGACCACAAACGAGGAATTCGGGATGACCGCAGTCACGGACAGCTATTTCTCCGCCCTCATCGGCCGGCTGGAAACCCTGCGCGAGGTGCTTGCCGAGCCGATGGCAAAGGCGGCTAGCGTCATCAGCACGGCAGCCCGCGCCGACCGCCGCGTCTATGTCTTCGGCACCGGCCATTCGCATATGCTGGCGGAAGAAGTGCATTATCGCGCCGGTGGCCTCGCCTTCACCATCCCCGTGCTGGTCGGCTCCGCCATGCTGCATGAGGGCGCCGTCATCAGCTCCGTCTATGAGCGCACCGAAGGGCTGATCCGGCCGATTTTCGAACGCTATGGCATGCAGCCCGGCGATGTGCTGATCATCGCCTCCAATTCCGGCGTCAATGCCGCCCCGGTCGAGGCCGCCGATTATGGCCGCGAGATCGGCGCAAGCGTCATCGCCATCACTTCGCTTGCCTATTCCGCCGCCATCGCCAATGGTCGCCGCAGGCTTGCCGATATCGCCGACATCGTGCTCGACAACGGCCTGCCGCCGGGGGATGCCATCATCGATCTACCGGGGAGCGAGCTGAAGGTCGGCCCGGCATCGACCGCGATCGGCGCATCCCTGCTCAACGCCATTTTCGCCGAAGTCGCCGCCGAACTTTCCAAGGACGGTGACCCGCCGGTCTATCTCAGCGCCAACATGCCCGGCGCCAAGGAAACCAACCAGCAGCTGGTGAAAAAATACCGGCCGCGCAATCCTCACCTTTGATCGGCATCAATGAACGGCGGCGTCCGGAACCGCGGCCTCTGCCGCCGGAGCCTCCGGCTGCTTGCGCCCCCTGCGCAGTACGACATAGAAGACCGGGGTCAGGAACAGGCCGAACAGCGTCACGCCGAGCATGCCGGAGAAGACCGCCGTGCCGAGCGACTGGCGCATTTCAGCGCCGGGGCCGGTGGCGATCATCAGCGGCACGACGCCGAAGATGAAGGCGAAGGCGGTCATCAGGATCGGCCGCAGGCGCAGATGGCTGGCCTCGATCGCCGCATCGACGGCATTTTTGCCCTCCAATTGCGCCTGACGGGCAAATTCCACGATCAGGATCGCGTTCTTCGCCGCAAGCCCGATCAGCACGATCAGGCCGATCTGCGTCAGGATATTGTTGTCCATGCCCCTTAAATGCACCCCGATCAACGCAGCCAGCACCGCCAGCGGCACGATCAGGATGATGGCGAGCGGCAGAGTCCAGCTTTCATACTGGGCCGCAAGCGCCAGGAAGACGAAGATAACCGACAGGGCGAAGATATAGACCGCCGTATTGCCGGTATTCCTTTCCTGATAGGCAAGCTCCGTCCATTCGAAGGTCGTGCCCGTCGGCAACAGGTTCTTCGCCAGCCCTTCCATCGTATCGAGGGCGGTGCCGGTCGAAACGCCCGGCCCGGGGTTACCCTGGAGGGGAACCGAGACATACATGTTGTAGCGCTGTACCAGCGTAGGCCCGGTCGTATCGCGGATATCGACGAGGGTGCCGAGCGGCACCAGCGCGCCGGTGGCCGAGCGAACCTTCAGCGCCAGAATATCCTCGCGGTCCATGCGATATTGCTGATCGGCCTGCGCCCGCACCTGGTAGACGCGGCCGAAGGCGTTGAAGTCGTTGACATAGGATGTGCCGAGGTTGATCGACAGCGTTTCGAAGATATTCGGGATCGGCACATTCAGCGCCCGCGCCTTGTCGCGGTCGACCGCCAGGAAATATTGCGGGCTGTTGGCCGAAAAGGTGGTGAAGACGCCGCTGACGCCCTTGTTCTGCGCCGCTGCTCCCATCATCTGGTAGGCGAGCGGCAGGATGCGGCGCATGTCGGGATTTTCCCGGTCCATGATCTGCATCTTGAAGCCGCCCGAATTGCCGACGCCGCGGATGGAGGGCGGCGGAATGGCGATGATAAAGGCCTCCTGAATGCCCTGCAGATTGCCGAAGAGCTGGCCGATGATCTTGCTGGCCGTCTCCCCGCTCTTCAAGCGCTCCTCGAAGGGTTTGAACGGCGTGAAGATGACGCCAGAGTTGGAGGCGTTGGTGAAGGTCGCGCCGTTGAAGCCGGCGAAGGCGACGGCATTCTCGATGCCAGGCGTCTTGTTGATGATCGCGGTTGCCTTCTCGATGACCGCATTGGTGCGCGCCAGCGACGCGCCGTCGGGCAGCTGCACGACGACGATGGCATAGCCCTGGTCCATGGTGGGTACGAAGCCCTGCGGCACGATCCTGCCCATGTACCATGTCGCGCCGAGCAGCCCGACGAAGACGAGAAGGGCGCAGCCAAGCGCGACCCAAGTGGTGACGAGATGGCGGATAACCCAGGAATAGCCCCGGCTCATCGCCTCGAAGCCCCGGTTGAAGCCATCGCCGAGAGCGCGGCCGAAGCGCGAGAAAATATTGTTGGATTTCTTGTGGTCGTGCGGACGCAGCACGATCGCCGCGATCGCCGGCGACAGCGTCAGCGAATTCAGGCAGGAAATCGCCGTCGCAATGGAGATGGTCACCGCGAACTGCCGGTAGAACTGCCCCGTTATACCAGGGATGAAGGCCGTCGGCAGGAAGACGGCGATCAGCACTAGCGAAATCGCCAGCACGGCGGTGCCGACCTCGTTCATCGTCACATGCGATGCCTCCTTCGGCGTCATCCCGAGCGCCAGATTGCGCTCGACATTTTCGACGACCACGATCGCGTCGTCGACGACGATGCCGATGGCGAGTACCAGGCCGAACAGCGTCAGCATGTTCAGCGAGAAGCCGAAGGCGAGCAGGAAGGCGAAGGTACCGATAAGCGACACAGGAATGGCGACGATCGGAATGATCGCCGTCCGCCAGGATTGCAGGAAGACCAGAACGACAATGGCGACGAGCACGGCGGCTTCGAAGATCGTCTTATAGACCTCGTTGATCGATTCCGCGATGAATTCGGTCGGATTGTAGATGATGCGATATTCGAGGCCCTGCGGGAAATCCTGCGCCAGGCTCTTCATCGTCTTTTCGATGTCGGCGGCGGCATCGAGCGCATTGGTACCGGGCCGGGCGAAGACGCCGAGCGCAACGGCCGGACTGCCGTTCAGATAGCTGTTGGTGACGTAATCCTGCGCCCCGAGCTCGATGCGCGCAACGTCCTGCAACTGCACGAGCCGGCCGCTATCCGTCGCCTTGACGATGACGTAGCGGAATTGCCGCGCATCGGAAAAACGCCCCTGGGTCGTCACCGTATATTGAAAGGCGTTGGTGCCCGAGACCGGCGGGCCGCCGATCGAGCCGCCAGACACCTGCACGTTCTGATCCCGCAACGCCTGGACGATATCGCCGGCGGTCATGCCGTAGGAAGCGAGCTTTTCCGGGTCGAGCCAGATACGCAGCGAATATTGCCGCTCGCCGAAGAGCTGCACGTCACCGACACCGTCGAGACGAACGAGAAGGTCGCGGATGCGCGAGCGGGCATAGTTGGAAATATAGAGCTGGTCGTAGCGGTTGCTCGGCGACAGCAGATGCACGACCATCATCAGGTCGGGCGAGCTCTTGACCGTGGTGATACCGATGCGGCGGACTTCTTCCGGCAGACGCGGCTCGGCAATGGCGACGCGGTTCTGGACCAGGACTTGCGCCTTATCGAGATCGGTGCCGAGCTTGAAGGTGATGGTGAGCGACATCGAGCCGTCGGCGCTGGAATAGGAGGACATGTAGAGCATGTCCTCGACACCGTTGACCTCCTGCTCGATCGGCGTCGCCACCGTATCGGCGATCGTCTGGGAATCGGCGCCCGGATAGGATGTTCGAATGACGATGGTCGGCGGCGCAACCTCGGGATATTGCGCGACGGGAAGCTGGAAATAGGCGATGCCGCCGACGATCAGCAGCACGATGGACAGGACCGACGCGAAAATCGGCCGGTCGACGAAGAAATGGGAAAACCTCATTGGTCCGTCCCCTGGTCCGCCTGGGCTGGCGCGTCAGGATTCGATGCCTCCTGAGGCAGCTCGATCAATTGCGGCGCGACTTTGACGCCGGGCCGGATACGCATCAGCCCGTTGACGACGATGGTCTCGTCGCCGGTCATGCCCTCGCGAATGACGCGGTAGCCATAAAGTTTCGGCCCGAGCCGGACGGCTTTGGGCGTCACGCTGCCGTCGGTACCGACGGTGTAAACGACCCGCTGGTTCTGATCGGAACCGATGGCTTCGTCGGGAACGAGGATGGCCTTGTAGCTGTTGGAACCCTCGACCTGGACACGTCCGAAGAGGCCTGGCTGCAGCACGAAATCCGGATTGGGGAAGCGAGCACGCACCCGCATCGTACCGGTCTGGTTATCGACGCGGTTCTCCGCGAAATCGAGCTTGCCCTTGAATGCCTTCTGACGAGCATCGGCAATCGTCACGGTGACATCGAGACCGCCGCCACCCTGCTGCAGGGCGCTGCCATGCTTGCGCGCCTCGTCGGCATAGGACAACAGCCGGCGCTCATCGACATCGAAATAGAAGTCGATCGGGTCGAGCGAGACGATCGTCGTCAGCACGGTCTGATCGGCCTGAACGAGATTGCCGACCGAAATCAGGCGCCGGTCGATGCGGCCGCTGAGCGGCGCAGTGATCTTGGTATATTCCATGTCGAGCGAGGCACGATCGACGGAGGCCTGCGCACCGCGGACATTGGCCTGCGCCGAAATCAGGTCGCGGCGGCGGTCGTCGAGATTGGATGCGGACAGGCTGCCTGTGCCCGCCAGTGCCTGTGTGCGCGTAAACTGCGCATCGGCATTCGTCAGCGTCGATTTCGCGACTTCCAGGGATGCTGTGGCTTCGTTCAGCGCGTTGACGTAGGGCCGCTGGTCGATGACGAAGAGCAGGTCTCCCTGCTTGACCATGGTGCCGTCCTCGAAATGCACTTCCTGCAGGTAGCCACCAATACGCGAGCGAACGGAGACCTCGTCAACCGCCTGGAAGCGTCCGATGAACTCATCGCTGTCGATGACGTCGCGAACCACGGGCTTGGCGACCGTGACCGGTGCGGCGGGCGGGGCGCTCTGCGCCAGCGCCTGAGACCCCATGAGATGAGACCCCGTGAGAATAGCAATTGTGAAGCTGAATATAGCGATACGCGCCAGCGTCTTCGGCATGAATGCCCCCCTAGAACAACAAGCCACCCACGGCTGGAAGCCGCGTCAAGCGTTCATCATGTCTGCCTGCAATCTTCCGCGAAGGACCTGTCGCCACTGACGGCAAATCCAATCAGGTCCTTCGGACTTCCCCACTGCATCGCAGGTCGTGTCGACCCACGCATCATCCAGCCCAAGGGCTGGTACTTTCGCCACAATGTATAAACGGTTTATCGAATTCGACAACAGAGATTAGCGTGGCCAAGCCACGCGCAACCATTTGTTTTTTCTAATGTAGGCGGACACCCATAGGATGAAGTGGATCCGCGGAGCTCCATTCACCAGATGAATGCTAGGCGCTGAGCCAGTTGCCGATCAGCCTCCCAGCTCTTCGCGCAGCATTTCCAGCTCCAACCACTCCTCTTCCATCTTCGTGAGGCTATCGCGCAGCTTTTCCATTTCGGCCGCCAGACGGTTGAAGCTCGAGGGATCCTTGGTGAAGAGATTGGGATCGGCCATCTTCTTTTCGCGAGCAGCGATCTCCGCCTCCGCCTTGGCCATTTCCTTCGGCAGGTTTTCGAGCGCAAATTTCTGTTTGAAAGAGAGCTTTGCCTTGCCCTTCGAAGCCTCAGCAGCAGACGTTGACGTCCCGGCGGTCTTCGGCTTCTCAGCGGCCTTTTCAGCTCGCTTGCGCTCCTCCAGCGCGCCCTTGCGTTGTACGAGCATATCGGAATAACCGCCGGCATATTCGATCCAGCGGCCGTCCGGATCATCCGGATTGGCCGGCGCAATGGTCGAGGTCACGGTGCGGTCGAGGAAATCGCGGTCGTGGCTGACGAGGATGACGGTGCCGTTGAAGCCGGCGACGATCTCCTGCAGCAGGTCCAGCGTCTCGATGTCGAGGTCGTTGGTCGGTTCGTCGAGGATCAGAAGATTGGTCGGCCGCGACAGGATGCGCGCCAGCATCAGCCGGGCGCGCTCGCCGCCGGAGAGATTCTTGATCGGCGTGCGGGCCTGTTCCGGCTGGAACAGAAATTCCTTCATATAGCCGGTGACATGCCGCTGCTCGCCGTTGACCAGCAGGTTTTCGCCGCGCCCGTCGGTCAGATAGTTGGCGAGCGTATCCTCCGGATTGAGCTCCTCGCGCTTCTGGTCGAGCGTTGCGATCTCCAGATTGGTGCCGAGCTTCACCTTGCCGCTATCCGGCTTCAATTGGCCGGTCAGCATCTTCAGCAACGTCGTCTTGCCGGCGCCGTTCGGGCCGACGAGACCGATGCAATCCCCACGATGCACGCGGATCGAGAACGGTGCGACGATGACGCGCTCATCATAGGCCTTGGTGATCTTGTCCGCTTCGATCACCAGCTTGCCGCTCTCCTGCGCATCGGCCGCGGATGCCTGCACCGAACCAAGCGCGCCCCTGTGGCCACGATGGCGCGAGCGCATGTCCTGCAACTCGCCGAGGCGGCGCATGTTGCGCTTGCGCCTGGCGGTCACGCCATAGCGCAGCCAATGTTCCTCACGTTCGATCGCCTTGCCGAGCTTGTGTTGCTCCAGCTCTTCGGCCTCCAGCACCTGGTCGCGCCAGGCTTCGAAATGGGCAAAGCCCCTGTCCAGCCGCCGCGAGGTGCCGCGATCGAGCCAGACGGTTGCGGTGGAGACTTTTTCGAGGAACCGACGGTCGTGCGAGATCAAGACCAGGGCGCTGCGGGTCTTCTGCAGCTCGCCTTCCAGCCACTCGATGGTCGGCAGGTCCAGATGGTTGGTCGGCTCGTCGAGCAGAAGAATATCCGGTTCCGGCGCCATGACGCGGGCAAGCGCCGCGCGGCGCGCTTCGCCGCCGGAGAGCGTCTTCGGATCTTCCTCGCCCGTGAGGCCAAGGTGGGAGAGCAGATAGGTGACGCGATAGGGATCGTCGCCCGGCCCGAGCCCGGCCTCGGCATAGGCGGCTACCGTCTTGTAATCGCCGAAATCCGGTGCCTGCTCGAGATAGCGCACGGTCGACGACGGATGACGGAACACTTCGCCGGACTGCGCCTCGACCATGCCGGCGGCGATCTTCAGGAGCGTCGACTTGCCCGAACCGTTGCGGCCGACCAGGCAGATCTTGTCACCCGGCTCCACCTGCAGCCCGGCTCCGGCCAGAAGTGGCGCGCCGCCGAAGCTCAGGAAGATATCGTCGAGTTTCAAAATAGGAGGGGCCAAGATCAGACTCCGGTAAGATCATAAGGGCGGGCAAGGACGATCGCCCTGCCGCTGCCGAGCGAAAAGCGCACAGCGCCTTCCGCAACATTGGAAATGGTGCGCGACGCCCCGAAGGGCAGATTGAAATCGCGCAAGGGATAGCGGACGTTATGAATGAACAGCCCCGTCAGATCGCTGAAGCCGAGAACGGAAAACAGCGAGCCGGAGGGCAGCGCCAGCTCCATGTCGCCCGGCAGCAGCGGCACCGCCTCCTCGTCGCCCGAGGTCAACAGCACGTCGAAGCCCTTTTCGGCAAGCTGGATGCCGTAGAGCAAGTGCTGGATCGCATGATCCGAACGCTCTCCGCCCATGGCACCGGCAAGGATCAGCCGCTTGGCGCCGCGATCGATCGCTTCCGTTATGGCGATCTCGCCGTCCGTCGCCGCCTTCGCCGCCGGATAGGGCTGCTTCGGCACATCGGGAAAGGCGCCGCGCAGATCCGGCGGTGTCGAGTCGAAATCGCCGACCCAGAGCTCGGGCGTCGCATTCAGCGCCACCGCATGGCGCATGCCGCCATCCGCCGCGATGAAACGGCTGCCGGCCGTCTCAGCGCGCAGCCGGTCCGTCAGGCGCAACTCGCCGCCGAGTAGGATGGTGAAGGTCGTGGATTGGCTCATGTGCCAAGCCCATAGCGCAAAGACATGTCCCTAGGAAGAGCGCTCTTCAGCGCCAAGCCGCCATTCAGTCTCCCGTTTCCTTGAGACGCGTCTGAAAAGCATGCTCATAGCCGCCGATGAAACGGTCGAACAGGTGCGAAAAGACCTCGATATCCTCGGCTGGCCAATCGGCGAGAATGCCTTCGATGAGGGCAAATTTCTGCGCCTGGATTTCGGCGAGCAACCTTTGGCCGAGCGTCGTCAGTACCACCACGATGCGCCGCGCATCAGCCTGCGATGCCTTGCGGCGCAGCACGCCGCGCGTCACCATCTCCGCCACGATGCGGCTTGCCCGCGAGGGGTCGATGCGCAGGATCTCGGCGATTGCCCCGACGGTCACTTCACCGGACACTTCCGCCCGCCTGACAGCATCGATGACGTCGAGATGCGAAAGCTCCAGGCCCGGCGCAACGTTCTGGATCGCCAGCCGCCCGATCATGCGGCGGCCCGTCATCAGGCGCATACGCGTCATCACCTGGCCGATGCGCAGCAGGTTCTCGTCTTCAGGCAGCGGCGTAGCTTCAATTTCTCGTGTGGTCGTTGCTGATGTCATTCCGCCAGCATATCAAAGATGGGCAGACATTAAAATATGCAAACGGCATTCATCTGCCGTTGACAATTATATGCCAATAGCACATATATTGCCTTGCAACATGTTGCCCTCGAATAGCCTACCCGAAAGCAAGATGCTGCGGATTCAGGAACTGGAGCGACCCATGCCCGTTCGGTCGAACGCGCGGCACTCCAGGCAAGCTCGGATTTCTCGTTCCATGGACATGCAGACTACGCCCGCGCCGCTCGTTGCGGATCACCGCCGCCGGCTTATCCTATTTCTCTTCCTGATGACCGCCATGTTCATGGCAACGCTCGACAACCAGATCGTCTCGACGGCACTGCCGACGATCGTCGGTGAATTCGGACATCTGGAGCGTTTCGGCTGGATCGGCTCTGCCTATCTGCTGTCCCTGTCCGCCGTCATGCCGGTCTATGGCAAGCTCGGCGACCTCTTCGGCCGCAAATATGTGATGATGACCGCGATCGCGATCTTTACCGTCGGCTCGGCCGTCTGCGGTCTTGCTGTTTCGATGGATACGCTGATCGCCGCCCGCGTCCTGCAGGGCCTCGGCGGTGGTGGCATCCTGGTGTCGATCTTCGCCGTCAACGCCGATCTTTTCGAGCCGCGCGAGCGCGCCCGCTATCAGAGCTATTCCAGCCTGGTCCTGATGGCGTCCGGCGCCATCGGCCCAGTTCTCGGCGGCACGATGAGCGATCTCTTCGGCTGGCGCTCGATCTTCCTCGTCAACGTACCGATCGGCTTCATTGTCCTTGCCGGCCTCGCCTTCATGCTGCCCTACCGCAAGCCGGCCCGTAAGCCGAAGATCGACTATGCCGGCGCGATCCTGCTTGCGCTCACCACCACCAGCATCGTGCTTGCCGCAGACGGCACCGAGCTCTTCGGTTCGCTGCTGTCGCCGCAATGCCTCGGCATTATCGCCTTCGGCGCGCTCTCAGCACTCGCATGGGTCTTCGTCGAACGCCGCGCTCCGGAGCCGATCGTGCCGCTGACGCTGTTCCACAACCCGACCTTCGGCCTGCTTCTGATCATCTCGATCACCAGCGGCGCGGTCGCGATCGGCATGGTCAATTATTTCGCGCTCTTTTTGCAGACGACGACCGGCCTGTCGCCATCGGTCGCCGGCCTGCTCTTCATCCTCTTGACCGGCGGCATCGTCTGCGGCTCGCTCTCGGCCGGACGGCTGATTTCGGCGAGGGGTCGCTACAAGCCCTTTGCCATTGCCAGTGCCGCCTGCAGCACCGTCGCCTTCGCCACACTGGCACAGGTCCATGCCGGCACGCCGATCGCCTTTATCGGCGCCTTGATGCTGCTGCATGGCATTGGCATCGGCCTTGCCCAGCAGGTGCCGGTCATCGGCATCCAGAACACCGCCGCCAGCCGCGACGTCGGAGCGGCCACAGGCGCCGTAACGCTGTCGCGCATGGGTGGCGCCTCGATCGCCATCTCCATCTACGGCGCCATCATCGCCGCCAAGCTCGGCAATGTCGGCGTCTCGATCCCCGGTGTTCCCAACATCAAGGAGCTGACGCCGAAGATGATGGCCGCCCTGCCGGACGCCACGCGCGAAGCGGTCGCCAGCGCCTACGCCAGCGCCTTCAGCCCGCTGTTTATGACCGCCGCCGCCATCTGCTTCGCCGGTCTGCTGACAGCGCTCACGCTGAAGAACGTCCAGCTTCCGAGCGCCACCAAGAAGATCGACAGCCAGGCCGTTGCCCACGCCGCCGAGTAAGTCGCGCATCCTCGCAATCGACAAGGGAATCATCCCCCTTGTCATCCCTTCGTCACGGGGCTAAATCTGCCAACGCTCTAACGGGGTGCCTTGTATCCAATCGGATATCTGGCTGAGAGGCTTTCACCAGCCAACCCGCGGAACCTGATCCGGCTAACACCGGCGGAGGGATTAGACGCGTGACGAAATCATAGCGCCCTTTTCCCGTTCAAGACGAAACCAAGAGGAGGCGCTGCCATGCCCAACCGATCGCTGATGACATTCTTTGCCGGCCTGGCCTTTGCCGCCGGCACCACGCTTCTTGCCGCGCAGGCCGCAGAGGCCGCCGACAAGACGCTCACCATCTACACCTATGAAAGCTTCACCGCCGAGTGGGGTCCGGGCGCCAAGGTCAAGGCCGCCTTCGAGAAGACCTGCGGCTGCACGGTCAACTACGTCAGCGTCACCGACGGCGTGGCGCTGCTCTCCCGGCTGAAGCTGGAAGGTGTCGGCACCAAGGCCGACGTCGTTCTCGGCCTCGACACCAACCTCGTCAGTGAGGCCAAGGACACCGGCCTGTTCGACACGAGCGGCGTCGACACATCGGCCCTCAAGGTTCCCGGCGATTTCAAGGATGACGTTTTCGTGCCCTATGACTACGGCCATTTCGCCGTGATCTACGACACTCAGACCATCAAGAACCCGCCGAAAAGCCTGAAGGAACTGGTCGAGGGCGATCCGTCGCAGAAGATCGTCATCGAAGACCCGCGCACCTCGACGCCGGGCCTCGGCCTGCTGCTCTGGGTCAAGTCGGTCTATGGCGACAAGGCGGCAGACGCCTGGACGAAGCTCAAGGGCCGCATCCTGACGGTGACGCCTGGCTGGTCGGAGGCCTATGGCCTCTTCACCAAGGGCGAAGCGCCGATGGTGCTCTCCTATACGACGTCGCCGGCCTATCACGTTATCGAAGAAAAGACCGATCGCTATCAGGCAGCCTCCTTCTCCGAAGGTCATTACATCCAGATCGAAGTGGCCGGCCTGATCAAGTCGTCGCCGAACAAGGATCTCGCCCGCGATTTCCTGAAGTTCATGGTCTCGCCGGGCTTCCAGGACACGATCCCGACCAACAACTGGATGATGCCGGTCTCGGCAACCTCCGAGCCGCTGCCGGATGCTTTCGGCAAGCTGGTCGTTCCCGCCAAGACCTTTCTGATGAGCCCGGACGAAGTCGAGAAGAACCGCAAGGCCTGGATCGACGAATGGCTGGCTGCCACCAGCACCAACTGACGTCGACATGATCCTGACGGCACCCGAGAGACGACATGCCATTGCCGGCGGGGCATTCAGCCTCGCCGGCATCGCTGTCTTTGTCGGTGTCGCCATCGTCACCCTGCTTGCCGCCGGCATCGGATCCGGCAGCGGCAATCCGCTTGCCGATCCCTATCTTCTCCGCGTCCTGCGCTTCACCTTGCTGCAGGCGACGCTTTCCACCCTGCTCTCCATCCTCCTTGCGATCCCGGTCGCCCGCGCTTTAGCCCGACAGCCGCGTTTTCCCGGCCGGCTCTGGCTGATCCGGCTGATGGCCGTCCCCATGGGCCTGCCGGTGCTGATCGGTGCGCTCGGCTTGCTCGGCATTTGGGGACGTCAGGGCATTCTCAATCAGGCGCTGACGGGCTTCGGTCTGTCGCAGCCGGTCAGCATTTACGGGCTGACGGGCATCCTGCTCGCGCATGTCTTCTTCAATTTGCCGCTGGCCGCCCGCCTGATGCTGGCTGGGTTGGAGCGCGTGCCGGCGGAATATTGGCTGATGGCCGGTGGGCTCGGCATGCGCCCCGCTTCCGTCTTCCGTTTCATCGAATGGCCGGTGCTGCGCGGCCTCATTCCTGGTATCGCCGGCCTGATCTTCATGCTCTGCGCCACCAGCTTCACGCTGGTACTGACGCTCGGCGGTGGCCCGGCGGCAACCACGATCGAGGTGGCGATCTACCAGGCGCTGCGCTTCGATTTCGATCCCGGCCGGGCCGTCACGCTGTCACTGCTGCAAATCGCCGTCACCGCCGCCATTCTCGGCGCGATGGCGCTGATGCCGGCACCGGACGATCACGGGCTGACGAGCGGCCGCGCGACACGGCGGATCGATGGGACATTGCCTGCCGCGAGATGGATCGACGGCGCTTTGCTGCTGCTTGCCACTTTGTTCATCGGCCTGCCGCTCGCCTCGGTCGTCGTCACTGGCGTTAAGGCCGATCTTATCAAGCTCGTCAGCCAGACGATCTTCCTGCAGGCGACTGCAACGAGCCTTGCCATCGCCCTTGCCGCCGGCCTCCTGGCAGTTCTGACCGCCTTCGCCATTGTCCGCGCCCGCGCGACCATATCGGCCGAACGCCGAAAAACACCCGGCCTGCGCGGGTTGGCGATGGTCCTGAGCGGCACCTCCTCGCTGGTTCTTCTGGTGCCGCCGATCGTGCTGGCGACCGGATGGTTTCTGGCGCTGCGGCCACTTGGAGATCCCGCCCGCTTCGCCGCCCTGCTGATTATCGTCATCAACGCCCTGATGGCGCTGCCTTTCGTCATCCGCGTCATCGAGCCGGCCTATGTCATTCATCGCCGCCGCACCGAACGCCTGGCCGCCAGTCTCGGGCTTCAAGGCGCGGCGCGGCTGCGCCTCGTCGACTGGCCCGGCCTGCGCAAACCCTTCTTCACGGCCCTCTCCTTCGCCATGGCGCTGTCGCTCGGCGATCTCGGCGCCGTCGCTCTTTTCGGCTCCGACAGCCTGATGACGCTGCCCTGGCTGGTCTACAGCAAGCTCGGCAGCTATCGCACCAACGATGCCGACGGGCTTGCTTTCATCCTGGGGCTGGTATGTCTTCTGCTGACCATCGCCGGCACAGCCGGACAGGGCAGGCATGAGGACGAAGGCAGACGGAATGACTGACGGGCAAGACATGGCGGAACGGAGCATTGCGATGACCGGCGTCGAGCTGCGGCTCGGTACGCATGATTTCCGCTTCGACTGCGATCTGCCGCAAGGCAAGATCATCGCCATCACCGGCCCATCCGGATCGGGCAAGTCGACCTTCCTCAATCTGCTCGCCGGCTTCGAGACGCCGGACCGTGGCCGCATTCTGCTCGCCGGGCAGGACGCGACAGGCCTGCCCCCCTCCGAACGGCCGGTGTCGCTGGTCTTCCAGGACAACAACCTCTTCGCCCATCTCGATCTCTTCACCAATGTCGGCCTCGGCATCAACCCGTCACTGAAGCTTTCGACGGAGGATCGGAAACGGATATCGGAAGCTTTGGCGCGTGTCGGCCTTGCCGGTTTCGAGCGGCGCAAGCCGGGCTCGCTGTCCGGTGGCGAACGGCAACGCGCCGCCTTTGCCCGGGCACTGGTGCGCGACAAGCCGATCCTGCTGCTCGACGAACCCTTTGCCGCGCTTGATCCCGGCCTGCGCTCCGGCATGGCCGAGCTTCTGGCCACGCTCCACTGCGAAACCGGCAATACGGTGCTGATTGTCTCGCATGATCCCTCGGAAGTCCGGCGTCTTGCCGATCACGCCGTCTTCATTGACGGCGGCGCGATCCGGCTTTCGGCCCCCATCGACCGCTTCCTGACCCAGGACGGCATCCCGGCGCTGACCACATTTTTACAACATTAGGCGCAATGCAGCATTTCAGCGGCGATTTTGCCTTAATTTCGTCGCGGCATCCGGTTGAAAGTCCTGGTAAATGCTTGCCAAAATACAACGCAGTCACAATTAAGCGGAGTCTCGCTATGCAATGGCTGCCGAAATCGGCTACAGCAAAAGCTTGGATCATCCGGTTGGACTCAGGTCTGATCGCGATGGATGCAATCTTAAACGACACGCGGCTATGATCGGCCCGATCATGAGTAAGCAAGTCTGGCATGATCAAACAAAGTTGGCGCCCAGCCGGTATGGCAGCGAGATGAGTGGGATACAGGCACTGAAGCAGAGTAAGCACGCGGGACGAAGGATCAGTGCGACTACCGCGGCCCATGCGCGCCGCTTCGCTCTCGTCTTTCTCGCCGCGACGGTGCTCAATAGCTGCCAGTCGGTGATGGACCAGTCCTATCAGCCGAACGTGTCGCCTTCGGCCAATCCGCAGATCGTCTCCGAAGTGCAGAAGAACGATCCGCGCGCGCAGATGGGCGCCCGCGAGCATCCCCGTATTCTGGCAAGTTACGGCGGCGAATATAAGGACGCCAAGACCGAGCGCCTCGTTGCCCGCATCGCCGGCGCGCTCACCAGCGTCTCGGAAAATCCGCAGCAGTCCTACCGCATCACCATCCTGAATTCGCCCTCGATCAACGCTTTCGCGCTGCCCGGCGGCTATCTCTATGTCACGCGCGGCCTGCTGGCGCTTGCCAACGACGCCTCGGAAGTCGCCGCCGTGCTGTCGCACGAGATGGCGCACGTCACCGCCAATCATGGTATCGAGCGCCAGAAGCGCGAAGAGGCCGAGGTCATCGCCAGCCGCGTCGTCGCCGAGGTCCTGTCGAGCGATCTCGCCGGCAAGCAGGCACTCGCTCGCGGCAAGCTGCGGCTCGCCGCCTTCTCGCGCCAGCAGGAGCTGCAGGCCGACGAGATCGGCATCCGCACGCTTGGCCAGGCCGGCTACGACCCTTACGCAGCAGCGCGCTTCCTCAATGCGATGGAAGACTACAGCCGCTTCATGACGGCGAATTCCGACGCCGACCAGAGCCTGGACTTCCTGTCGAGCCATCCGAGCACGCCGCAGCGCATCGATCTCGCCAAGGCGCATGCCCGCGAATTCGGCGAGGAAGGCAAGGTCGGCGACACCGGACGCGATTACTATCTCAACGGCATTGATGGCCTGCTCTATGGCGACAGCCCGGAGGAAGGTTATGTGCGCGGCCAGACCTTCCTGCATGGCGGGCTCGGCATCCGCTTCGACGTGCCGCCCGACTTCCGCATCGACAATAAGGTCGAGGCAGTCATGGCGACAGGCCCGGGCGATATCGCCATCCGCTTCGATGGTGTTGCCGACAGCCAGAACCAGAACCTGACGAATTATATTTCCAGCGGCTGGGTCACCGGCCTCGACCCGACATCGATCAAGCCGATCACGGTCAACGGCATGGAAGCGACAACTGCCCGCGCCTCGGCCGACCGCTGGGATTTCGACGTCACCGTCGTGCGCGATCGTGCGCAGATCTTCCGCTTCCTGACGGCAGTGCCGAAGGGCAACATCACCCAGCTCGAGCAGACCGCCGATGTGCTGCGCTCAAGCTTCCGGCATATGACACCGGAAGAGGCCTCGTCGCTGAAGCCGCTGCGCGTGCGCGTCGTCACCGTCAAGGCGGGAGACACCATCACCACGCTCGCCGCCCGGATGATGGGCACCGATCGCAAGCTCGATCTTTTCAAGCTGATCAATGCGCTGCCGACCGGCGCCTCGATTGCGCCCGGCGACAAGGTCAAGATTATCTCGGAATAGCGCAATTCCAGGAAAACCGTGCTGCGGCTTTCCGTCCGGAATTGCGTCAAAACAAAGAGATGGAGCGTTTCTGCGCTTCCATGAAGCGTTGAAGCGCTCAAGAGAAACCTCGGCTTCGCCCCTACGGGGAGAAGGCGCACGGTATGCGCGGGTTACGGCTAAACTGCCTTAACCCGCATCAAAGGCATTGGGAACGAACGCTCCCCGTCCCGTTATTGCCCCCGGCACCTTCTCCCCGAGGGGAGAAGGATGTCACGCATAGCTCGCCATGCGTGGATCGGCATCGACCAGGGCGCTACGGAGCTTCTCCATGGCGCGGCTCTCGATCTGACGCACGCGTTCCTTGGAAATGCCGAGATCGGCGCCCAGCTCCTCCAGCGTCGCACCATCTTCGACCAGGCGGCGCGCGTGGATGATTTTCATTTCGCGTTCGTTCAGATGCGTCAGTGCGCAAGCCAGCCAGTTACGGCGGCGTTCGCCATCGATCATGTTGGAGACCTGTTCGTCCGGCAAAGGCTCGTCGCTGATCAGGAAATCCATCCGTTCAGCACTTTCGGCATCGCCGGATATAGACGGTGCCTGCAGGGAGGCATCATTGCCGGAAAGGCGCGCATCCATGGTCTGCACGTCGGCAAGGCTAACCCCGAGGGCGACGGCGATTTCCTCATGAATGGACTGGACGGTGACACCGGCGTTTCCCCTGGCAAGCTTGGCGCGCAGGCGGCGGAGATTGAAGAACAGCGCCTTCTGCGCCGAACTCGTGCCACCGCGCACGATCGACCAGTTGCGCAGGATATAATCCTGGATCGATGCGCGGATCCACCAGCTTGCATAGGTTGAAAATCGTACCTCGCGTTCCGGCTCAAACCTTGCCGCCGCTTCCAGGAGCCCTACATAGCCTTCTTGTACCAAGTCGCTCATCGGCAGGCCGAAATTGCGGAATTTCCCGGCCATCGAGATCACCAGGCGCATATGGGCGGTGGCGATCTTGTTGCGGGCACCGCGATCCTCATGGTCCTTCCAGCGGATGGCGAGATCGTGCTCTTCGTCGCGGCCGAGATAGGGAGCGGCCATTGCGATTTTTATCATGCGCCGATCTGCAGACATATTCTTCATATGCATCATGTGCATCTCCCTAAATTCGGCCTCAAAATCATCTCTGTGCCGCGGGTCGACGGAAAGGGCAGCAAACATCGTTTCCGAACATCGCTGCGCGGATGAAAAGCTATGAATGGAATGCAATTGGAGACCGATGCCCGGATGACCGGACGCTCGGCTACCGGTCTAATTCAACTTCGCAAAATGACCTGGCGAATGAAATAATTTTAGATCGCCGGGAAATTTCCTATCAAAATGCATCAGCCGGTCCTCGTGAACGTCAGGAAAACGGCTGGTCCGAGAAAACTCATAGTCACGAGAAAACCCATGCCGGCCGCAAACACCAGGCCTAAACGCACCAAGTGGCAAAAGGTTCCAAAGAAAAAACCCGGCACGATGGCCGGGTTTTTTGGATGTGGTATTTTCACTCTTGGCCTTATGCGGCTTCGTCCTGGGAATCGTCTTCTTCGACGACCTTGCCGCGCTTCGGGCCCTTGTTCAGATTGGTCTCGACCAGGCGGACTGCCTCGGTTTCGGACATCTTGTTGACGGCGGCAATTTCGCGCGCCATGCGATCGAGCGCAGCTTCATAGAGCTGGCGTTCGGAATAGGACTGCTCCGGCTGGTTCTCGGCGCGATAGAGATCGCGAACCACCTCGGCAATGGAAATCAGATCGCCGGAATTGATCTTGGCATCATATTCCTGGGCGCGGCGCGACCACATGGTACGCTTGACGCGAGCCTTGCCCTGAACGACCTTCAGCGCCCGTTCGACGAAATCCGTCTCGGAAAGCTTACGCATGCCAATGCTCATGGCCTTGGCCACCGGCACCTTCAGACGCATTTTGTCTTTTTCGAAGTCGATTACAAAAAGCTCAAGCTTCATGCCTGCGACTTCTTGCTCTTCAATCGCGGTGATCATACCGACGCCGTGGGCGGGATATACGATCGATTCACCATTCTTGAAGCCATGGCGTGCTGCTGAAGGTTTTTTCTGCTGGGTCGTCATTCTTTTCAAAAACTCCCTGTTACGCACCCGGTGAGGGCCGGGGCCGGGTCAGTCAGGCCCGGATGAGACGGAAGCACCGTCGGGGTGACTTCTTGCTGGTCCTGCCAGACGCATACAAAAAGAAATCCGTTCATCGCGATCCCAGACCCGACAACTCAAATCGTTGATATGTCAAGGAAACCGCGTACGGATTGGTTATTTGCTTTCGTGATGGTTTGGGGCACGCGAAATGCCGCAGTGGATCAGTGTGAGGAAGCTATCACAAAAATCTGAGGAAATCAATAATTTGCTTTATACGCGGCAAAACGGCCACGTTGACCGCTTAGCAAGCCAACGGCTATGATTCGTCTCGGTGCCCTATCGACTACACGTTAATCGACGGCCTGTCACGGCCTTCGATCAGTCGCCGGAACCAGGATTGGCCGAGAAATACTTCTCGAACTTGCCTTCTTCGCCGTCCAGTTCCTTGGCATCGGGCAGCGCGTCACGCTTCACCGTGATGTTCGGCCAGATCGCTGCGTAGTCCGCATTGATCTTCAGCCACTTGTCGAGACCCGGCTCCGTATCGGGCTTGATGGCCTCGGCGGGACATTCCGGCTCGCACACGCCGCAGTCGATGCACTCGTCCGGATGGATGACAAGGAAATTCTCACCTTCGTAGAAGCAGTCGACAGGGCAGACTTCCACGCAGTCGGTGTATTTGCAGCGAACGCAATTATCGGTCACGACATATGTCATGAAGCACTCCAGGAATGACTCTTGTTTTCCGTGGGCGAGCAACCTGGAACGTCGCGCCTTTCCCTCGGAAGCCGGAGCGGACAAGCGGATGCGCTGAGCATAAGCATGCCGCCCGGCGGATTACCAGCGGGTTGACCGTCAGGTATCGACTTTGACAGCCAATTTCAAGGACAAACAATCCTGAAAAATCCCAGAGGGCAACAGAGTTTTCTATTCATCGCCGGAGGTGAGCCGGTCGATGGCGCGCCGTTCGCGTTTCGTCGGCCGTCCACTGCCCGGCGAACGCAGCGCTTGCTCGAACGGCGTGAAACGTTTCGTCTGGTCGGGTGGCGGGGTCAAATCCTCGTAAAGCAGCTTCGCCTGCTCGAAAGGCCCCCGGCGATCGCCCGGCAGCCGGACGATGAGAATGACATCGCGCCGCTCCAACGACAGCTCGATGCGGTCACCCACCTTGATGCCGTGGCTCGGCTGCGTGATCCGCTCGCCGTTCACCCGCACATTGCCCTTCTGGACATAGACCTGTGCCAGCGAGCGGGATTTCAGCATACGGGCAAAGAACAGCCACTTGTCGATGCGCTGACGCGAACCGGAAGATGGCTGCTTTTCGTCCGTCATGGCCTACTTCTTCATTTGCTCCTTGAGCACCGCGAGCTTGGCGAAGGGAGAATCCGGATCGATCGGCTTTTCCTTGCGCGGCGGCTTGGCCTCGAAACGCAACGGCTGCGGCGCGCCGCGATTGTTGCGATCGTTCCGGTCATTGCGATCGTTGCGCTCTTTCCGCTCGCCGCGATCCTGACGGTCGCCGCGTTCAGTGCGATTGCCCTGATTCTGAGGACGGCCGCCATCGCGGTTGTTGCCACGCGGGCCACGATTGTCGCCACGAGCTTCGCGCCCTTCGCGATTGCCTTCAGTGTTCGGCTGCTGCTCACCACCGCTATTGTTGCGGCGATTGCCCTGATAACCGCGTGCCTCGCCCTGGCCCTGCTGGCCGCGGCGGTCGCCTTGGCCGCGTCCGCCCTGGCGCTGCTGGTTGTCGTTGCGCCCGCCAAGACGCCAGAGCAGAACCGGCTTCGGTTCGACCGGCTCGGCAGCGGCTGCGTCGGCAACATCAGTGGCGGAGGCTTCCACGGTCTCCGCAGCGGCAACAGCCGGTTCCGCCGGAGCTTCAGCGGCAGGCGCTTCCGTGGCGGGAGCTGCGACCTCGGCAACGGTTTCGCCTTCCGTGGCCGGCTCATCGCTGGCACCATCGGCATCGTCATGATCGGCAGCAACTTCCGCGGCCTGCGACGCCGGAGCCGGAGCCGAAGAGGCATCCTGCTGTGCGAGGTAGGCCGTCGCATCTTCCGCCTTCACGGCATCGGCGCGATAACCGAGACCCTTGAGGATCTCTTCCATGTCTTCCAGCGTTGCACCGAGGATCGAAAGCATCGCCGTCGTCGTCGTAAAGCGGCGCCCGTCATAGGCTCCTTCCGGACGCGATGCCTGACCCGGCTTCCACTGCAGCAGCGGACGGATGATATCCGCCAGGCGCTCGAGGATGTCGATGCGAACCGCGCGCTTGCCGAGGAAACGGAAGCCGGCAAGCTTGTAGAAGGTGCGCTCATAGGTCGGATCGGTGACGACCGAGGTCCGGCCGGCGGCGAGCACCGGGATCAGGTCGCCATAGCCCGGCTTGTCGAGG
Source organism: Rhizobium sp. RCC_161_2 (assembly GCF_041355235.1). Classification (NCBI taxonomy): domain Bacteria; kingdom Pseudomonadati; phylum Pseudomonadota; class Alphaproteobacteria; order Hyphomicrobiales; family Rhizobiaceae; genus Rhizobium; species Rhizobium sp. RCC_161_2. The sequence continues at coordinate 233,873 of NZ_JBFUPL010000007.1, read as the reverse complement.
CCATCATTCTTCAGCGCCCAGAGCAAAGTGATGAGTTCGGCCGGCGCCGGCTTCAGCAGGGCTGGCACGAAAATATGGTAGGCGCCGAAGCGAACGCCATAGCGGCGCATCGAGGCGCGTCCGTCCTGATCCAGCGACTTCACCTCTTCAGTGACGTCGCGGCGGAAGAGCACGCCGAGGTTTTCAACGAGCTGAAAGGCCAGCCCCTTGGCGAGCCCCTGCAGGTCCTCGGCGCGCGACAGGTCGTCGAGCGGCTTCAGCACCGTGCTGATATGATGGTTCACGAAGCGCTCGATACGGGCGGCGACATGGTCGCGCGCATTGCCCGTCAACTGCTCGTCGGCGAGCAGGATGACACGCGGCCGCATGATGTGATCGCTGCCCGACAGGCGCGCCACGGGATCGCCAAGCCAACGGACGAGACCATCCGCGCTGATCGCCAGATCGCTGTTGCCGGCCGCATGCATCCGGGCGGCACGCGCCTCGAATTCCAGCGCGAGCGCCTTTAGCGAGGCGGTCTGGACTGCCTTGGCGTCCGGCCCCTCGGTTCCCGAGACCGGCGTGAACCGGAATCCGGTCAACTGTCCCACATGATGCCCCTCAACGAAGACATCCCCATTCACACTGATTTCAGCTTCCAGCATCGCATTCTCTCTCAGGCGCTTCATGAGCACAGATGTCCTGCGATCAACAAAGCGGTTCGTCAACCTCTCATGTAACGCGTCGGACAATCGATCTTCGATTTCCCGCGTCTTTTCTTGCCAGTGTGTCGGATCGGCAAGCCAACCGGGCCGGTTCGACACATAGGTCCAAGTCCTTATCTGCGCGATTCGCGCCGAAAGCGTGTCGATCTCGCCATCCGTCCGATCGGCGCGGTGCACCTGTTCGGCAAGGAAGTCCTCTTTTACCGTGCCATAGCGCACGAGGTCGGAAAAGAGGGTAGCAATAAGATCGGCATGCTGAGCGGGCGTAATACGCCGATAGTCGGGAAGTGCACAGGCTTCCCATAATTTTTCGACCCGCGCCGGGCCGCTGGCAAGATCGGCAATCTCCAGATCGCGCGACAGCGCTTCCAGCGCTTGCTGATCGACCGCCGGCAGTGCTCGCGTCAGGCCCGGTACGCGTGGCGCCTCCTCTAGGCTCGCACGGAGCGAAGCGATCGACGAAAAATCGAACTGCTTGGTGCGCCACTGCAGCACCTTAACATTATCGAACTCGTGACCCTCGATGCGGCGCACCAGTTCGTCGTCGAAGGGATCGACCTGCCCCGTGACGCCAAAAGTGCCGTCTTTCAGATGGCGCCCGGCGCGGCCGGCGATCTGGCCGAGCTCGCCCGGATTGAGATTGCGGAACTGATAGCCGTCGAACTTGCGGTCCTGGGCAAAGGCAACGTGATCGACATCGAGATTGAGGCCCATGCCGATCGCATCGGTCGCCACCAGATATTCGACGTCGCCAGCCTGATATAGCGCCACCTGCGCGTTGCGGGTGCGCGGACTGAGCGCACCGAGCACGACGGCCGCCCCGCCGCGCTGGCGGCGGATGAGCTCGGCAATGGCATAGACCTCGTCGGCGGAAAAGGCGACGATCGCGGTGCGTTGCGGCAGGCGGGTGATCTTTTTCTGGCCGGCATAAAAGAGATGCGACAGGCGCGGCCGCTCGACGACGGTGATCCCCGGCAACAATTGCTCAAGGATCGGCCGCATCGTGCCGGCGCCGAGCAGCAGCGTCTCGTCACGGCCGCGCAGATGCAGAATACGGTCGGTGAAGATATGGCCGCGCTCGAGATCGCCGGCGAGCTGCACCTCGTCGATGGCGACGAATGAAGCGCGCGTCTCGCGCGGCATGGCCTCGACGGTACAGACCGAATAACGCGCATTGGGCGGCGAAATCTTCTCTTCACCGGTGACCAGCGCAACATTCTGCGCTCCGACCTTCTCGACGACACGCGTGTAGACCTCGCGCGCCAGCAGCCGCAGCGGCAGGCCGATCACGCCGTTGCCATGCGCCACCATGCGCTCGATAGCGTAATGGGTTTTGCCGGTATTGGTCGGTCCGAGCACTGCGGTTACTCCGCGTCCGCTCAGGATCATTGGCTGCGAGGTCTGAGTCATAGGTCCATGCATGGGCGAGAAACCACTGTCTTGCGATCAGCAAGCTCCCCAGGGAAGAGAAGAAGAGATGACGACCATATGTGACAAAGGCAAGACCTGAATCAAAAAACAACCGCCGCAACACTCGATTTCATAAATAACAAGCTCAACCAAAAGCTACATTATCGCTACATCCCAGGCGAGTCCCGACGAGTCCGGAACAGCTTGAGAACGAATCGGCGACGAATCGCTGACTCTGAAGAGTTCCCATTTTGTTCACTACAATATATGGATTTGATTCATAAAGTCCCACCACATGCTGAATCCTCTTTTCCCTTGCTTTTCCCATGATATGGGAGTCGAGCAACTGCTCGGCAGGAATCGGGATCACCGTGCGAAACATGGTTAACCATATATAAATATGGCGATTTCCTTTGCGAATCCGGCTCAGGGAAGCGCTCCGTTAAGATTCGGGTCAAAGCCGGAACGAATCGGCGACGAATCACCGACTTCCTCGGATTCTCTCTTTGTTCTCCACAATATCTAGCGCATTTGCGGAGAAAGCACACTGGACTCCGCATGGTTGAAGCGCAGAATCAGCCCGAATCGAGGATTGCAATTAACCTTTAAGCGAAGTCGAATAAAATAAATCAATAAATTCTCTTAGGGGTTGCATCCGTTAACACCTCGACCAAAGCCGGAACGAATCGGCGACGAATCGCTGATTCCGCTCTGTATTCTATTTGTTCACGGCTACATGTAGCGAGCGGACGAGGAAGCCGATCCAGATGGAGAATGGGCTAACGGAGTGGACTAGCCCGAAAGCGCGCGATTTTAACGATTTCAATCGATGGAGCACTACCTTACGGCGATCGGGCCGATGCCCGCATATCGGAAGGCAATCATCGCTTCGAGGCACTATCGCCCACCGGCGTTAACTAAAGCCCAAATGCAGAACGAATCGCTGACGAATCACGGACAGGCCCATTTTCCCGTTTTGTTCATCGCAACATATTGTATTTAAATAAATTTTTAACCATAAGAAGAGGTCGTCGAAGGGCATATTCCGGCGCGCAACGCGCTGCTCCGTTAACCTTTTGCCTCGGCCTGCCGACGCGTCCTCACACCGGCGGTTATTTCTGAGCCGGAACAATTTCGTGCGGCGCGAGTTTCTTCGGGTAGCGAACAAGGTGCGCCGCCCGTTTTGCATAAACGAGGTAAATGGGCACACCGATTGGAGCAACCACTGGAGCGAAGTCTCACTCCAGCGGAAGCTTCAAGCGCTGGACGCGGAGGAAATAAGCGATGCTTGGTACCATTTTACTCATAGTAGTGATTCTCATGCTGATCGGTGCATTCCCGAGCTGGGGCTACAGCCGAAGCTGGGGATATGGTCCATCCGGCGGTCTCGGCCTCGTTCTTGTCATTGTTCTCATTCTATTGCTGATGGGCCGGATCTGATCGGGCTGATAACGTTGAAAACCTCATCATACCAGGGAGCAAATACCATGAAAAAAATCATCGTCGCGATCGCCATCGTGGGCGCACTCGCATCATGCAGTGCCACGGAGAGAGGCACGGCCATCGGCGCCGGAACCGGCGCAGTCATCGGCGGTGTTGCCACCAATAGCTGGGGTGGTGCCGCAGTCGGCGCCGTGGCCGGCGGTGTTGTCGGCAACCTCATCGGTCGCTCTCATGAGCGCCGCGGCTATTGCGTCTACCGCGACCGCTACGGCAGCCGCTACGAGGCTCGCTGCCGCTAAGGCAGTGACAGGCTAAGACAGAGTTCACGGACGGCCGTCAGCACTTTGTTGACGACCGGCCGTGAAAGTCAAATGGTCATGCCGAAAACTTCGAACCGGAATTTTCTGGCGAATACAAGCACCCGCGCCGATCGCGTAGGGATGGGTCAACGTTTTTGAAAAGGGACGGACACCATGATTGCAATCATCGCAGGCATTGCAGCGCTCGCTCTCGTCGGTACCAGCTTCGCCGCACTGATCCACGCTTCGCGGGTGCGGGACAGGGAAATGCGCCGGATGGTGTTCAAGCCCGTGATCCTGGAATTCAAACCCAGGCAACAGCGCTCCGGGAATTCAGGCCGGAACTGATTGCCGGACACTCCCGACAATCAGCCAATACATTATTTCCGTCAGCTCAAACGACGAACTGGCCGCCATTGGCGCTGATCGTCGATCCCGTGATGAAACCGGCATCATCAGCGGCAAGGAAGACGACGACGCGTGCGATCTCTTCCGGTTCACCCAACCGTCCCACGGGGATCTGCGGGATGATGCGCTCGTTCAGCACCTTTTCCGGCACCGCAAGCACCATTTCCGTGCCGATATAGCCGGGGCAAATGGCATTGACGGTGATGTTCTTGGCCGCCCCTTCCTGCGCCAGCGCCTTGGTGAAGCCGAGATCGCCGGCCTTGGCGGCGGAATAGTTCGCCTGGCCCATCTGGCCCTTCTGGCCGTTGATCGACGAGATATTGATAACACGCCCGAAGCTGCGGTCGCGCATGCCCTGCCAGACATGATGCGTCATGTTGAACAGGCCGGTGAGATTGGTATTGATGACCTCGTTCCATTGCTGCGGCGTCATCTTGTGGAACATGGCGTCGCGGGTAATGCCGGCATTATTGACGAGGATCTCGACGGGACCGAGCTCCTCCTGCACCTTCGCGATGCCCTTGCCGCAAGCCTCATAGTCAGTCACATCCCATTTATGGACGGAAATGCCCGTCACCTCATGGAAAGCGCGCGCCTTTTCCTCGTTGCCGGCATAGGTTGCCGCGACCTTGTAGCCGGCATTGCGCAGCGCCATCGAAATCGCTGCTCCGATGCCGCGCGTCCCACCCGTCACCAACGCCACTCTGCTCATGTTCCACTCCCCATTGTTAATGCAGAGACTGGACGACCGATCTTCGGGTCGCCCGCCCCGCCTTCATCGTTTCTTCTGGAAAATTATTCGAAACCGTCTTGCGCGGCGCTGACGCGCGAAACGCCTCAGAGCGCCTCGAAGCACATGGCAACACCCATGCCGCCACCGATGCAAAGTGTCGCGAGACCCTTCTTGGCGCCCCGGCGCTTCATCTCGAACAGCAGCGTGTTGAGAACACGGGCGCCGGACGCGCCAATCGGATGGCCGATGGCGATCGCGCCGCCGTTGACGTTAACGATCGACGTATCCCAGCCGAGATCCTTGTTGACGGCGCAAGCCTGGGCGGCAAAGGCCTCGTTGGCCTCGACAAGATCAAGTTCGCCGACAGACCAACCTGCCTTTTCCAGCGCCTTGCGCGAGGCCGGGATCGGGCCGGAGCCCATGATCTTGGGATCGACGCCCGCCGTTGCCCAGGAGACGATGCGCGCGAGCGGCTGGATGCCGCGACGCGAGGCTTCCGCCTCGGACATCAGGACGGCAGCAGCAGCGCCGTCATTGAGGCCGGAGGCATTGCCCGCAGTCACCGTGCCCTCCTTGTCGAAGGCAGGCCTGAGCTTGGTCATGCCGTCCAGCGTCGCACCATGGCGGATATATTCATCGGTATCGACGATAATGTCGCCCTTGCGGGTCTGGATCGTGAAGGGAACGATCTCATCCTTGAACCGCCCGGCCGTCTGCGCAGCCTCGGCCTTGTTCTGGGAAGCGACGGCGAACTGGTCCTGTTCCTCGCGCGACAGCTGCCACTGGCGGGCGATGTTCTCCGCCGTGATGCCCATGTGATAGCCGTAGAAGGCATCGGTCAGGCCGTCCTTGATCATCGTATCGACCATCTTCATGTCGCCCATCTTGGTGCCGGCGCGAAGATGCGCGGCATGCGGGGCCATCGACATGGACTCCTGGCCGCCAGCAACGATGATCTTGGCATCGCCCGTGGCGATCTGCTGCATGCCGAGCGCAACGGCGCGCAAGCCAGAGCCGCAAAGCTGGTTGACGCTCCAGGCGGTCGCTTCCTGCGGGATACCGGCCTTCATCGCGGCCTGACGGGCCGGGTTCTGCCCTTCGGCCGCCTGCAGCACCTGGCCGAGAATCACTTCATCAACGTCCGCGGCTTCGACGCCGGCGCGCTCCAGCGCGCCCTTGATGGCGGCAGCACCGAGCTCATGGGCCGGAACAGCCGCAAAAGCGCCGTTGAAGGAACCAACGGCGGTGCGGGCAGCACTGGCGATGACGATGGATGGATTGCTCATGGAAGCCTCCTCACAGGATGAACATATATGAGGCGAAACTGTCAAAGCTTTGCGCCCGAGTCAAACTGCAAGACGGCGGTTGCCCATATTTCATCCAACCCGTCACCACCAACGAAAAATACAACCAGTAGAAAGGGCTTGCCGCATCGCACAAAGCGATTGTCACCAAGCTTCTTTTGCGTCTACACTTGGTAATGGAGGAGTATTCCATACAATCAGACGGGGTCAGGAGACTGAGTAATGGCAAAGAATGAGGGCCAGATCGTAATCAAGAAATACGCCAATCGCCGCCTATACAATACCGGCACCAGCACCTACGTGACCTTGGATGACCTGGCGGAAATGGTGAAAAAGGGAGAGGAATTTACCGTTCAGGATGCAAAAAGCGGCGAAGATATCACGCATTCGGTCCTGACGCAGATCATTTTCGAACAGGAATCAAAGACCGGAAACACGCTCCTGCCGATCTCCTTCCTCCGGCAGCTGATCGGCTTTTACGGCGATCAGATGCAGATGGTCGTGCCGAGTTTCCTCGAGCACTCCATGCGCTCCTTCACCGAGCAGCAGGTGCAGATGCGCGAACAGATCAACCGCGCCTTCGGCGAGACGCCGCTCGTCAAGAACCTGCAACTGCCGATCCAGATCGTCGAGGAACAGGTGCGCCGCAACACCGAAATGTTCCAGCAGGCCATGCAGATGTTCTCGCCCTTCATGAAGCCGCCGGCAAAGGAAAGCCGCAAGGCGGAAGCAAAGGACATCGACGAGTTGAAAGAACAGCTCCGCGCGATGCAAAGCAAGCTGGATAGCTTGTGAGATAAGGTAGCGTGGGGAAAACTGCTTATGAATTCGCGGAGAGTGCTCACCCCCTCTGTCACTGACGTGACATCTCCCCCACAAGGGGTGCGATTGGTAATTCGCGGAACTCTCTCGCCTCAAGCAAACATCGAATCCGCGGAAACTGCAGTTTGTTAGCTTGAAGACAACGGACGGCACACTCCCAACGATCTCCCCCCTTGTGGGGGAGATGTCACGAAGTGACAGAGGGGGGTATCACAGGCGCGGCAGATCAACAGGCCGCTTTTCTTGCCCCCATACATCCCGATCAAAACAGAAAAAGGCCGGCGAAACGCCAGCCTTTAATCTCACCCTTTAAGGGAGCGCTTAGATTATGCGCTTTCCTTCGGCGTCAGAACCTGACGGCCACGGTACATGCCGGTCTTCAGGTCGATGTGATGCGGGCGACGCAGTTCGCCGGAGTTCTTGTCTTCAACATAGGTCGAAGCCTTCAGCGCATCAGCCGAACGGCGCATACCGCGCTTGGACGGGCTCGTTTTTCTCTTCGGTACAGCCATTTTCGTTACTCCACTTTGCGGACGAAACATGTCAGCGGCCAGCCAGGCGGCCGAAACAGACATGGATCAATTTCGGAATTTGGTGGGGCTTATACATACCTTGCAGGGCTTTGACCAGTCCCTCACAGCATTTTTTGCCCGCGCCGCCGGATTCAGATGGATTGAGGCCGAATCGGCGATCAAGCCTCGTCCACCGCCACGATCCACGTCTCATCAAGCGCCGCCTTTTCCCACTTCTGCCAGGCGGGCAGCGCTTTCATCGCCGCCATGTAGTCCAGCGTGTCGGCGGAGCTGACGAGGTCATAAATCTCGAAGCGGTTGACGACCGGCGCAAACATCGCGTCGGCCGCGGAAAACGTGCCGAACAGGAAGGGGCCGCCGGAACGGTCCCGCGCCTCGCGCCAGATTGTCTCGATGCGCGCCACGTCGTCCATGACACCCTGCGACAGATCGAGCCGGCCGACGGGGCGACGCATGTTCATCGGGCAGGCGCCACGCAGGGCACTGAAACCGGCGAGCATCTCCATGCTGTAAGACCGGGCAATCGCACGCGCCTGCCGGTCGCTGGGCCAGAGCCCCACTTCAGGAAAAAGCTCGGCCGTATATTCGATGATCGCCAGCGATTCCCAGACCTTGAAGCCGCCATGAGCCAGCATCGGCACCTTGCCCGTCGGCGAGACAGCGCGGATATCAGGATTGCCGGCCTCGAAATCAAAGGGGATCAGCACCTCCTGGAAAGGGACGCCGCAACCCTCCAGCGCGATCCATGGCCTGAACGACCATGAGGAATAGTTCTTGTTACCGATATAGAGGGTCAGTCTGTCCATGGCTCGTCCCTTTTAGTCCTCGAAAGGCCGGCGGGCGCAGTTCGAGCGGCGTCATAATTCCAGCCGAAAATGCCAGATGTCGGTCATGCAATCGAACGACAAGTTCTGATATCAGTTATAAAGGCATTTGATGTACTCACCGGAATTCGCCGCCCGGCGCTGGATCAGCGAGGCGAGCTGACGCAGCCCGCGTCCGGGCTTGCTTGCCACCCGGTCGATCGGATTGGGCAGGGAAACGGCGAGAAGGGCCGCCTGACGCGCGTTGAGTTTCGAGGCCGGCACCTTGAAATGATAGCGCGCGGCCGCCTCGATGCCGTAAATGCCCGGCCCCCATTCGGCGATGTTCAGATAGACTTCCATCATCCGCCGCTTCGACCAGACGAAGGAGGAGGACACGGACAGCGGCAGTTCCATCGCCTTGCGCACGAACGAGCGGCCGTTCCAGAGAAAGAGATTCTTCGAGGTCTGCATCGGGATCGTGCTGCCGCCGCGCGTCGATTGGCCCTTCAGCGTCTGCTGCGCGAGCGCACGCATCTCACCCCAGTCGACACCGCCATGAAAGCAGAACTGCCCGTCCTCGGACGCCATGACCGATCGCACCAGCACCGGCGATATCTCGTCGAACGAAACCCATCGGCGGTCATACCCTTGAAAGGTCACGGCATCGCGCAGCATCAGGGTCGAAACAGGATGGACGAAGGGTAGGGCGTAGAAGATGATCAGCAGATAGGGCAGCAGCAGCAAACCGACGACGGCGAGAACGATGCGCTGCGCGAGCGGACGGGCCATGAACCGCGCGACGAGGGTCGGCCGTCGTGGCATCTCGGCTTCCTCCTCGCTGTCCGTCGATATGTCCAATTGCCGAAGGTCCACCATTGCCCCATCCCGGAACATCCCTTGCACATTCGAGGAACGCGGCGGGAATGCTCCAATCGTCATACCGTCTACATAAAGCGATGACCAGAGTGCGACGAGATTCCCTCCCCGGCTGTTGACAATTCCCGTTGCCAGCGACCGGCACTCATGCCAAACAGCGGCCATGGACAGCACCACCTCCTCCTTCGAACATCGCCTCAGGGACAATGCCGGCAAGGTCGAGGCTGTCCTCGGCCAGCTTCTCGCCGATGCCAGCCTGGACGGTGAGATCATCCGCCCTACCCGCCTGCTCGAGGCGATGCGTCACGGTGTGCTGAATGGAGGCAAGCGGCTGCGGCCCTTTCTGGTGGTGGAGACAGCCGCACTTCTCGGCGGTAATAGCGATGCGGCGCTGCGGATCGGTGCGGCGCTCGAATGCGTTCACTGCTATTCGCTGGTGCATGACGACCTGCCGGCCATGGACGACGACGATCTGCGCCGTGGCCAGCCGACGGTGCACATCGCCTTCGACTATGCGACCGCGATCCTTGCCGGCGACAGCCTGTTGACCTATGCCTTCGACATCATCGCCGCGCCGGAAACCGACCTGCCGGCGGACCGGAAGATGGAGCTTGTGCTGGCGCTGTCGCGCGCGGCCGGCATCGGCGGCATGGCCGGCGGCCAGGCACTCGATCTCGCCGCCGAGAAGGTGACACCGGACGAGCAGGGCATCACCACGCTGCAGGCCATGAAGACCGGCGCGCTGATCCGCTTTGCCTGCGAAGCCGGTGCCATCCTGGCGGGTGCTCCGGCCGGAGACCGCCAACGGCTGCGCAGCTTCGGCGAAAAGATCGGCCTTGCTTTCCAGCTTGCCGACGACCTCCTCGACCTCACCGCCGACGCCGCCACCATGGGCAAGGCGACCGGCAAGGATGCCGCCCGCGGCAAGGGCACGCTGGTGGCGCTACACGGCCGGCAATGGGCCGAGACGACGCTTGCAAGCCTGGTGACCGAAGCGGCGGACTTGTTGTCCGGTTACGGCGACAAGGCGGATGTGCTGGTGGAAACGGCGCGGTTCGTGGCGAACCGCAAGAACTAAGCCTTCGCGTCAAGCGCTTCCGGATCGCCGGACATGTCTCCATGACAAGAAATCGCGCGGAAAACGGGTGACCTCCAGGCGTTTCCATGGCAAATATCGTCGCCTGAGACCCCCCGGAGCCATCCCATGCATGAGGCGCTTGCCTACCTGCCGCAGATCCTGCCGGCCTATATCGCCTATATCATCGCTGTCGTCAGCCCAGGTCCGGCGATCATGGCCATCATCGCCACATCGATGACCCACGGCCGCAAGTCGGGCATGGCGATCTCGCTCGGCATCTTCGGCGGCTCGCTAACCTGGGCGACCGCTGCCGCCGCCGGGCTTGCCACCCTGTTGCAGACCTATGCGGTGGCGCTCGAGGTTTTGAAGATCTTCGGCGGGCTCTATCTGCTCTATCTCGCCTACAAGGCCTTGCGCGCTGCCCGCACGACCGGCGACTTGCAGGCGGCCGTGACGGACGCAAAGACACCAAGCTACAGGTCGCTGATCCTGCGCGGCTACGGCATCCACGTCACCAATCCGAAGGCGATCTTCGCCTGGCTCGCCATCATCGCGCTCGGCATGCCACAGGGCGCGCCCGCCTCGGTCGCCGTGCTGATCATCACCGTCTGCGGGGCAACCGGCTTTGTCGCCTTCATGGGCTATGCGCTGCTGTTCTCGACGCCGCATGCGCTGAAGATTTACAGGAGTGCGCGCCGCTGGATCGAGGGCGCCATGGCCGGCTTCTATTGCTTCGCCGGCATCAAGCTGCTGACCAGCAACATCTGAGCAATTTGGCGGCGGATCACTCCGCCGCGACGCTCTTCTGGCCGAAACGCTTCTCGATATAGTCGGCAACCAGCGCCTCGAAGTCGGAGGCTATATTCGGGCCGCGCAGCGTCATCGCCTTCTGGCCGTCAATGAAGACCGGAGCCGCCGGCGTTTCGCCGGTGCCGGGCAGCGAGATACCGATATCGGCATGCTTGCTTTCGCCGGGCCCGTTGACAATGCAGCCCATGACGGCAACGTTGAGCGCTTCCACACCCGGATATTTGTCGCGCCAGACCGGCATGTTCTTGCGCAGGTCGTTCTGGATGTTCTGTGCCAACTCCTGAAACACGGTCGATGTCGTGCGGCCACAGCCGGGACAAGCAGCGACAACAGGCACGAACTGGCGGAAACCCATGACCTGCAGCAGTTCCTGCGCCACCTGCACCTCGCGGGTGCGGTCACCATTCGGCTCCGGCGTCAGCGAGACGCGGACGGTATCGCCGATGCCATGCTGCAGCACATAGCCCATGGCGGCCGAGGAGGCGACGATGCCCTTGCTGCCCATGCCCGCTTCGGTGAGGCCGAGATGCAGCGCATGATTGGAGCGCTCTGCGAGCATGGAATAGACGGCGATCAGGTCCTGCACCTGGCTGACCTTGGCCGAGAGAATGATGCGGTTGCGCGGCAGGCCGATTTCCTCGGCGAGATCGGCCGAGATCAGCGCCGACTGCACGATCGTCTCGCGCGTCACCTGGCGGGCCGAGAGCGGCGAGCCGGCTTCGGCATTCTTGTCCATCAGCGCCGTCAGCAGATCCTGATCGAGCGAGCCCCAGTTGACGCCTATGCGAACCGGTTTGTCGTAGCGGATCGCCATCTCGATGATCTCGGCGAACTGCTTGTCCTTCTTGTCCTTGAATCCGACATTGCCGGGATTGATGCGATATTTCGCCAGGGCCTCGGCGCAGGCCGGATGGTCGGCCAGGAGCTTGTGGCCGATATAATGGAAATCGCCGATCAGCGGCACGTCCATGCCGAGCCGCAGCAGCCGTTCGCGGATCTTCGGCACGGCCGCGGCACTTTCGTCGCGGTCGACGGTGATGCGGACCAGCTCCGAGCCGGCCTTGAACAGGGCCGCCACCTGCGCCACCGTCGAATCGATATCGGCGGTATCGGTATTGGTCATGGACTGCACGACCACGGGCGCGCCGCCGCCAACGATAACGCCGCCGACATCGACGGCAACGGAGGAACGGCGCGGCTTCGGATCAAAATCACTGGCGGACGACATGGAGAACTCTCGTTAGCCTCGGGTAATCGGTGCCTTTCAGGTGGATCACGAAACGGTCGTTGTCAACCGCTTCGAATATCACTTTCTCGGCCTGGAACATGACCATAGCAGGTCAAGACGGCCGAATTAATGCGAACTCTGGCCGATGCCGTCGGCATAGCGCGCCAGCGACGACAGCGCCAGCACGACAAGCAGCAGCACCGGCAGCGCCAGCAGCACCGGCGAGAAGCCGACATGCTCGGCGGCGAAACCGATCGCCGATGGCGCCACCAGCATGCCGGAATAGCCAAGCGTGGTGACGACCGAGATGCCGATGCCCGGCTGCAGGCCCGGAATATTGCCGGCAGCTGAAAAGGCGATCGGCACCATGTTGGAAATGCCGATGCCGCAGAGCGCGAAGCCAATGATAGCCAGCTCCGCATTCGGCGCCAGCGCCGCGATCACCATACCGACAATGGCGAAAACCGTGCAGACACGTAGCGTCTTGACGGCGCCTAATTGGTCGCGGACGAAATCGCCGGCAAAGCGCATCGCCGCCATGGTCAGCGAGAAGGCGGCAAAGCCAAAGCCTGACAGGGTGACTGACGCAGCCTTTTCCTGGCTGAGATAGAGCGCGCTCCAATCGAGCACCGCTCCCTCCGGCATCATAGAGAACAGTGCCATCATGCCGAGCAGCCAGGGCAGCGGGATCATCGGCAACCGCGCCTTCGGTTTCGCCTCGTCCGGATGCGGTTGGTCGCCGAGGATCATCGGCCATGCCACAGCCAGGATGAGGATGGAAAGGACGGTGACGACCTCGGCGTGACCGAGGTAGCCCAGATGCGAGATCAGGAAACCGCCGATCGCCGCGCCGAGCAGACCACCTAAGCTCCAAAAGGCATGGCAGGACGACATAATCGCCCGATGCATGGATTTTTCCACTGAGACGGCATTGGCATTCATCGCCACGTCCATGGCGCCGATGAAGCCGCCGAACAGGAAGATGACGATCGCGGCGGTCCAGACGCTTTCGACAACGGTCAAGGCGAGCAGCATCGGCACGAGCAGCACCGCGAAGGCCTTGACGACGATCTTCGAGCCCCGCCCGGCGATCTGCGCGCCGGCGATCGGCATCATCACCAGCGAACCGACACCGAAGACCAGGATCATCAGGCCGAGTTCGAACTTGCTCAGTTGCAGCCGCTCGGCAAATTCCGGAATCTTCGGCGCCCAGCAGCCGACGCTGAAGCCATTCATCAAAAACAGCAGCGAGACGGCCGCGCGCGGTTTTGTGAAGAATCCGCTCCTGCGTGCCTGTAAACCCTCAGACTGCATCATATCATTCATGAAAAATCCCCCAAATCGGTGCCGCCAAGATATTTAAATCGATTGAAATCGCAATATCCGAAAACAGGCGCACCGGTCACGTTTCATCACCATCTGTTAAAACGTAGGCAATGGAGCCACAACCACGAATAAATATTTCCAACCCGATCCGCCCCGTTCATATGGCCTATTGACGACGAAAAGGTAGGCTCCTATCGCTTGAGGCCTGAAAGATTCCTCGACTGCTTCGCATCGGCCTTTCCCCTTGGTGCTCTAGTGAAAAACCCCATCAGCTACGGCATTCTGCTTACGGCGTTCGGCTATATGCTATTCACTGCCCATGACTCGGCGGTGAAATTGCTCGTCGTCACCATTCCGGTCTGGCAGGTACTCTTCCTTCGAAGCTGCGCTATCCTTGCGGGCTGCTTCGTCTATGAAGGACCGTCCCTGGTGCGCAAGGTGGCGCGCTCGCCGGTCGTCAAGCCGATGATCGTGCGCAGCATGCTGCTGCTGGTCGCCTGGATCTCCTATTATTCGGCCGCCCAATATCTCCAGCTCGCCGAGGTCACCACTCTCTACTATGCCGCCCCGATCGTGGGCACTATCCTTGCGACCATCGTGCTTAGGGAAAAGGTCACCGTCGCCCGCTGGATGGCGGTCGGTGTCGGCTTCTGCGGCGTGGTGATCGCTTCCAATCCGGTGGGAGTGTCGATCTCCTGGCCGGTCTATCTGGCCTTGCAGGCTGCCGTTCTCTGGGCGACGGGCATGGTGCTGCTGCGCAAGACCGCGCTGCATGAAAAGAGCCACATCCAGATGGCCGTCTCCAACATCATGCTGATCCTGATGACGGGCACGATGGCGATCCTGCACTGGAAAACGCCGACGACCTACGAACTCATCCTGCTCTGCAGCACCGGCATCTTCGCCGGCATCGGCCAACTGGCGCTGTTCGAAGGCATGCGCCAGGCCCCGGTCTCGGTACTGGCGCCGTTCGAATATACCTCGCTCGTCTGGGCCTTTGGGCTCGGCTATCTCATCTGGGGCGACGTGCCCAAGATCAACACCGTTCTCGGCGCCGCCCTGATCCTCAGCGCCGGGCTGATTATTATCTTCAGCGAACGGCGGCGGCGGGTGTCGGTGGTTTGAGGCGGGGCGCGTAGTATGATTGTTGGGAGCTACCACGCACTGCCGCATCGGGCTGCTGTATGTAACATAAGGCAACAATTGCCATCACCGCGAATGGCAATTATGGTCCGTAATCAGAAATTGTCTTAAAAAATCTGACAGTTTTTGATGCTTGGGGACAGCAATCAATAAGCGGATTCCAACTATGCCCTATTATACGCGCATCCTCACTCCCAGTCGCAAACCTATACCTTCCTCTAAGCTCGGCGACGCAATTCGACCTCTCGGACGGTAGCCTTGCTAAGGTTGAAGTCGAGGACTTCAAAGGTGAAATTGCCGAATGCAAACCGACATCCGCTTCCGAATGGCTTTGTCAGTACCTTTCATCAGTCGAGACCATCTATGCTTTCCAGATATTTGTAGATGTCAACGACAGTGGCGGCTCGGAAATCGTCGGAACGCTGCGTAACAAAATCTGGGGTACTGTGGGAGGCATAATACAGGCCGACGGAGAAGGTTTTTCCAATGAAGACGGTTATCATATCCTCTGGCAGTTTTCAGACAGAGTAACGGGCGATTGGTGGATGGCGACGTTATGCGAAGGCCATTGGAAAAAATTCAAGATTGATCTGGGAAATGATTTGCACCGCTCAGCCTTTCAGTCAGGTGATGTCCCGGCCGGTGTGCAGTCGATAGATTAGATGGCTCGTCTGGGCCCTGCGGCTTCGCCCCGCTCTCCACACTAGAATCACCGCCACCTTCACTCCCAACACCGATCCTATCGTCAGCGAACGTAAAGCTCGGTGTGTGCTGGCTGTCCAGCTAGCGAACATAGCCACAGCCGCCACCCCCTCATCGGAATCTCCGATGACACCATCGTTTTTCTCCGTTTTCCCTCCCCCCACCTCTCTGCCAAGTCTTTGCCCACAACCACCACCTTCGGGAACAAAAGACATGGCACTTGCAGACATCGCGAATTCACGAATCCTCATCGTCGGTGGCAGCTCCGGAATGGGCCTGGCGTTGGCAAAATGCGCGCTTGCTGCCAGCGCAGAGGTGATCATCATCGGGCGGAACGAGGACAAGCTTCGGCGCGCCGGCGCGGAGCTGCAAAGTCCGGCCCTCTCCACAGTCGCGGTCGATATCACGCAGGAAGCGCAGGTCATCGATCTGTTCGAGCGGGTCGGCCGGCTCGATCATATCGTCAGCACCGCCGCCGATATCGAGGGCGCCTATCAGTTGCTGCCGGCGCTGGACCTGAAAGCCGCGCAACGGGTGGTGGAGAGCAAATTCTATGGGCCGTTGCTGCTTGCCAAATATGGTGCGCCAAAGCTCTCACCCAAGGGCTCTATTACCTTCACCTCGGGCATCGCGGCCTATCGCCCATCGGCGCGCGGCTCGATCGTTGCCGCCGTCAATGCGGCGCTCGAGGGGCTGGTACGGGCGCTTGCGGTCGAGCTGGCGCCGATCCGCGTCAATGCCGTTTCGCCCGGCTGGGTCGACACCCCCATCTGGACATTCGTCGCCGGCGACAGGAAGGACGAGACGCTGGACGCCATGGCAAAGCGGCTGCCGGTCGGGCGTGTCGGCCAGCCGGAGGATATCGCCGATGCTATCACCTATCTGATGGGCAACGGCTTTACGACGGGGACGACATTGCATGTCGAGGGCGGACATCGGCTGATCTAGCCGGCGCAAAATGGTCGCTGGCGGCCGCCAGCAACAATCGCAACGCTGGCGGCTGCACGCGCCGCCGCCGCCAGATCATCACCAGCGAGACCGTTTGTGTTGGCCCCGGCCATGGCAGCTCGCTGATCTCACCGCGATCGAGCGCCTCGGCAACCGCAAGGCGCGGCACCAGCCCGATACCGGCGCCAGCCGCCACAAGACGCGCGATGGCGCCGATGCTGCCGACCTCGGCGGCGGGCTTCGGCGCCACCATACCAGCTTCGGCGAATGCCCGGTCGAACATGGCCCGATAGGCACAGCCGACTTCGGTCGTCAAAAAATCCATCGAGGCAAGCTCGGCCAAATCCGGCTTCCTCGTCGCGAAGTTGGCCGCAGGGGCTGTCGCAAGGATCAGCGGCTCGGTGGCGATTGCGCGGCTGATGAAACGCGCGTCCAGACCACCCCGATCGAAGCAGAAAGCGATATCGATCTCGCCGGCCTCAAGCTTTCGCAACAGATCGCCGCTGCCGGCCACTTTCAGCCGCAGACTGATATCGGGATGGTCGCTCTGGAACGTGGATAGCCATGCCGGAAGCTTGACGGCGGCAATCGTCTCCAACGCGCCGATCGTCACCGATCCGGCCTCATGCCCGGCGGTTGCCGCCACCGCCGCCCGCGCTTCATCCGCCAGCGCCAATAGTTCCTGCGCATAGGAGACCAGCGTCTCGCCCGCCGACGTCAGTTCCAGCCCCTGTTTCGAGCGGGTAAAAAGTGCAGCACCCAGCTCGGCCTCCAGCGACTGCATCTGGTCGCTGACGCTCGATTGCGCCAGATGAACCTCCTCGGCCGCCCGCGTGAAGCTTTTGCTCCGGGCAACCGCGAGGAATGTCGTGAGAAGTCGAGGATGCATCGGGACGCGCCGCGTTGGTTTGGGGCCTGGCACCACAGCATCAAGATGACGAGGGTCGCCCATTACCGGGAACGCTGCCACATCGCCGATATCGCCGTCAACAAGCCCGGCCTCCCCGACCGGGCTCGGCGGAATGCGATCTATATCCAGAGATCGTTCTCAGCGGTCCTCTCGCCGCCCTCATGGCCGGTATTCAACGTGCCGCGTGGTTCGATCAGCATCATCCGGACTTCCTTCTCCGCGAAAGGCTTGTGCTCCACGCCCTTCGGAACGACGAACATCTCGCCGGGTCCGATATGAACGGCGCCATCGCGAAAATCGATCCGCAACTGCCCCTCGAGAACGATGAAGGTCTCGTCCGTTTCCGGATGATCGTGCCAGATGAAATCGCCCTCGATGCGGACGAGCTTGAACTGATAGTCGTTCATCTCGGCAACGACGCGAGGCTGCCAGAACCCCTGAAGCTTTCCAAGCTTCTCCTGGAAATTGATAGCTTGCCTGGTCGATGCCGCGCTTACGTCTGTCATGGTCTTCCCTTTCGGATACAGGAAGGGTGGTTATGAACGGCAGCCCCGGATCGATCTTGAACGATTGTGCAAAAGGGCAGACCGGTTGGCAAAGCTATCGAATCCACCAGCTCTTGAGAAAAATATTCGCAATTGCCGATTTCTTTCGCAGTTTTCTACGCTTTCCCGCTCCGATTTTTCTGCGATGTATGCAACATTGATTGCAACACGTTCCAGAAACGGAAGAAAACGATGAACTGGTTGAAGACCGTTGCCGCCGCCGCCCTCGTGCAGGCCGCTTTCCTTTTGCCCGCCCATGCCGGCGACAATCTCAAGGCGATCCAGGACGCCGGCGTGCTGAAGGTCGGCACGGAAGGCACCTATGCGCCCTTCACCTTTCATGACGCAAGCGGCAAGCTCGTCGGCTTCGATGTCGAGATCGCCGAGGCCATCGCTTCCAAGCTCGGCGTCAAGGCCGAGTTCCTGGAAGGCAAATGGGACGGCCTGATCGCCGGCCTCGACGCCAAGCGCTACGACACCGTCATCAACGAAGTTGGCGTCACCGATGCTCGCAAGCAGAAGTATGACTTCTCCGACCCCTACATCGCCTCCAAGGCCGTCCTGATCGTCAAGGAAAGCAACACCGACATCAAGGATTTCGCCGATCTCAAGGGCAAGAAGTCCGCACAGTCGCTGACCAGCAATTTCGGCAAGCTCGCTCAAGCATCCGGCGCCGAACTCGTCGGCACCGATGGTTTCGACCAGTCGATCCAGCTTGTGCTCACCGGCCGCGCCGACGCCACCATCAACGACAGCCTGTCCTTCCTCGATTTCAAGAAGCACAAGCCCGACGCGCCGGTGAAGATCGTCGCCCAGCAGGCCAATGCCGATTTTTCCGCCGCCATCATCCGCAAGGGCGAGCCGGAACTGCAGGCCGCCATCAACAAGGCGCTGGCCGACATCAAGGCTGACGGCACCTATGCCAAGATCTCCGACAAATACTTCGGCCAGGATGTTTCGAAGTAAGTGGGAATAGGCAGAAACGCCAAATTGTGAAAAAGATGCGTCCGGGGCCATCCCCGGACGTATTTTATTATGGAAAGGTCGCTTCTCCGTGGAGCACTGGTTGCAATTGATGTGGGAGTCGCTGGGCACGCTGCTTTGGGCGGGGCTCGTCTTCACTATCCCGCTCACCCTGATCACCTTCGTTCTCGGCCTGCTGCTAGGCCTCGTCACCGCCGTGACAAGGCTGTTCGGCCCAAAGCCACTTGTCGCGGTCGCGCGCTTCTATGTCTGGGTGATCCGCGGCACGCCGCTTCTGGTGCAGCTTTTCGTCATCTTCTACGGCCTGCCGAGCATGGGCATCCTGCTCGACGCCTTTCCGGCCGCCGTCATCGGCTTCACGCTGAACGTCGGCGCCTACTCGTCCGAGATCATCCGCGCCGTCATCTCCTCCGTGCCGAAAGGCCAGTGGGAGGCCGCCTATTCCATCGGCATGAACTGGCGCCAGGCGATGAGCCGCACCATCTTGCCGCAGGCGGCCCGCGTCGCCGTGCCGCCGCTGTCGAACACCTTCATCTCGCTGGTCAAGGACACCTCGCTTGCCGCCGCCATTACCGTGCCGGAGCTGTTCCAGGCCGCGCAGCGCATCGTCGCGACCACCTATGAGCCGCTGATCCTCTATATCGAGGCCGCCATCATCTATCTCGTGCTCAGCACCTTCCTCTCGACGCTGCAGGGCTATCTCGAACGTCGGTTCGCGCGCTCCGGCGGCATGCTGGAGGCGCGGACATGATCGAACTGTCACACATCGAAAAGCGCTTCGGCGACAGCGTCATCCTCAAGGATATCAGCCTGACCATTCCGGAAGGCACGGTGACGGCGCTGGTCGGCCCTTCCGGCGGCGGCAAGAGCACGCTTTTGCGCTGCATCAACCTTCTGGAAATCCCGACCGCCGGTACGATCCGCATCGGCGAGGTGAGCACCACCTTTCAGCCGGGCAAGAAGACCGCCTGGCCGGACATCCAGAAGATCCGCCGCCAGACCGGCATGGTCTTCCAGAATTTCCAGCTCTTTCCGCACAGGACCGCCATAGAAAACGTCATGGAGGGCCTGACGACCGTGCTGCGCTGGCCGGCCGACAAGGCCCACGCCCGCGCCGTCGAGCTTCTGACCAAGGTCGGCATGGCGCACAAGATCGACGCATGGCCCTCGACGCTCTCCGGCGGGCAGCAGCAGCGTGTGGCGATCGCCCGCGCGCTCGCCCCCTCGCCCCGCGTGCTCCTTTGCGACGAGCCGACCTCGGCGCTCGATCCGGAACTGGCCGCCGAAGTCGTCGATGTTCTCGGCAAGCTCGCCAATGAAGGCACGACCATGGTGATGGCGACGCACGACCTGCGCCTCGCCTCGAAGATCGCCACCAGTGTCGTCTTCCTCGAAGCCGGCAACATCGTCGAAACCGGCCCCTCCCGCACCATCTTCGGCGCCCCTCAGCAGGAGCGGACAAAGCAGTTCATCTCGACGCTGAATGCCGGGCATAGCTACGATATATGAGGGCAGACATCCGACGCTTTACCGGAGGTTCGGTTACGAGATCGACCGGATAACTCGCAACAGCCCAGCGACGGGGCAGGAGCGATAGCCGAGTGTCTTACGCCGGCACGATCTGGTAGCCCTCTGAGGCCCGTTCTACGCGGCCGAAACCGGTGATATGGCCGCCGGCGACAATCCAGCCTTCGCGGACGGCATGTTCCAGCGTAGCCTGACGCGTTCGTACTGCCATCTCGGGGTCGATATCGTAGATCAGGCCGATCTTCGGATCGCCGGGTTGAAGGTCTTCCAGATGCAAGGTGTCGCCCCAGATCAGGAGATCCTTGTCCTCGGCGTCGATCCGATCGCCGCCACGCACCAGATAGCCGGTGTGGCCGGGGGTGTGACCCGGCAGAGGGCGGGCCTCTATGCCGGCGAGCACTGGACCATCAGGAATCTGCCGGACTCGGGACCCATAGACGCGGACAAGCTGCTCAGCCACCTTGAAGCCACCGCGGCGCGCCTCAGGTGTTGCCTCTCGAGCGGCCGGATCGGTGAAAAAGGCAAAATCCCTGGCCGGCACGACTATTTCGGCATTCGGGAAATACGGGGCGTCTCCGTCGAACAGGCCGAGCGCATGATCGCCGTGGATATGGGTCAGCAATATCAGCCGTATCTGGTCCGGCGTGATGCCGGCGTCATGCAATGCCGATCGCGCATAGCCGTATTTTGGTCCCCACGCGGTACCGGCGCCGGCGTCCACGAGAATAATGCCGTCGGCGCTACGCAAGGCAAAACAGTTTACATCCACCTGAAGCATCGGCTTGCCCAACGCCGCGATCGCGCCCTGCCGTGCAACGCTGCCGTCCGCATGGATCAGCACCTCTGCCGGCGCTTCGAAGACGCCGTCGCGCAAAAGGATAACGTCATACTGCCCGAAATGCCGGAGACTGTCTGTCATTGATGCGATCTCGCCTTGAAGGCCACGTTCGGGAAAAGGCCGGCTCGGAAGCCGGCCCCTTCCCTTGTTTCGTGACGGACATTTAAGCCCCGTAGACGACCAGCAAGTCCTTGGCATCGATCTGATCGCCAGCAAGGACGAGGACTTCGGTGATGGTGCCGTCCTTCTCCGCATGCAGTGCCGTTTCCATCTTCATTGCTTCGATGGAGACGAGCACGTCGCCGGCCTTGATCGCCTGGCCCGGGGTGACGAAGACGCGGGAGATGACGCCCGGCATCGGCGCACCGACATGGGCGGCATTACCGGGTTCCGCCTTGCGGCGCACGGCGCTGCCCGACGCGCCATGGGCACGGTCCGGCACCTTGATGCGGCGCGGCTGGCCGTTGAGCTCGAAGAACACGGTCACCATGCCCTTCTCGTCGGTCGCCGTCATCGCCTGGTTGACGACCACCAGCGTCTTGCCCTTTTCGATCTCGGCAAAGAGTTCGCCACCTTCCTTCAAGCCGTAGAAGTAGGCAGGCGTCGGCAACACCGAGACCGGGCCATATGTATCGGCGGCCAGCGCATAGTCGGTGAAGACCTTCGGATACATCAGGTAGGAGGCAAATTCGAAGTCGTCGACCTTGCGCTCCAGCTTGGTCTCGATGACCTTGCGCTCCGCATCGAGATCGGCCTCGGCCAACAGTGAACCCGGGCGCACCGTATAGGGTGCCTCGCCCTTCAGCGCCTTCTTCTGCAAGGCCACCGGCCATCCGCCTGGCGGCTGGCCGAGATCGCCCTTCAGCATCGAGACCACCGATTCCGGGAAGGACACTTCCCGGTCGGGATTGACCACATCGGCAACTGTCAGGTCCTGGGAGACCATCATCAACGCCATGTCGCCGACCACCTTGGAGGACGGCGTCACCTTGACGATATCGCCGAACATCTGGTTGGCATCGGCATAGGCCTGCGCCACCTGATGCCAGCGGGTCTCGAGACCGAGCGAACGGGCCTGTTCCTTGAGGTTGGTGAACTGGCCACCCGGCATTTCGTGCAGATAGACCTCCGAGGCCGGCCCCTTGAGGTCGCTCTCGAAGGCCGCATACTGATGGCGCACCGCTTCCCAGTAGAAGGAGACTCGGCGGATCCATTCGGGATCAAGCCCCGGATCGCGTTCCGTACCCTTCAAGGCTTCGACGATCGAGCCGAGGCAGGGCTGCGAGGTGTTGCCGGAGAGCGCATCCATTGCCGCATCGACCGCATCGACGCCTGCGTCCACAGCCGCCAGCACCGTGGCGGCGGCTATGCCCGAGGTATCATGCGTGTGGAAATGGATCGGCAGGCTGGTCGCCTCGCGCAGCGCCTTGAACAGCACCTTGGCGGCAGCCGGCTTCAGAAGACCGGCCATGTCCTTCAGCGCGATGATATGGGCGCCGGCCTTTTCCAGCTCGACGGCGAGATCAGTGTAGTATTTCAGATCGTACTTCGGACGAGCGGAATTGAGGATGTCGCCAGTATAGCAGATCGCTGCCTCGCAGAGCTTGTTCTCCTCGATGACGGCATCCATCGACACGCGCATGTTCTCAACCCAGTTCAGGCAGTCGAAGACGCGGAAGAGGTCGATACCGCCCTTGGCGGCCTGGCGGACGAAGTATTTGACGACATTGTCGGGATAGTTGGTATAGCCGACGCCGTTGGCGCCGCGCAAAAGCATTTGCAGAAGCAGGTTCGGCGCACCCTCGCGGATCAGCGACAGGCGCTCCCACGGATCTTCCGTCAGGAAGCGCATGGAAACGTCGAAGGTGGCGCCGCCCCAGCATTCCAGCGACAGCAGTTGCGGTAGCGCCCGGGCATAGGTGCCGGCGACTTGGGCGATGTCGAAGGTCCGCATGCGGGTGGCGAGCAGCGATTGATGGCCGTCGCGCATCGTCGTGTCGGTCAAAAGCACGCGCTTTTCGTTGCGCATCCATTCGGCAAACTTCTGCGGACCGAGCTGGTCGAGCCGCTGCTTGCTGCCGTCTGGAACCTTGCCATCGATATAGGGCAGCACCGGCTCCGAAGCCTTTGGTGACGGCGCCGGCCGGCCGCGAACCTCCGGATGGCCGTTGACGGTGACGTCGGCCAGATAGGTGAGCAGCTTGGTGGCGCGGTCCTGGCGCTTGACCTGCTGGAACAGTTCCGGCGTCGTGTCGATGAAGCGCGTCGTATAGCTGTTGTCGCGGAATTTCGGGTGGGTGATGATCGCTTCGAGGAAGGTAAGGTTGGTCGCGACGCCGCGGATACGGAATTCGCGCAGCGCCCGGTCCATGCGGGCGATCGTCTCATCCGGCGTCGACGCCCAGGCCGTCACCTTGACCAGCAGCGGATCATAGAAGCGGGTGATAATCGCACCCGAATAGGCCGTGCCGCCATCGAGACGGATACCGAAGCCGGCAGCCGAGCGATAGGCGGTGATGCGGCCATAATCGGGAATGAAGTTGTGCTCCGGATCCTCGGTCGTGACGCGGCACTGCAGCGCATGGCCGTTGAGGCGGATATCCTGTTGCTTCGGAACGCCCGATTCCGGGGTGCCGATGGCAAAGCCGTCGAGTATATGGATCTGCGCCTTAACGATATCGATGCCGGTGACGACTTCGGTCACCGTATGCTCGACCTGGATGCGCGGATTGACCTCGATGAAATAGAACTTGCCGGTATCGGCATCCATCAGATATTCGACGGTGCCGGCGCCGACATAGCCGGTGGCACCGGCGATCTTCAGCGAATAGGCAGCCAGTTCCTGGCGCTGGGCGTCCGTGAGGTAAGGTGCGGGCGCGCGCTCGACGACCTTCTGGTTGCGGCGCTGGACCGAACAGTCACGCTCGAACAGATGGACGACATTGCCGTGGGTGTCGCCAAGCACCTGGCTTTCGACATGGCGGGCGCGCTCCACCAGCTTTTCCAGATAGACCTCGTCCTTGCCGAAGGCGGCCATCGCCTCGCGCTTGGCTTCCGTCACTTCCTTGGCGAGATCCTTGGGATCACGGATGGCGCGCATGCCGCGACCGCCGCCGCCCCAGGAGGCCTTGAGCATCACCGGATAGCCGATCTCCTCGGCCATCTTTGCCACGAGCTTCATATCGTCGGGCAGCGGTTCGGTCGCCGGAACCACCGGCACGCCGACCGAGATCGCCAAGTTGCGGGCCGCCACCTTGTTGCCGAGCTGGCGCATCGTATCCGCGCGCGGGCCGATGAAGATGATGCCGGCGGCATCGCAGGCGTC
This sequence comes from Rhizobium sp. RCC_161_2, assembly GCF_041355235.1. NCBI lineage: Bacteria > Pseudomonadati > Pseudomonadota > Alphaproteobacteria > Hyphomicrobiales > Rhizobiaceae > Rhizobium > Rhizobium sp. RCC_161_2. The sequence continues at coordinate 209,171 of NZ_JBFUPL010000007.1, read as the reverse complement.
GACGAATTCGGGGCTCTCAGACAGGAGGCCATAACCTGGATGAATGGCATCGGCGCCAGACAGCTTGGCGACGCGGATGATCTCGTCGATCGACAGATAGCTTTCGATCGGGCCGAGATCGCGCGCTAGATGCGGGCCGCGGCCGACCTGATAGCTTTCGTCCGCCTTGAAGCGGTGCAATGCCAGTTTGTCTTCCTCGGCCCAGATGGCGACTGTTTTTATGCCGAGCTCGTTGGCGGCGCGAAACACGCGGATGGCAATCTCGGAACGGTTGGCAACCAGGATCTTGGAAATGGGCAATGCAGTCTCCTCACGGCATCGAAACGGGCAATGCTGCACCCGCGAAGAGAATTCTTAACTTCTTGTCACGAGAAGTTCAATTTCCCGTAACGTCAGAAACCAAAATAGTTGCGGCTATGGAACAAGTCCGTTTCTGAAGGCGATTGCGACGATGTGCTGGCGGTTTCGGGCGTTCAGCTTGTCCTGGATACTGTTCATATACCAGTCGACTGTGTGATTTGAGATCTTCAGCGTGCGGCTGATCTCCATCGAGGTCATGCCTTCCGCAAGATAATTCAGCACCTCGATCTCACGCCTGGTCAGCTTGGCGTCGGTCGCGGATGCTTCCTCCAGCGGCCGCGCCTCGTCGCGCAGCTCCAGAAGCCGCCAGAAAGTCTTCTTGGCTACGGCATCGAACAACGAGAGCTCCGAGGGCGACAGATCGACCGAATTGCCGCCGATCGTCATCGTGCCGAGCAAGCCGCTGCGCCCGAAAATGGGAAAAATATAACCGTCGACGAGCCCGTTGGCGCGGGCGTCGGCCATCATCTGCTCCATGCGGCGGCGGAGCGGATCGCCCTTTAGCGCCGCCATCGCATCCCGCCAGCGGAACGGCCGCTGCGCCTGGCCGAGATACCTCATGGTCGGATCGACCAGCACATATTTCCGGGTGACATAGGTAAGCGGCCATTTGTCTGGCCAGCGTCCGGCAAGCATGACGCTGACAACGTCGACGGCAGGCCGCGGATGTCTCAGCAGGCCATAGAAATCGAACTTGTAGGAGCGCAATACCGACTCCAGCTCCGCCACGACATTCTTGGTTTGCTTGCATTCTTCGATGACCACAAGCAATTGCATTAACGAATGAATATTCACACATACCCCCTGGCCTAAAGGCCTGGTCTTCATCGACGAGCACCCATCGATATCCGCTCGGCCACCGGCGCGGTGGATGGCGGGCAAACATACTCGGATCGAAATAAAATTGAACGTCTTTGGCGAGAAATTCAGTATTCAACCTCGCATAGCAATCGCCCCACCCTGCGGCAATGCTATCCGAAGACAAGTATTCCTAAATCCTCATATTTCTCAAGCGGTCAATGGCCCACCCTGGCAACTGGGCGCCTAACCCGTAAAAATTCCTTTGAAAAAACAGCGCCAGATTCCGTTAATCGCCGGTTCAGGTAGCAATCTGTAGTGTCCCCATCATCCCGAATTTGCTGATGCACAGAGGTTGCCAGACGTGTCACTTTTCAAAGTCTATGCAAGAGCCCTGAAGTATCTTGGCGCGTATCGTTACCGCGTTTGGATGGTCGTCATCGCAAACATCGCGTTGGCCATGACCACCATTTACGAGCCGGTTCTGTTCGGCCGCATCTTCGACGCCATCGGCAAGAAAGAGCCCGTGACGCCGACCATGATGCTGTGGGCCGGCTTCGCCGTCTTCAGCGCGGTCGCCTTCATCATCGTTTCCCGCGAGGCGGACCGTCTCGCCCACGGCCGTCGCGCGTCGCTGCTGACGGAGGCCTTCAGCCGCATCATTTCCATGCCCCTGTCCTGGCACAGCCAGCGCGGAACGGCCAGCGCGCTGAACACGCTGCTGCGTGCCTGTGAAGCCCTGTTCGGCCTGTGGCTCGAATTCATGCGCAATCACCTGACGACGGCCGTCGCCCTTGTCGTGATGATCCCGACCGCCATGGCCATGGATCTGCGCCTGTCTGCCGTCCTCGTTCTGCTCGGTATCTTCTACTGGATCATCGGCAGTGTGGTCATGAACCGCACCAAGGACGGCCAAACCTCGGTCGAAAGCCATTACAACACCGTTTTCTCGCATGTCAGCGACTCGATCAGCAACGTCTCGGTGCTGCATAGCTACAACCGCATCGAAGCGGAAACCAAGGCGCTGAAGTCCTTCACCGAACGTCTGCTCGCCGCCCAGTATCCGGTCCTCGACTGGTGGGCGCTGGCCGGCGCGCTGAACCGCACCGCCTCGACCATTGCGATGATGGCGATCCTCATGATCGGCACCGTACTTGTCCAGGGCGGCAGCCTCAGCATCGGCGCGCTGATCACCTTCATCGCCTTCGCCAACGTCCTGATCGGCCGCCTGGAGCTGCTGCGCAACTTCGCCAACCAGATCTTCGAAGCCCGCGCCAAGCTGGTGGACTTCTATACGCTGGAAGATTCCGTCCGCGACCGTGAAGAGCCGGCTGGCCTTGCCGAGATCAAGGACGTCAAGGGTGAAGTCGAGTTCCGCAACGTTTCCTTCGGCTTCGGCAACAGCGCCCAGGGCCTGCACAACATCAACTTCACGGTGAAGGCCGGCCAGACCGTCGCTATCGTCGGCCCGACCGGCGCCGGCAAGACGACGCTGGTCAACCTCCTGCAGCGTGTCTACGATCCGCAGGGTGGCCAGATCCTCGTCGACGGCAACGACATTACCAAGGTGACACGCAAGTCGCTGCGCCGCTACATCGCTACCGTCTTCCAGGATGCCGGCCTGCTGAACCGCTCGATCAGCGACAACATCCGTCTCGGCCGCGAGGGTGCGACCGAAGAAGAGATGATGCGCGCTGCCGAAGCGGCTGCCGCCAACGACTTCATCGAGACGCGTGAAAGCGGCTACGAGACCCGTGTCGGCGAACGCGGCAACAAGCTCTCCGGTGGTGAACGCCAGCGTATTGCCATTGCCCGCGCCATCCTCAAGGACGCGCCGATCCTCGTGCTCGACGAGGCGACCAGCGCGCTCGACGTGGAGACGGAGAACAGGGTCAAGGCGGCGATCGACAATCTGCGGCAGAACCGCACGACATTCATCATCGCCCACCGCCTGTCGACGGTTCGCGAGGCCGATATCGTCCTCTTCCTCGAAAACGGACGCGTTATCGAGAATGGCAGCTTCAGCGCGCTCAGCCAGAGCAACGGCCGCTTTGCCGCCCTGCTGCGCGCCAGCGGTATCCTGACGGACGAGGAAGTCCGCAAGGCACATACCACGGAACACGAAGCCGCCTGATCATTCGCATGGGGCCCAAAAGTCGAAGCCGGGGGAGCAATGCTCCCCCGGTTTTTTTGTTGCATGCCGCCAGCTTCTCTTCTCTATGCGAAACGGCCTGCAAGTGCGAAGTTGACTGCTGGACACCGAACACCCGTTGCCTCATTTTGAAGACATGCTTCCGATCATCGAAATCCTCCCCAATGAACCGACCGCCGAAGAGCGCGATCGAGTCCTTAAATTGCTCCTGGATTTCAATGCTCACCATACCGCTCACCTGATCGAGCGGCCCAATCTCGGAATAGTTCTCAAGAACCCCGACACAGCCGAGATCATCGGTGGTCTGTATGCGACTGACGAATACAACTGGCTATTCATCAAATATCTGGTTGTGCCGGAGGCATTCAGAGGCAAAGGCTTTGGTGCCAGGCTGATAAGCGAGGCAGAGCGGGTGGCCCGTGAGCGAGGCTACCTCGGTATCTTTCTCGATACATACGACTTTCAAGCAAAGCCGTTTTATCTCAAGCTCGGATTTGAGCAGTTTGGCGAACTTGAGGGAGACGCGCAAACGCCCTGCCGGTTTTTCCTGAAAAAACTGCTCTCCCAGCAAGCCTGACACTCAAAGACAAGGCCAATGGCGGCCGCCCGTATCTACAATATGACGCGACTCTTTTGCGCGCACATCACCCTAGCCGGAAATCGTGGGACAAAACAAGAAAGGCCCGGCAGGGAAAACCGGGCCTTTCTCCTTCTCTGATCGGAGGTCAAATCGGCCTGACGCCCGCGGAGTCATGACGGGCGTTGGACCGATTATGATTGGCGTCAAGCCAGGGTAGGACTGGCCTCAGGCCGGGATCAGATCAGAACTTGCGCTCGAAGCGGAGCACGCCGGCCCACTGGTCGGTGTTCGCGGCATCCCAATTGGTGTAGGAGACTTCCGGCTCGACCAGCAGATCCTTGACCGGACGCCAGGCGACGTTGGCGGTGGCGGCGAAGATCTTCGAGTCGGTATAGGCAACCTGGGCATTGGCCTGCAGCTTCGGCGTCAGCTGGTAGCTGGCACCCGTCCAGAAGGCCCAGTCACCCCAGCCGCAATCCGCGCCATCCGTCGGGCAAGCAGCCCGGTTGCTGTTGAGATAGGAGCCCGCATACTTGTTCAGCTTGTCGCCGTCGGTGTTCCAGCCGCCCATCAGGAAGGCCTTGAAGTCGCCGAAATCGGCATCGATGCGGGCCTTGATCGCACCTTCCTGGACAACGCTGTCGTAGCCGCCGATGACCCTGAGGGTCCATGCGCCCGCCTTGTAGCCGGCACCGGCGACGACGTCGGGAGCATAGTGATCGGCCTTGCCGGTGCGCCATGCGCCGCCATAGGACGAGGTATCGCTCGAGGAGTTGGAATCTTCCAGCGAGATCACCGCCGTGAAGCCGTTGCCGGCATCATATTTGTAGGTGAGCTGGTTGAGCTCCTTCGGGCCGTCATAAATGACGTCGTCGTTGATGACGTTGCCGGCATAACCCATGTAGTAGTTGTACTGCGAATCGGCCTTGCCGACCAGGAAGCCGCCGAGGCTGATATTGGCCCAGAGCAGCTTGGTGCTGGTCGAATTGCCATCGTTCCAGTCCCAACGGATAACCGTGTTGGTCTTCAGCGGACCGTATTCGGTATCCGTGGCAGTGTCGACGTTCAGCTCGGCGCGAGTGTGCCAGAGCGTGCCGTTCTTGCTGTTGGCGTTGTAGGCGTCGTACCATTCGCCCTCGGTGCGGACGCGGCCGCCGATCTTCAGGCAGGTCTCGGTGCCCGGAATAAAGAAGTAGCCGGCGCCATAGGCGTCGCAAATGCGAACATATTCCAGCGGTTCCGGCTCGGCGGCCACAATGGCGTCAGCCGCCTGTGCTCCCGAGACGGCGGCCAGGGCGGCGGCGGACCCGAGAAGAAGACTTCTGATATTCATGATTACTCCAATCAAGTAGCGATTGGGCATGAGTTATCGCGCCGAAAATTCGACGTTCCCTACCCCATTCCCGTTTTGACAATCCCCACGATTGCGACACGCACCCGTTCGGGCACGTATGACGCCGGGGTGACGACACTCCCCGAGCGTCGTCACAGGCTCGATTTAGGGATTTCAGTTTTGCACAACAAGATTTTGAGCAATTAAATATCGGTTGCGGCACACCGAAGCGTCGCTGCGTTGCAGAAAAATCACGTCACAATCCCTTCACGACATCGTCATGAATGGATTGTCGTTGAAAATCAATTTGTTGGTTGGTTCAGTACCGAATGACCCCCGACGGGTTACCGGTGTCGTTCGACCCGCACCGGCATGCGAAGCGCACCCGCCAATGTCGTGGTGGGGCGATTATGGGCCGTGTCCAGCCGCTTATGCTCAAGATAGTAGGCATAGGCAAACTGCAGGACGATACCGACGACGACATAGGCGGCACCGACGGCCGGGTCCTTCTCCGTGACATAGAGGATGACCTGCCCCGCCATGGCGAGGATCGTACCGGCAACGAAGATGCTGAGGGAATGACGCCCGAAGATCGCCAGCGGATGGTTCTCCGGCCGCCGCAGCACGCGCGACACGGATGGTATGCAGATAATGAGATAGGCAAGCGCCAGCACATGCAGAAGCCGCGGCAGCGACAGGAAGGTCTTGTCGAAACCGGTAATGACCGGGGGCAGGCCGAACGCGGCCAAGTGGTCGCCCAGCACCCAGAGCTTGTCGGTGACCCAGATGAAGGACAGCATGACATAGGCAAGCGACAGCGCGAACAGAACCGGATTATAGGCAATCCGGCCGCCGCGCTTCACATGCATGACGGCGACGAAACCGATGACGAACAGGAATTGCCAGGAGAGAGGGTTCAGGAACCAGAAGCCGTCGAGCAGCATGGTGTGCGGCGCGATCTGGTAGATGCCGGCCAGCAGCCAGACGCCACCGGAAACCAGCAGCAGAAGCAATGGGCTTTTCGCCTCCAATGCCAGCATCAACGGCAACATCAGGAACAGCGCGCCATACATCGGCAGGATATTATTGTAGCCGATCTGGTGACCAAGCAGCAGCAGGGCCGGAATGCCCCGCGCCGGATCCATCAGCACCGCGAGGATGTTTACCTCGCAGAGCAGACCCACCTGCCGGAAGATCCAGGCGCCGGAGATGAACAGCACCAGTGTGATGAAGGTGGTGATCATATGCGCCGTATAGAGTGTGAAGGCGCGCTTGACCGCCTTCCAGGCGGTCATGAGCCGGTTGCCGGGCTTGAACCGCGTGCCATAGGCGAGGCCGACGGAGATGCCGGAGATCAGCACGAAGGCTTCGGCCGCATCGGAGAAGCCGAAATTCTTCGTCGTCAGATGTTCGAAGAACTGGCCGGGAACATGGTTGATGAAGATCGTGATCAGGGCCAAGGCCCTTAGAACATCCAGCCTCGTATCGCGCCCCGTCGACATCTTCGGCGAGCCGCTGGCGCTTCCCGACCGCGTGTCGATATGTGCCCTGATGTTCATGAACATCTCCTGTTCCGACGATCAAATGCAGATAGGGCCAAAGAGTTCCCTCTTTGGCCCTATCGATCAATGCAAAACAGTGCACAAAAGCGTTACTGTTCGATCGGATAGCCCTCTTCGGGATTAGCAAGCGCCCTATCATTCACTGCGACTGAGTATCCGCTCGCATCGGGCGCTTTTGAGACGGAAATGCGGTATTTTCCGCTCGGCAGATCGAGGTCCGCCGCAAAGCTGTCCCAGGTCGACGGCAACGCCGGCTTGACGTAGAGGCGGCCGTTCTTGACGCGGATACCGAGAATGCCCTCGATCGCCACGCGATAGAACCAGCCGGCCGAGCCCGTATACCAGGTCCAACCGCCACGACCGGTCAATTGCCCCTCGCCATAGACGTCGGCGGCAATGACATAGGGCTCGACGCGGTAAGTATCGGCCTGATCACGATCAAGTGCGTGGTTGACCGGGTTCAGCATCTCGAAGCAATGCCAGGCATCGTCGCCGCGGTTCATTTCCGCCAGAGCCATGACCACCCAAGTGGCCGCATGGGTATACTGGCCGCCGTTTTCGCGGACACCCGGCGGGTAGGACTTGATGTAGCCCGGATCGCGCGCCGACTTGGAGAAGGGCGGCGTGAACAGCCGGATCATCCGGTTGTCGTCGTCGACCAGCTTTTCAAGAACGGCGTTCATCGCCGTCTCGCCGCGCTTGGGGTCGCCCTCGCCGGAGAGAATGTTCCACGATTGCGCGATCGAATCGATCTGGCATTCGAAATTCTCGCTGGAGCCGAGCGGGCTGCCGTCGTCGAAATAACCACGGCGATAATGGTTGCCGTCCCAGCCCGCCGTTTCCAGCGACTTGCGCAGTTCCGGCAGGTGCTTGGTCCAGCGCTCGACGCGTTCCTTGTCGCCACGTGCTTCCGCATAGGGCAGGAAGGCGGTGAGCGTGCCGGCGAGGAACCAGCCGAGCCAGACACTTTCGCCACGGCCCTGAATGCCGACGCGGTTCATGCCGTCGTTCCAGTCGCCACCGAGGATCAACGGCAGGCCGTTGCCGCCCTTGCGCTTGATGGCAAGATCGAGCGCCAGCGCAGCATGCTCATAGACGCTGACCTTATCCTGCGACACGGTCGGCTGATAGAAGGCGTCGTGCGTGCCAGGCATCAGGGCGGCGCCCTCGACGAAGGCAAGCTCTTCGTCCAGCAGCGACTTGTCGCCCGTCACTGTGCAATACTGGTTGATCGCATAGGCGAGCCAGACGACGTCGTCCGAAATATGCGTACGCACGCCGGCGCCGCTGCCCGGCAGCCACCAATGCTGCACGTCGCCCTCGCGGAACTGGCGCTGGGCCGCATTCACGATCTGCTTGCGCGCAAGTTCCGGCGCATGCATCAGGAAGGCCAGCGTATCCTGCAACTGGTCACGGAAGCCGAAGGCGCCCGAGGCCTGGTAGAAGGCGGTGCGCGCCATGATGCGGCAGCCGAGGCTCTGATAGGGAAGCCAGGCATTGATCATGTTGTTCATCGCCTTGTCCGGCGTCGAGATCTGCAGACGACCGGTAAAGCCGTCCCAGAAGCCGCGTGTCGCCGACAGCACAGCCTCGAAATCCGCCTTGCGGATCTCGGAGACCAATGTGCGCGCCTCTTCAAGAGAGGCGGTGTCGCCCATATAGAAGCAGATATCCTTTTCTTCACCCGCACCGACGGTCAGGTCGAAGGCAAGTGCCGCGCAGGGATCGCCGTCGAGATCGGTGGAGTTGGAGAGGACGGCGCCGGAAACGACGGCTTCCGGCATCTGCACCGTGCCGTGACGGCCGATGAATTCGCGGCGGCTGGCCGAGAAGCTCGAATGCGCCTCGCTCGCCGCCATGAAGGCGACCCGCTTGGAATAATCGATGCTGTAGGGATTGTTGGCAAACAGTGCACCCGTCTCCTCGTCCAGCGACGAGAGGATGAAGGGCTTGGTCTTGTGCGGATTGATGCCGAGCACCCATTCCGCGTAATTGTAGAGCCGCAGCCGCCGGGTGCCCTTGCCCTTGTTGCTGACGCGCAGGCGGAAAACCTTCACCGGACGCTCGCGATCGACCGTCTGCGTCAGTTCCAGCGCGATGCCGTTCTCTTCGCTCGAGAACACCGAATAGCCGAGGCCGTGGCGGGTCTCAAACTGTACCTTCGGATTGCGCGACAGGCCGGCATAAGGAGTCATCACCGCATTGCTGTCGAGATCGGTCACATAAAGCGCCTCACCCGGACGGTTGATGACCATGTCGTTGGTCCATGGGGTCAACTGATAGTCGCGAGAATTGTGGCTCCAGGTGAAACCGCCACCTTCGGCGGGCACATGGAAACCGAAGCGCTCGTTGGTGATGACGTTGATCCACGGATGCGGGGTCGACTGGCCGCCCGCGAGCCGGACGACATATTCGCGACCGTTTTCGGCAAAGCCGCCATAACCGTTCCAGAAGTCGAGATCGGCCTGTGCTCCGAGTTCTGCCGCCGTAAACACCGACGCCTGCAGCGCGAGCGCCACGGCACGACGATCGACCGGAGCCTCATCGCCCTGCGGGGCCGAGCCGAACAGCGTCGCTGCGCGAGCAATCTGGTCGACCAGCTTGCCGTTGCGGGCATGGAAGACGACGCGCGAGGCGGCGAGGATCTGCTGGTAGGTCTCGTTTTCGATCAGATCCTTGCGCACCGCGAAGATGTGCTGACGCAACCCATCTCCCTGATTGTGACGGATATGATCGGCAAGCGCATCCAGTTGATGCTGCATCGCCTGCGCATGCTCAGCGGCGCATTCGTTGAGGATCACCAGATCGGCGGCGATGCCGCGCGAGCGCAGATACTCCCCAGCACTCAGCGCTTCCTTGGCGATTTCGATGTCGATTTCGTCATTGATGCGCAGCGTGAAGATCGGGAAATCGCCCGAAATGGTCACCGGCCAAAGCGCCGACTGCGAATGCAGGCCGGCAAGGACGGTGGCGCTGTCGGCGCGCAGATGCATGTCGGGATAGACGAGGTAGCGGGCAAGCTTCTGGAAAGCGGCCGCCTGCTGCGAGGAGACGCCGACATGGCGCATCTGCATCTGCGTGCGCGTCCAGGCCTGTGTCAGCTCGGCCGCGAAAGCATCCGGATTACGGTAGCGGTCCACCGCCTTGTCGACCTCTTCGCGGTTCGGCGCGGAAATCGTCCAGAAGATGACGCTGACCTTCTTGCCCGCCGGCACGCGCACGACGCGGCGCAGCGACAGGCAGGCGTCCATGGTGAAGCCTTGTGTGCCCGAGAGCGTCGCACCCGGATCGAAGGCGGCGGCCTCGGCAAGCGTACGGCCACGGCCGAGGAACTTGCGGCGATCCGTCTCGAATTCCGTCGGACGTTCGGAGCCGGCATTGTCGACAACCAGATGCGCGATCGCCATGTCCGGCTCGTTATATTCGCGCTTGTTGCGCTCGGCGCGAAGCACGTCACCGCTGCTACCGACTTCGGTGCGAACGAACATGCGCGCGAAAACCGGGTGGCCGGAATCGACGTCGTCGCTGGCAATCGCCGGCTCGAGATAGGAGGTCACCTCAATGAAGCGGTCCTCCGATCCCATGTTGAGCAGCGTAACACGGCGGCCTTCGGCATCGTGCTCGGTGGCAACGATGCATTCGACCTCACTGGTGAGATCACCGATGGTCTTGCTGTATTCCGCCTTTTCGTCGCTGAAGGCGACCTTGACCTTTTCGCCTTCGATGCTGCGCGGCTCCGCCGTCGTCGACCACCATTGGCCGGACACGGTATCGCGCAGGAAGATGAAAGTACCCCAACGGTCTTCCGTCGGATCGGGCCGCCAGCGCGACACGGACAGGCCGTTCCAGCGCGAATAGCCGGCACCGGTCGCCGTCAGCATGACGGAGTAATGGCCGTTGGACAGGAAGGCGAGTTCGCGGTCCTGCGTGGCCGGATCGGCGATCTTGCGGATCTCCGGACGCAGCATGTCTTCCTGGATATTGGCCGGCTGATCGCTCTCGTGCTTGGCGGCCATGACCGGGATATCGCGCGGCGCCTTTTCCTGCAGCAGCAGTTCGGCCGCTTCGATCACCGGATCGGCGTGGAAGAGTTCGCGCAGACGTCCGTTGAAGGCAACGTTGGCAATAGCGGCAATCGACATGCCATGGTGGTGGGCATAGTAGTTGAAGACCACCGCGCATTTCTTGCCTTCGGGAACGCGGGTCGGCGTGAAATCGACGGCATCATGGAAGCCGTAGATGCCGAGAGCGCCGACCTTGCGCAGCTTCTGCAGGTTTTCGAGCGCCGCTTCCGGCCGATACTGGCTGGCAAGAATAGAGGCGTAGGGCGCGATGACGGCATTCTGGCCGAGGCCGCGCTTCAGACCGAGCGAGGGCACACCGAAGTTGGTGTACTGATATTGCATCTGATGGTCGCGGGCGTTGAAGGCCGCTTCCGAAATGCCCCAGGGAATGCCGGCGCCGAGACGCTTGGCATAGTTCATCTGTTCCTGGACGATCAGATTGTTGGTCTGGTTGAGAATACCGCCCTGACGCTCCTGCATGACGAGCGGCGGCATCAGATATTCGAACATCGAGCCGGACCAGGAGACCAGCGCACCGCGCGAGCCCACCGGCACGACCTGACGGCCGAGACGATACCAATGCTCCGTCGGCAAGTCGCCCTTGGCAATAGCGAACAGGCTGGTGAGGCGGGCTTCCGACGCCAGCAAGTCGTAGCAGGCGGCATCGAGCTCGTTGGTCTCCACGCGGAAGCCGATGGAGAGCAGGCGCCGTTCCGGACGATAGAGGAAGGCGAATTCCATGCCGAAGGCGGTTTCGCGCATGCGGTCGCGCAGCTTTGCCAGGCGCTGGCGCAATGCGTCGACATTGGCGAGATCGAAGACGCTGTCGGCGATATGGCCTTCGCAGACCTTCACCAGCGATTGCGACCAGGTAAGCACCTCGCCGCTCTGTGGCGACTTGACCTCGTGGTCGAGGTTGGCGGCAAGCTTCTCGATGTCATGCGCCAGGACCGAAAGATTGATGATGCGGATCGAGGCGAACTCGTGCTCGCGCTTGACCGCGGCCAGCGCATTCTGGAAGCCGACGATACGCTCTTCCAGGCGATGACGCAGCGGGCGCACGGTCTTGCGGTCATCCGGAAGCTCGGCGAGTATTTCGCCGAGGATGCCGGCGACATCGCCGATGCCGTCGAGATTGCCCTGCATATGCGCGGACGGCGCTTCCGCCCAGATGCGGCAGGCCGAGGACACGGCGATCAGGTGACCGGCGAAATTGCCGCTGTCGACCGCCGAGACATAGCGCGCGCCCATCGGCTTCAGCGTGTCAGTGTGATACCAGTTGCAGAGATGCCCACGGAACTTCTCGAGCTTTTCGACCGTCGCCATGGTCTTTTCCATGCGGTCGATGGTTTCCTCGAAGGAAATCCAGCCGAAATGACGGGCCGAGATAATCGAGAGCAGATAGACGCCGATATTGGTCGGCGAGGTGCGCGAGGCCACGACCGGATGCGGCGTCTGCTGCACGTTGTCCGGCGGCAGGTGGTTCTGCTGCTCGACCACGAAGGTATCGAAATAGCGCCAGGTGCGCCGCGCGATCTTGCGCAGCTCCGACGAGACGCTTTCCGGCACTTCGAGCTTGTCCTCGGTTTCGGCCGACTGGCTGACATACCAGGCGATCGCCGGCGACAGGACCCAGAGCAGGGCAAAGGGAATCCCGACGAGGAAGGCATTGTCGCCCGACAGCGACGCAAAGGCGAGCGCCAGCAGCGCCAGCACCGGTGCATGCCACATGACGCGGTAGTGGCCGAGAATGGTGGTCTGCGCCGCGGCCTGGGCGCTGGCGGCGGTGCGCCACTGCAGCATCAGCTTGCGGCTGACGAAGGCGCGGTAGAGCGAACGCCCAATGGCGTCGGCCATGATGCAGGCGCCGTCGGCAATGAAGACGATGCGCAGCGCCACTTGCGCGTTGGCGGCACGGATATCCGTCCAGACCGTATAGAGATGGGCACGGGCGACGATATCGCTGGTGCGCGGAATAATGCCGTTGATCAAGGACAAGGTCGGCGCCACGAACAGGCAGAAGATCAGCAGGATCTGCCAGAGCAGAGCCGCGAACGGCCCCATGAAGTACCAGCCGAGCACCGAGGCGAAGAACCAGGCGATCGGCGTCAGCGAACGACGCAGATTGTCCATCATCTTCCAGCGGCCGAGACCGGTGACGCCGCGCTTCGGATTGAAGAGGTAAGGAAGGAGCTGCCAGTCGCCACGCGCCCAGCGATGCTGGCGCGAGACTTCGACTTCGTAGCGGATCGGGAAGTCTTCCACGAGCTCGCAGTCGGTCACCAGCGCGCAACGCGCCATCGAGCCTTCGAGCAGATCGTGGCTGAGAACGGCGTTCTCGTCGATCTTGCCCTTCAGCGAGGCTTCAAAGGCGTCGATATGATAGAGGCCCTTGCCGGTGAACGTGCCTTCCTCGACCAGGTCCTGATAGACGTCGGAAACGGCGAAGACATAAGGGTCGAGACCGCGATTGACGGAGAAAACGCGCTGGAACACCGAGGCGTCCTTGCCCGTCGTCAGCGACGGGGTGACGCGCGGCTGCAAGACACCGTAACCGCGAACGACACGCTTGGTCTCGGGGTCGAAGACCGGCCGGTTGATCGGATGATGTAGCTTGCCGACGAGCTTCGTGACCGTATCGCGCACCAGGCGCGTGTCGGAATCGAGCGTCATGACGTATTTCACGTCCTTCGGCACGGTATTGGCGCCGGGCAGGAAGGTGGTGTCGCGGTCGCCGCGCAGGAGCAGGTTCAGCTCGTGCAGCTTGCCGCGCTTGCGCTCCCAGCCCATCCACGAGCCTTCGGCGGGATTATAGAGGCGGCGGCGATGCAGGAGATAGAAGCGCTGCTTGCCATCTTCGGCATAGCGGGCCGCAAGGTTGGCGACTTCGCGGCGAGCATAGTCGAGGATTTCCAGATCGCGTTCGCTCTCTTCCTCCTGGCTGTCCGGCCAGTCGCTGAGCAGCGCGTAATAGACTTCGCCGCGCGGATTGGCGAGGTAATGGACTTCGAGATTGCGCACGAGTTCGTCGACGCTGTCGCGGTTGCCGATCAGCGTCGGCACGACGACCAGCGTGCGGGCCTCTTCCGGAATGCCTTCCTTGAACTCATAGCCGACGAGGCGCGCCGGCGTCAGGTACATGGTGACCACGAAATTGAACAGGCCCGTCGCCCCTTCGGACGCCGGCAGCGAAAACATCAGCAGCAGGAGAATGGTTTCGGCCCAGCCCATGCCGGCCTGGATCATGAAATAACCGACGACAGCCAGGGCGAGAGCGGTCAAAAACATCACGGGCGCTGCGATCGCCAGCCAGTTGAGCTTGCGCCACTGGCGCACGAATCGCGCTGACAAGAAGGGACGATAGCCGATCGCCTTCTCCAGCTTTTCCGTCTGCTGGCCCATGATGTAGTCGCCGATATTCGGCTCTTGTGGCTGCGGTTCGCCCGAAGCCTTGGCCGCTTCCGTCATCGCCATGGCGACCTGGGCGATCTCCATTTCGGTCTTCTTGGAGCGACGGGCAAGCTTTTCGATGCGGCGGCGATAGCTGTTGCGCGAACCGGGATCGAGCTTGGCGTAGTCGGTCTCATCCCAGAGCAGCTTGTCGACCGCGCTCACCTCTTCGACCCAGACCGACCAGTCGGTATCGTCGATCAGGCGCAGGCTCTTGATGATGTTGCCCATCGTCACATTGCCGGACGACAGCCGGTTATGCTCGGCCATCATGACGCTTTCGGCGTCCGTGCCGGCATCCGCCATGCGCTTTTCCATCCAGGTGACGGCGAGACCCGAGGTGTGCGAGCCGTCACGGAGGCGATAGAGGAACTGCGTCGCGAAGGTATTGTCCGACGTGTAGGGTTCCAGCGTCTTCAGGAATTCGGCGACCTTGGCGTCGTCATTGAGACGGATCAGCTCGTCGACGGCCTCGTTGGCCTTCTTGCGCGTGATGCGGCTCTGTTCGACGCGGCTGGAGATGCGGCGCAGATTGTCGACGAGGATATAGCGAACCAGCGACGGGACAGCCCAGAGCTCGCCGATCTTCAGCATCTCAACGGACTGGAAGCCCTCCACCAGCGCCAGCAGGCCCTGGTTGGACACGGTGCTGTGCGTATGGGCGACATAAAGCCAGGCCAGCGCCATGGTGCGCGGCATGACCATGCCGCCGATGGTGATCGTCTGCAGCTGATCGTAGAACTTCTTCGGGAAATCGCGGCGGACTTCCTGGATCGCCTCTTCGATGACGTAGTGGTTGTCGAGCAGCCATTCGGCCGCCGGCGTGATCGATTCGCCGGCGTCGACATCGGCATTGGCCGAACGATAGACCCGCAGGATCTCCTTCTCGTTCTCCTTGTGACGCGCGAAGAAGTCGAAGGGCGCAAAGCCCGGCAGCGTCGTTTTGGCGCCATTGCGGGCGAACGTCGCACCGCATTCGCGTATCTGCTCGTTGGAGAAATAGGTCGCCCGGATCGAATCATTGTGATCGATCTGCTTGGCTTCAGAATCGCGTAGCGAAACAGTGGAGAGGTTTTGAGTCGTCATGGATTCGGGTTCTGGGTCCAAACAGAGTGATAGGCATTATCGCCTTTGATGTCTTTGTCCTGCCCGACACAACCATTCACACATTTGGACCCTTTTGCTTCGCTTCCCGGCGCGCGAAGGGGGTGAATTGAAGGTGGCGGCTTAGAACAAACGATTCAGGCGAAGATCTTCATGGGCTCATCTTCGGGGTCATGGCGATCTTGCGCCATCATTCGAAACGGGCATCCCATGAAACTTGAGACGCGGCCGGATGGTTCCGACAGCAGTCCCGGTGCGTCAAAAACAATCGATCAGAGTCACGAGGCATTCTCCTTGCAAACAGGAATCAGGGTATTTCAGACTGAGCCCTCCATATCCCGCAGAAGATGAACTTAAACTGAACTCCCTCAAAAGATTCGCAAATTCGTCTCAAGCGCCGTTTTTCTCCGGATAGGAAATAATCGACAGGAAACGGATCGGCAGGCTGACCAGCACTTCCGGGCCATGCGGCGCATCGGCGTCGAAAAACAGGCTGTCGCCGGGCAACATGGCATAGAGCTTGTCGGCATGGCGATATTTGACCTCGCCTTCCAGCATATAGATCAATTCCAGCCCCGCGTGTTGAAACGCCGGAAAAACATCCGAATCGGCCGTCAGCGTGATCAGATAGGGCTCGACCTGCAGGCCGTTGGATCCGTTGCCGATATGGCCGAGCAGATTGTACTGATGACCGGCGCGCGTACCCCGCCGCTCCATTTCCAGGCCCTCACCGGCCTTGACGAAGACGGCATTGCGCTTCTCCTCGAAGCGCCGGAAAAATGCGGTGACGGGCACGCCGAGCGCCCGCGCCAGGGACTGCAGCGTGGTGAGCGACGGCGAGGTATTGCCGTTTTCGATCTTGGAGAGCATGCCGAGCGATATGCCGGTGGCCGAGGCAAGATCGGCGCCGGTGATGCCGAGTTTCTTGCGATAGGCGCGCACCTCATGGCCGATCGCCATTTCGAGGTTGTTCTCCTTCGCGTCGCGCACGGCGTGCGGATCCTGTTTCAGAACTGCCTTCGCATCGTGAGCACCATTCCGCCTGCTGCTGCGCCCCGCCTCCACCTTGGTCATGCCTCCGCCCCAATCTATTTTTGTATTTTGGCGGAGCTTACTGTTTTAACGAAGCGCATTCCATTGGGCAGGGCAAAATTTCTTTGCCCGGTAAAGTTCCAGTGGCGTGCGGGAAGAAGAATTGCCGTGTGGGAGCAATGAATCTGGAAAGAGGCGGATCAAACCGCCTGTCATAGCCAGCCAGACCTGAGCGTCGGCTCGCTGAAATACTGTCGTCCCTGCGGACAAACGAGAGGAACGCTTTAGCCACGACCGGCCAAACCCGGTCGATCATCCTTGAACGAAAATCAGACCACGAAGCCGCATACGATAGCGGCGACGAAAATGAACGCGGCGGAACACAGCGCGACATTGATCGCGGTGTGGATCTTGTGCCGCGTCGCGGCAGCACGCTTCGAAGCATCGAACCGGTTCACATGCGTATTCGACATACCCAAATTCGCCATGTGTTGCCTCCGTTGATTTTTTATTGTCGCAAGGGACGAGCCCATGCCTGACATTTATATAGTCTCTATCAATTAGGTAGAGATAATTTTCCGTCCAGAGGGCGGCGAGGAGAAAAATAAACCACTATGGTTCAGGTGGGGCTCGATAATCGGCGGAGCGGAAGCTCAGCAGAGAATGCGGCGAGCCCAGATCAAGGTGCGCTCCACGGCGCTTGTTTCAGAGGCCGGTGCCTCGGTTTGACCGATCAGATGACGGTTCTTTTCTTCCGGCAAAGTGACGGTCAAGACGTCCTCTTCCTTCTCCGGGATCGGCGGATGAAGATAGCCCATGGTCATGCCACCCATGAAAAACATGCCTGCCTCCACTCGTGTACGACCCGGTAAGGATCACGAAAGTTAACCGTCATTAACAACATCATGACAGAAATGCGGCACGTGTCAATAGTCTATACGATTGGTCGTCTTTTGGGTGGATATCGACCAAAAATAAAATAATTACAGATGCTTAATCGCGAACAAAACCTTTGCTCGCGATCATCAGATTGCGCGTATAGTCTTCCTCGACCTTGCCGGCCGCCAGATCTTTCGCGCTCAGCCGCTCGACGATGGCGCCGTTCTGCATGACCACGAGGCGCTCGCACATGTGCGTGACGACACCGAGATCGTGGCTGACCATGACGAATGTCAGATGGCGATCCCTGCGCACCTGCTCGAGCAGATTGAGCACTTCCGCCTGCACGGAGGCATCCAGCGCCGAGGTCGGCTCATCAAGCAACAGAATGGACGGCTCGACGATCAGGGCGCGGGCGATTGCCACGCGTTGGCGCTGGCCACCGGAAAGCTGGTGCGGATAGCGAAACCGGAAACCGGTGCCGAGACCGACCTCATCGAGCGCCCTGGTAATGCGCGTCTCGCTGTCGCCGATGCCGTGGATTGCCAGCGGCTCCAGCAGCAACCGGTCAATGGTCTGGCGCGGATGCAACGAACCATAGGGGTCCTGAAACACCATCTGGACCTGTCGGTAGAACGACTTGGCGCGCTTCGAGCCCTTCAGTGCCGCGCCGTCGATGCGGATCGTGCCGCCGCTGACCGGCGCGAGACCGGCGACGGCCCGTAGCATGGTCGATTTGCCCGAACCGGATTCGCCGACGAGGCCGAAGGATTCGCCCCGGTTCACATCGATGCTGACCGCATCCAGGGCATAATAACCGTCATAGACGACGCTGAGGCCGTCAACCGCAAGCGCCGCCGTCATGCCGCCCACTCCGGTTTGCGGTCGAGAACCGGCAGCGGATGGCGGTTCTCGCCGATCACGGGCATGCAGTTCAACAGGCCGCGCGTATAGGGGTGCTGCGCATTGTTAAGCTCGGAGGCCTTGAGTTCCTCGACGATCTTGCCGGCATACATGACAATCACCCGGTCACAGAAGGAGGAGACCAGCCGCAGATCGTGCGACACGAAAATCAGCCCCATGCCGCGCTCAGACACCAGCTTATCCATAATCCGGAGCACATCGAGCTGCACGGTGACGTCAAGCGCCGAGGTCGGCTCGTCGGCGATCAGCAGTTCCGGCCCGGCGATCAGCATCATCGCGATCATCACGCGCTGGCCCATGCCGCCGGAGACTTCATGCGGATGCAGGTCGTAGACGCGCTTGGGATCACGGATCTGCACGGCCTCCAGCATGGCCAGGGCACGGTCGCGGGCTTCTCCCCTGCCGACCTTCTCATGCGTGCGCAACGTCTCGGTGATCTGCTTGCCGATGGGCATCACCGGGTCCAGTGAATATTTCGGATCCTGCAGCACCATGGCGATGCGCTTGCCGCGCAGGGACCGGCGCTCCTTGGCCGAGACCGACAAGAGGTCGATGCCACTGAAGTTCAGCCGATCAGCAGTGACGATGCCGTGCGGCGGCGTCAGCCCCATGATGGCGCGGCCAGTCTGAGATTTGCCGGAACCGCTCTCGCCGACAATGCCGAGCCGCTCGCGGCCGAGCGTGAAGGACACGCCGCGCACAGCTTCTATGATGCCGGTGCGGGTGGGATAGCGAACCTTGAGGTTCTCGACCGTCAACATCGTCGTCATTGGCCGCTCTCCTTGGGATCGAGCGCATCGCGCAGGCCGTCGCCAAGCAGGTTGAAGCCGAGGCTGACGATCAGGATGGCAATACCGGGCATGGCGGCCACCCACCATTGGTCGAGATAATATTTGAAGCCGCTGGCGATCATCACGCCCCATTCCGGCAGCGGCGGTTGCGCGCCAAGGCCGAGAAAACCGAGACCGGCGGCCGTCAGGATGACGCCGGCCATGTCGAGCGTGACGCGCACGATCAACGAGGAAATGCAAAGCGGCATGACATGGCGGAAGATGATCCGCAGCGGCGAGGCGCCCATCAACTGCACGGCGGCAATATAGTCCGAGCGCCGCACGGTCATCGTCTCGGCCCGCGCCAGGCGCGCATAGGGCGGCCAGGAGGTGATGGCGATGGCAATGATGGCGTTTTCGATGCCCGCCCCGAGCGCACCGGCAAAGGCGAGCGCCAACACCAGTTTCGGGAAGGCGAGGAAGATGTCGGTGATGCGCATCAGCACGGTATCGACCCAGCCGCCCAGATAGCCGGCGACCATGCCGATGATAAGCCCGATCGGCGCGGAGATGATCGCGACCAGAACGACGATATAGAGTGTCCAGCGCGAACCATAGATCAATCGCGAGAGGATATCGCGCCCGAGATCATCGGTGCCGAGCAGATAGCCCGGGGTGCCCGGCGGCTTCAGATAGGCATTCGTGAGATCGCCGATCACGGGCGAATGCGGGGCGAGGATGTCGGCAAGGGCGGCGATCAGCACCAGTGCGAGGATGATCAGCAATCCGACGACAGCAAGGTGATTGGCGGAGAATTGCCGCCAGGTGACATAGGCGCGCCCGAGCCTTGCCTGCCGGCGCGACTGCGGCCGATCCGACAGCAGCCAGTCACGCCAGCTAATTTGCGTGGTCCCAGCCGTCATTTACGTCGCGTCCTTGGATCGAGGGTCCGATAAAGCAGATCGGACAGCAGGTTGATGCCGATGAAAACCGTGCCGATGACGATGGTGCCGCCGAGCACGGCGTTCATGTCGGCATTGCGCAGCGAGCTGGTGATATAAAAGCCGATACCCGGCCAGGAGAAGACAATCTCCGTCAGCACCGATCCCTCCAGCAGCGAGGCATAGGAGAGCGCGATCACCGTGATCAGCGGCACGGCGGCGCTGCGCAGCGCATGGCCCCAGATCACCCGCGTTTCCGAAAGCCCCTTGGCGCGGGCAGCGACGATATATTCCTGGCCCAGTTCGTTCAGCATGAAGCTGCGCGTCATGCGGCTGATATAGGCAAGCGACAAATAGCCGAGCAGCGAAGCGGGCAGGATGATGTGGCGGAACACGTCCCAGAACACGTCCCATTGCCCCTGCATGGCGCTGTCGAGCAGGTAGAAGCCGGTGACCGGCGTGAAAGTATATTCGTAGGCGATGTCGATGCGGCCGGGATAGGCCACCCAGCGCAGCTGCGCATAGAAGATGACGAGCGTCACCATCGCCAGCCAGAAGACCGGCACCGAATAGCCGACGAGACCGATCACGCGGACGATCTGGTCGATGAAACTGTTGCGGCGCACGGCAGCGAGCACGCCGAAGGGAACACCGATAACCGCACCGATGATCGTGCCGACGGTCGCAAGCTCCATCGTCGCCGGAAAGACGCGCCGTATATCGTCCATCACCGGATTGGTCGTCAGCACCGACGTGCCGAAATCGCCGGTGAGCGCGCTCACCAGATAAAAGTAGAACTGCTGATAGAGCGGCTGGTCGAGATGCATTTCGCGGCGCAGGCGTTCGATCACCTGCGCAGGCGCATGGTCGCCGGCAATCGCCAGCGCCGGATCGATCGGGATCACCCGTCCGATGAAGAATGTGACGGCCAAAAGGCCGAGATAGGTCGTGACGGCGACGACCAGGAAGCGCAAGACGCCCATTAGAATGGGCGCGGTACGGCCCTTCTTGGGCCGTACCTCCATTTTCCGTTCGACGGTGCTCAAAGAACTAATCCTTCCGGATTACTACTTCGAGATCGGCCATACGAAATTCGTGTCGAAGCTTGGACCGAGCTTGAAATCCTTCACGTCCTTGCGATAGCCGGCCACTTCCGTCTGCTGATAGAGGAAGATGAAGGGGCTGGCTTCCAGGTACTTCTTCTGGATATCCTGATACATGGCGGCGCGCTTGGCGGTATCGACCTCGAACAGGGCGGCCTTTGTTTCCTTGTCGAGCTCCGGCGTCGTCCAGGTATTGCGCCAGGCAAGCGTCTTGTTGGTGCCGGCGTCGGAGTTGTCGGGATTGTTCGTGAACGTATCGGCGTTGGAATGGGGATCCCAATAGTCGTTGCCCCACTGGCCGTAATAGATGTCATGATTGCGGGCGCGATATTTGGTCAGCTTCTGCTTGCCGTCGCCGGGGATGATCTCCACCTTGATGCCGGCCTGGCCGAGCGTCTGCTGGATCGTGGTGGCGATGCCGGTATCCGGCTCGATGCTGCGCGCGTCCATGGTGACGGTGAAGCCGTCCGGCAGGCCGGCCTTGGCCAGCAATTCCTTGGCCTTGGCAACATCCAGCTTGAATGGATTTTCGTCCAGCGCGCCGAGCAAGCCCTTCGGCTCGAAGGTCTGATGGATTTCGCCGATCCCCTTGATCAGCGTCTTGCCGATGGCGTCATAATCGACCAGGTACTTGAAAGCCTGCTGCACTTCCGGCTTGGCAAGGTTCGGGTTCTTTTGGTTGAGGCTGATGTAATAGATCGTGCCCTTCGGCGCGCTGGTCGAGGCAAGCTGCGCGTTCTTCTCGACGGCAGCGAGATCGTTCGGCGAGAGGTTGCGGGCAATATCGATATCGCCGTTCTCCAGCGCCAGACGCTGCGCCGAGCTTTCCTTCATGAAGCGGTAGATGACGCGGGCAAGCTTCGGCTTGTCGCCATAGTAATTCTCATTGCGCTCGAGAACCACGGCCTCGTTGGCGCGCCACTCGCGCAGCTTGAACGGCCCGGAGCCGGCAAAGCCGGTCTTCAGCCAGCTATTGCCGAAGTCGTTGTCATACTTGAAGTCCGCCGTCGGCGTCGCCGGCTTGACGTGTTGTAGAACCAGCTTCTTGTCGACCACATTCGCGACGGTGGCCGTCAGGCAGTTCAGCACGAAGCTCGGTGCGTAAGGCTTGTCGACGGTGAAGACGAATGTGTTCGGATCGGTTGCCTTGGCCTTTTCCGTGACGTTGTCGCCGGTCAGGCCGAACTGGGTGAGAATGAAGGCCGGGCTCTTGTCGAGCTTGACGACGCGCTCAAAGGACCATGCAACATCCTCGGCGGTGATCGGATTGCCGGAGGCGAATTTCAGGCCGGGCTTCAGCTTGAACGTATAGGTCAGATGATCGTCGGAGACCGACCAGCTCTCGGCAAGATCGCCCTGGATCTTGGAAGTATCCTTGATATCGAGGCGAACGAGCAGGCTGTAGGTGTTGCCGGTGATTTCGGCGGCGGAGAGCTCGTAGGCCTCGGCCGGGTCCATGCTGAGGATGTCGTCGAAGGCGAAGCCCTCGACCAGCGTGTCTTTCGGCGTTTCGGCGAAGGCGCTCGGCGCAGCCATCAGCAAAATCGAGAGAGCCGCGCCGGCCGAAAGGGTGCGGAAGCTGCGGTTCATCCTGGTCATCATCATGTTTTCGTTCCCTTATTTGGACTTTTATCAGTCTGATTATGCACGTGGCGCGCTGCCTTCTCCCCAGGCGGACGCCAGAATACGAAGCCAGTTCTCCCTGCACAGCTTCGCAAGATCGGCCTCACCATAGCCAACGTTCCGAAGAGCAGCAATCAGCTTTTGATTGCCGGCGGCATCACCGATATCCGCCGGAATCGTCGCCCCGTCGAAGTCCGATCCAAGGCCGACGCAATCGATGCCGACGCGCTTGATGAGATGGTCGAGATGGCGGATCATCACCTCGATCGGCGTGTCGGCATCCGAGCGGCCATCCTCGCGCAGCATGGCGGTCGCATAGTTGAGGCCGACGATCCCCCGGCTCTCCTTGATGGCGTCGAGCTGCTTGTCAGTGAGGTTACGCGCGACCGGGGTCAGCGCGTGGGCATTGGAGTGGCTAGCGACCAGTGGCTGGTCGGATGTCTTCGCCACATCCCAGAAGCCCTTTTCGGTGATATGAGCAAGGTCGATGACGATGCCGAGCTGGTTGCATGCGCGCACCAGCGCAAACCCTGCATCCGTCAGGCCCGGGCCGGTGTCCGGCGAACTCGGATAGGCGAAGGGCACGCCATGGGCAAAGACGTTGTTGCGGCTCCAGACGGGACCGAGCGAGCGCAGACCGGCGGCATAGAAGGTCTCGAGCGCGACGAGATCGGCGTCAATCGCCTCGCAGCCTTCCATATGCATGACGGCGGCAAAAATGCCCTTTTCCATGCTGTCGCGGATGTCCGCGGTCGACCGGCAAAGCTTCCAGGCGCCGGCGCGGTCGAGCTTGAGCGCGATCGCCGCCATTTCCAGGGCGATATCGAGCGACGGCGCCCGCTCCAGCGGAGCTGCGAGTGGCGTCGCATAGTGGCCGTTGCGGTCGGGTTCGGCAAAGACGAGGTGGCCGGAAGGGATGTAGATGGCGCAGAGACCGCCGGCGAGACCGCCCGCCGTGGCGCGGGGCGCATCGATATGGCCGATCGATATCCCATTTTTGAATTCGGCGACCGGATCGGCGCCTTCGTTTACATGATGCCAGAGCCTCAGCAGAACGTCGTTATGGCCATCGAATACGGATTGCATCGTCTATCCTGGATAAAGCGCTCGAACGAGCGGAGGGAAAGCGGCCAGAATAGAAAAGATGACAGAATTCGCCATCCCTAAATGGAAAAAATCTTCATGGGCATGAAGGATGCGGGCGGACGGGAAGTGGGAGCGAAGGTCAGAGGCTAGAGTGTCGCTTCAATCAGAAATTTTGTGACAACGCTTGCCAAGCATTTGGTCTTGTGGATTGCTCACTTGAAAGAGTTGGGAGCATCATATGTCTATCGAACACTGGCTTGCCTTTGTCGCCGCATCCGCGGTGCTACTGGCGATCCCCGGACCGACCATCCTTCTCGTCATATCCTATGCGCTCGGGCATGGCCGCAAGGCGACCACAGCCACCGTTGCAGGGGTCGCGCTCGGCGACTTCACGGCGATGACCGCCTCCATGCTGGGCCTTGGCGCATTGCTGGCCGCATCGGCTGCGATCTTCACCGGGCTCAAGTGGATTGGCGCGGCCTATCTCATCTATCTCGGCATCAAGCTCTGGCGCGTGCCGGTCTCCGACAGATCCACCGATGCGGAAGATGCCGAGACGGGGAAAGAGCGGCCGTTGCGCATTTTCCTGCACACCTATGCAGTGACCGCGCTCAATCCGAAGAGCATCATTTTCTTCGTCGCCTTTCTTCCGCAATTCCTCGACACCTCGCGGCCCATCGCTTTTCAGATGATTGTCTTTGAAGTGACATTCCTGACGCTGGCGACGTTGAATGCCACCACCTATGGCCTCATGGCCTCGATGGCCCGAAAGACGATCCGTAAGCCAAGCGTGCAACGCCTGGTCAATCGGACTGGCGGAACGCTGATGATTGGCGCCGGTCTGCTGGCGGCGGGATGGAAAAAGGCCGCGGCCTGATGGCCGCAGCTATTGCTGTGTCCGCAAGGTCGCGACGGACACTCGAAACCTTGAGCACAATAGCAAAAGGCGGAAGCACTGCCCCCGCCTTCAGAAATCCGAAAAAGCCTCGGCCGTTCTAACGTTTCGCCCGCTTCTTCTGGCGATAGACGTCGATGGCCACAGCCGCGATGATGATGACGCCCTTTGCGATTTCCTGATAATAGGCGTCGACGTTCAGGAAGGTGAAGCCTGAGATCATCACGCCGAGGATGACCGTGCCGATCACCGTGCCGGCGATGCGCCCGACGCCGCCGGTGAGCGAGGTACCGCCGATGACGGCCGCTGCAATCGCGTCCAGTTCATAGGTCACGCCCATGCCGGCCTGCGCCGTCTGGACGCGGGCCGCCGTGATGATGCCCGCAAGACCCGCAAGCAGACCGGCGATCGCATAGACCTTGACCAGATGCCCCTCGACATTGATGCCGGAGACGCGCGCGGCCTGAATGTTGGCGCCGATTGCATAGGTGAATTTGCCGTAGCGTGTGTAGCGCAGCACGATATGGAAAATCACCGCGACAATCAGGAAGACGATGACGGGCCAAATGCCGGTGCCGATGAAATTGAACTGGTCGGTGAGGCCCGAGATCGGCTGTCCCTTGGTATAGAGCTTCGACAGGCCGCGCGCCGACACCATCATGCCGAGCGTGGCGATGAAGGGCGGAATTTTCGTTCTCGTGATCAGCAGGCCGTTGACGTAACCGGCGGCAAGACCGATCAGCAAGCCGATGCCGATCGGAACGAAGAACGGCAGGTCGGTGAGCGCCGGATAGAGCGCCCGCGCCCAGGTGGAGGACTGGGCGAAGCTTGCCGCCACCATGGCCGTCAAACCGACGACGGAGCCGGATGAGAGATCGATGCCCCCGGTAATGATGACCTGCGTCACCCCGACCGAGATGATGCCGATGACCGAGACCTGCAGGATCATGATCTTCAGGCGCTGGATGTTGAGCAGGAAGCTCTGGCCGACAAAGATCCAGCCGAGAACCTCGCAGACGAGTGCAATGCCGATCAGCACCAGAAAGATGCCGAGTTCCGGCGGTACGCGGCGGCGCTTTGCGCGCGTCAGTGGCGGTGCGACCGTCTCTGCGACTTTGCTAACCATGGTTCAATCCTCCCTTGCGATGGCCGGCGCGGATCATTGTGCCGCCAGCTCCATCACCTTCACTTGAGTTGCATCCGCACGATCGAGGAAGCCGGTCACCCGGCCCTCATGCATCACCATGATACGGTCGCTCATGCCGAGCACTTCCGGCATCTCCGAGGAGATCATGATGACTGCGACGCCGTTGCGTGCCATTTCCGTGACCAGGCGATGGATCTCCGCCTTGGCGCCGACATCGATGCCGCGGGTCGGCTCGTCCAGGATCAGGATGCGCGGATTGGTGAGCATCCAGCGGCCGATCAACACCTTCTGCTGATTGCCGCCGGAGAGATTCTCGATGCGCTCGTCGAGGTTCGGCGTCTTGACGCGCAGCTTGCGCGCCATCTCCTCGCAGACATCCCCGACCGCACCTTCCTGCACGAAGCCACCACGGACGAATTTGTCCTGCAGCACGGCGATCTGCATGTTTTCAAGCACGCTGAGGATCAACAGACAGCCAGTATCCTTCCGGTCTTCCGTCAGGAAGGCCATGCGATGGCTGATCGCCACCGCCGGCGAAGAGACGTTGACCGTCTTGCCGAACAGCTCGATCGTGCCGGAGGAAGCCGGCGTCACGCCGAACAGCGTCTCGGCGACATTCGAACGGCCGGAGCCAACCAGCCCGGCGACACCGAGAATTTCGCCGGCCCTGACCTCGAAGGAAATGTTGGAAAAGACACCATCCAGGCTGAGATCCTTGACGGAGAGAAGCGTCTCGCCGATCGGTACCTCTTCCTTCGGGAACATCTGGGTGATCTCGCGCCCGACCATCATGCGGATGATGTCGTCGCGCGTGACGTCGGTCGAGGCGTGCGTGCCGATATATTTACCATCGCGAAACACCGAGAATTCATCGGCGATTTCGAACAGCTCGTTCATCTTGTGGGTGATGTAGACGATGCCGATGCCCTGCTCGCGCAGGCCGCCGATAATCTCGAAGAGATGCGCCACCTCGCGCTCGGTCAGCGCCGAGGTCGGCTCGTCCATGATCAGGACGTCGGAATCATAAGAGACCGCCTTGGCGATCTCGACCATCTGGCGGCTGGCGACCGAGAGCTCGCCCACCTGGATTTCCGGATCGATGCTGATGTTCAGACGACGGAAGAGCTCTTCCGTCTTCCGGCGCATCTCGGCATGATCGACGAAACCAAAGCGGTTCTTCGGCTCGCGACGGATCCAGATATTCTCCGCAACGGTCATATATGGCATCAGGTTGAGTTCCTGATGGATCATCGCAATGCCGTTTTCCAACGCATCGAGCGGCGATTTCAGGCGAATCGCGACGCCTTTCAGCAGCACTTCGCCCTGATCGGGTACATAGATGCCGGCCAGAATCTTCATCAGCGTCGACTTGCCGGCGCCGTTTTCGCCCATCAGCGCATGCACCGTGCCGCGCTTCAGACGGAAGGAAACGTCATCGAGAGCCACCACGCCCGGAAATTCCTTGCGGATGCCTTCGGCACTCAGCAGATAGGGGGCGTTGGGAACAGCGCCGCTGGCGCGTACCGCAGCCATGGTGGATGGGCTGACAACCATCATTTCTCTCCCGGAATGTGGCGGAATTTGTGAGGATGCGGGCTCACGCGCCCGCATCCGTCGATATGAACGCGATCAGTTCTTCTTGACGAAGTCCTTGACGTTTGCCGACGTCACGAGCTGGAAGGGAATGTAGACCTTCTTCTCGACCTTCTCGCCCTTGGCAAGCTTCAGCGCGGCATCAACCGCCCCCTTGCCCTGGCCGGCGGCGTCCTGGAACACCGTGACCTTCAGATCGCCGGCCTGCATCGAAGCCAAGGCATCCTGCGTGGCATCGACACCGGCGACGACGATCTTGTCCAGCGACTTGCCGGAAGCCTTCAGCGCCTGGATGGCGCCGATCGCCATTTCGTCGTTGTTGGCAATGACAGCATCGAATTCGAGACCGCTGGAGAGCCAGTTGGTCACAAGGTCGGCGCCCTGGGTACGCTGCCAGTTGGCGGTCTGCTCCTGGACAATGGTGATGCCCTTGCATTCGTCGGTAGCGAGAACGTCATGCACGTCCTTGGTACGCATGCGGGCCGCCTGGTTGGACAGTTCGCCCATCATGACAACGGCCTTGCCCTTGCCACCGAGAAGACGGCAAACTTCCTTGGCTTCCAGCGTACCGGATTCCACCTCGTTCGAAGCCACGAAGGCCTGCCCTTCCGGCAGGCTGTCGACGTTCGCCGGCTCGCGGTTGACGAAGATCAGCGGGATCTTCGCTTCTGCCGCCAGCTTCGAGATGGCAGCCGTCGCATCCGTATCGACCGGGTTGACGATGATGGCATCGACCTTACTGGCGATGAAATTCTGGATCTGGCTCTGCTGCTTGGCGATGTCGTTCTGCGCGTCTTCGACCTGCAGCTTCACGCCATCCACCGTCTTGGCATAATCCTGCATGCCGTTGCGCAGAACGGTCAGGAAGTTGTCGTCGAACAGCGCCATCGACACGCCGATGGTTTCGGCATGCGCCGCCGTCGAGAGCATAAGCGCCATAGCGGAGCCAAGAATAAGTTTTCTCATGATTTTCCTCCCAATTGCGGTGTCCGGCCACACCCCTCATTAATACCGGAACCCTCGGCTTCGACCGCAGGGCCAACAATCCAAGCTGCCATCACTCCCATAACGGCGGCCTAAAAACGGAACAAACAAACCGTAAAATTCATTATGCGGAATATTTATTCCATTTCCCAAGGAAAACGTCAACACTATTTTGTAACCGTCCCAGCGGAGACGAAGTTCTCAGGGCGATAGCGGAATTTTTGATGGGGAAAGGCTGTAAAAGCCGGCGTTCGAACCCACATCTCAGCCACTCGATCCGATGGAACGGACATTCCATCGACATCGAAGTGGCGTAAAACGCCGATACTATCGGGCCGAATACCCCCACCGGCCGACAATGGAGAACCAGCATGCCCTCGATGTACAGCTTCTCAGTTCCCGTCTTTCAACGCGGTCTTACGATCCTTGCGACCTATCTCGATGCTATCGAGACCTATGCCGCGGAGAAAGGCATCGACCCAAAAGAGCTTGTCGGCGCACGGCTCATCGATGACATGTTGCCGCTCTCCGGTCAGTTCCAGCGCGCCTCTGACAGCGCCAAGCTTGCCATTGTCCGGCTGACCGGCGTCGAGGCGCCGCGTTTCGAGGACAATGAGACGACCGTTGCCGAACTGCGCGAACGCCTGAAAAAGACACAGGATTTCCTGGCGACGATCACGCCGGAGACGATGGCGGGCAGTGAAAGCCGTGAAGTGACGATTTCGCCCGGCGGCAAGACGATGGTCTTCACCGGTGAGAACCTGCTCGCAAGCTTCGCCCTGCCCAATTTCTTCTTCCACATCACGACCGCACACGCCATCCTGCGCAGCCGTGGCCTGCCGGTCGGCAAGATGACCTATCTTGGTGCGTTCTCTTGATGGACTGCTGCTGAACGTTGATCAGGGCCGGTGAGAAACCGGCCCTTTTTCCGTCAGCTCGGTATAGGCAAGCGTCTGGTCGAGATGCTGCGCCCTCAAGGACAACAGCTTTTCGGCATATTCCAGCCGAACCGCTGCATAGTCGCCGTCACCGGCGACATTGGTCAGCTCCGCCGGATCCTTCGCCAGATCGTAGAGCAGCGGCGGCAGACCGGTGAAATGCACGTATTTAAAGTGCTCATCCCTGATGACGGCGAGATTGCAGGCATTCGACTTCAACCCGAAATGCCGCTCCGCCTCGCCCGTGGCGATATCGCGGAAATCGAACTCCCAGAACGCCGCATCGCGCCAAGCCTCCGGCTCCTTGCCCTCTAGGAAGGGCACAAGCGTTTCGCCGTCGAGGTGATTGTCGGGCACAAGGCCAAGCCGGTCGCAGAGCGTCGGAAAGATATCGGCGGCACTGGTGAAGCGCTCGACCTGCCGGCCCGCGCCCGCCGGATGGCCGGGATCACGGATGACCAGCGGCACATGATAGCTGCCATCGAAAAAGCCGCCCTTGCCGAGCATCCAGTGGTCGCCCAACATTTCGGCATGGTCGGAGGTGAAGATGATCAGCGTATCGTCCCAGGCGCCCGCATCCTTGAGCGCCTGCCAGATCCGGCCTAGTTGCGCATCCACCTCGGCGATCATGCCGTAATAGATGGCGCGGATCGCCGAGAGATCCTCTGATGTCCAGTCGCTCGCGGATCCTTCACCGCCATAGATGAAGCTGCCCTTGCCGATCAACGGCAAGGCGAAGGCGAGAAGGGGATGCGCCGCCTGTTCCGCCTCACGATCGGCAGCACGCGCAAAGGCTGGTCCATCGCTTGGCGTAAACATGCGATTATAGGGTTCCGGCACCGAAAACGGCGGATGCGGCCTCAGGAACGAGACATGCGCGAACCACGGCGCGTCCTGCTCGCCGAGCCAGCGGATGAATTCGCCGGCGAGAAAGGCCGTCTGCGTCTCATCCTTGGAATAGGCCGGCGCGGCATCGGAAATTTCGCCGGGCTTGGCTCCGACGGGAATATGGATATCGCGGCTCGTCGCTTCCGCGTGCCCGCGTGAGCGCAGCCAGGAAAGCCACTGCTTCTCATGCTCGGGCAGGAGCTGGCGGGCGCTGAAGCCCGGGAGCACGCCCTCATAGGTGGTCAGATGCGGATCGTTCGGATCCATGCCGCGCGGATCCGGCGCCGTATCGGTATAGCCGAACAACGTCGGATCATAGCCGCCACGCCGGGCGGCAAGTGCCAGATTGTCAAACCGGGCATCCAGCGGCGATCCATTGCGGCAGACGCGATGGTTCATCTGATAGAGGCCGGTATAAAGCGTCGCGCGCGCCGGGGAGCAGGGCGCCGTCCCGGCGAAATGCCGGCTAAACAGCACGCCGTCTTGCGCCAACGCATCGATATTCGGCGTCTTGACGCTGGCATGGCCGACCGCGGAGAGGCAATCGCCCCGCCACTGATCGGCCGATATCAACAGCACGTTCGGGCGCTTACCCGAGGCAGGCCGCTCAATGCTGGTTGGATTTGGCATGCCAGTTCCAGGCGGATTCGATGATCCGCGACAAATCGTATTTCGGCGACCAGCCGAGAATATCGCGGGCCTTGTCGTTGTTGGCGACCAGCGTCGTCGAATCACCCTCGCGGCGGCCGACATATTCGACCGGGAACGGCCGTTCCGACACAGTTTCGATGGCTCCCAGCAGTTCCTTAACCGTCGTGCCTGTGCCTGTGCCGAGGTTCAGCGCAACGGACTCGCCGCCTCGCAGCAGATATTCCACCGCCCGCACATGCGCATCCGCAAGATCGAGGACATGGATGTAATCGCGCACACAGGTGCCGTCGCGCGTGTCGTAATCGCTGCCGAAGACCTTGAAGCCCTGACGGCGGCCAAGCGCCGCGTCGATCGCCAGCGGGATGGCATGGGTTTCCGGCGTGTGCCACTCGCCGATGCGCCCTTCAAAATCGGCACCGGCGGCGTTGAAATAGCGCAGCACCACGGAGCGCAGACCCTTGTACTGGTCGTAATCGGCAAGCGCCTGCTCGACGATATATTTGGTGCGGCCGTAGGGATTGATCGGCACCTGACGGTGGCTCTCGTCGAGGGGCACGCTCTGCGGCAAGCCATAGGTGGCACAGGTGGAGGAAAAGACGAAAGCCTCGACGCCCGCCGCCTGTGCCGCCGCCAGCAGCGTCAGCGTGCCGATGACATTGTTTTCGTAGAAGGAGACGGGGTCCTTTACGGATTCGCCGACCTCGATCAGCGCCGCAAAATGCAGGATGGCGGCCGGCTTGTATTTCGCCAGCACTTCATCAAGCCGCGCCCGGTCGCGGATATCGCCTTCTTCGGCCGGACCCCATTTGACGAATTCGCGATGACCGTTGGAAAAATTATCATAGACGACAGGCTGAAAACCCTTGTTCGCCAGATCCAGACATGTGTGCGAGCCGATATAGCCGGCGCCCCCAACCACAAGAACCGTTTCCCCTGCCATAGCCATCCCTTCTCAACAATGTACTGCCCAAGCACACAGGATCGTGCTCGGTCCGAGGCCTAGAGTTAGAGACCTCTGGGAGAGTTGCAAGGCTAAAAAAGCGATGGCTTCGCAAGCGCAGCAAAGACGAGGATTTCGAGCGCTATCTTTAAGCAGGCCGAGCCGCCGCCCTGCCCGCATGCAACAGAATTCCGGCGAGCGCCAGAACCGGCGGCACGAGGAAACATGCGACGCCGATCAGCATGAAAAGCAGGGCCGCCGCGGCACAGCCGAAGACAAAGCCGCCAAGCGTCGCCCCCATCCGGCCAAGCCTCGCCTTGGCGGCGGCCTTCGCCTCGGGTTCTACCCCGCGCAGGAGATCGGCGATATCGATCATGATCTGCGTCGTCGTCCCGGTCATCATCGTCGTCGGCGGCGCCGTGCCGAGATGAACGCGATGCAAGGCGTTCTGGACTGCCATCGCCGACACCAGCGTCATCCCCGTCAGGATCGCCTGCCAGCCATCGCCGCTGACAAACGGGCCGAAGCTAAGAATGAAGACGGCGGCAAGCGTCAACAGCAGGAACTGCAGCATCAGGATCACCGGCACCACCGGCAATTTGCGCCGAGACAGTTCGCCGCCCAGCAGACGGGCCAGAATGATGACGATGCAGAAAACCGGCAGCGCCAGCAGCTTGGCCACAGCACCCGAGGTTCCCAGTACCATCGCGGCGGCGAAGGTGACGAAGTTGCCGGTGACATGGGCAGTAAACAGGCCATGAAGGGCCAAGAAGCCGGCGGTATCGACATAACCGCCATTGATGCTCAGGAGAGTGGGCAGGCTCGGCTTCATCAACAACTTCGTCTCCGCTGCGATCCATCAGAGAGTATGAATCCTTATCACGCGGAAATGACGGTGATGTCTAGCTAGTATGCCCCTGTTCCAGCGCGGCGATCTCGTCGGATACCTCGCGGATCCTTTCTTTCAGATCCGCTTCAGTGCCATCCTCAATCTCGCCATCGCCAAAACAATAGCGCGCTATATGCAGCTCGAGCTTGGCTTCCAGCTCCGTCCGTCGGGCATATAGTTGCTTGAGATATTTGTTACGCATAACGAACCACGCATTCCGAGAAAAAATGTCTCAGGATACTAAATAAGCATGCGAGCAAAAAGTTTCGATAGATGCGACCAAAAGCACCTATCAGCGCGCCGGCATCATCCGGGCAAGCACACGGTCGCGCAGCACATAATGATGCACGAGGGCGGCGACGGCATGTATGCCGGCGATAGCGATGATCGCCCAGGCGGTGGCACTGTGCAGTTCGCTGAACAGGCGCCGCATT
Organism: Rhizobium sp. RCC_161_2; assembly: GCF_041355235.1. Taxonomy (NCBI): domain Bacteria; kingdom Pseudomonadati; phylum Pseudomonadota; class Alphaproteobacteria; order Hyphomicrobiales; family Rhizobiaceae; genus Rhizobium; species Rhizobium sp. RCC_161_2. Next base: position 176,051 of record NZ_JBFUPL010000007.1, on the reverse strand, counting down.
GCCGGATCGACGATGACAAAGGGCGGGATGGAAAAGAGACCGAAGAATTCCGGATCGCTCGCAGACGCCCAGCGCATCAGGAACCCGTAGGACACCTGCGAGATCATCAGCGCATAGAGAACGAGGTGCACGAGGGTCGAGGCCACATGCTGCAGCCCGGAAACAGCGGGCGCTATGCGCCGATACGTCAGGAGACGCCAGACGATGCGCAGGATAAGAACGACGGCAAGCAGGATGCCGAGCGAGACATGCAGCGAAATCAGCCCCAGGCGCAGGGGCGTGCCGCGCTCGGCAAAATCCCAGACCTGCGCCATCGCAAACAGCGTCGGCACCAGGAGTGCGGTCAGCCAGTGCAGCACAATGGTGAAAGCGTCATAGCGGGGCGCCCGTTCATCGGCGGTAGTTCTATTGAAATTGCTCATGATTTAAGATCTCCTTGGAAGGAACGAGCAGCAAACACCTGGGGCTTCCCTTTTATTCAGCCGCCTCAAGGCGACGGGCGACATACGGCAGTGTCTCGCCGATCCGGCTATTGCAAAGCCTCCGCCTGATATTCACATTGATCTGACATGCACCTGAATTGGCACGGCACGGCAAAGATTTGCGCTGACACGCGGCTCGGATATGCGCTAATTCAGGTCGATTGTTCGAGGTAGAGTGTGTTGAGCGAAAAAATTGCCGTGATCGGCCTGGGTTATGTCGGACTGCCCGTCGCGATTGCCCTGGCCGGGAAATTTCCCGATGTCGTTGGTTTCGATATCAAGGCGTCCCGCGTCGCGGCCCTAAAAGCGGGAGAAGACGATACGCGCGAGATCTCGGCGGCACGCATGAAGGAAAGCGGGCTGCGTATCAGCAGCGACATCGAGGACCTGCGCGACCGCGACATCTTCATCGTCGCCGTTCCGACACCGATTGACCGCAACCGCCAGCCGGATCTGCGCCCGATGATTTCCGCCTCTCGCACCGTCGGCAAGGCCCTGAAGAAAGGCGGCATCGTCGTCTACGAATCGACCGTCTATCCCGGCGTCACCGAGGACGTCTGCGGCCCTGTGCTCGCGGAAGTCTCCGGCCTGCGCCAGGGCGAGGATTTCCACCTCGGCTATTCGCCGGAGCGGATCAACCCCGGCGACAAGGAGCACACCTTCGAACGCATCGTGAAGGTTGTCGCCGGCGACAGCGAGGAGACGCTGGAGAGGATCGCCGCCGTCTATGGCGCGGTGGTCGAGGCCGGCATCCACAAGGCGCCCAGCATCAAGGTGGCGGAAGCCGCTAAAGTCATCGAAAATACCCAGCGCGACCTCAACATCGCCCTGATGAACGAGCTCGCGATCATCTTCGAAAAGATGGATATCCGCACTGCCGACGTCTTGAAGGCGGCCCGGACGAAATGGAATTTCCTGCCGTTTACGCCCGGCCTCGTCGGCGGCCATTGCATCGGCGTCGACCCCTATTATCTCACCGCCAAGGCCGAGGAACTCGGCTACCACCCCGAAGTCATCCTCTCCGGCCGCCGCATCAATGACGGCATGGGCGCCTTCATCGCCCAGAAGCTGATCAAGATGCTGGTTTCGGCACAAAAGCCGATCAACGGCGCCCGGATCGGCATTTTCGGCCTGACCTTCAAGGAAAATGTGCCGGATCTGCGCAACAGCCGCGTCCCCGACATCATCCGCGAACTGCACCATTTCGGCATCAAGCCGCTGGTGCACGACCCCATGGCCAGCCATGACGAGGCGGAAGAGGAATATGGCGTGCGGCTGGCGGCGCTCGAGGATTTCGGCGAACTCGACGCGATCGTGCTCGCCGTGCCGCACAAATCCTACCTGGCCGATGGTGCGGCGGAGATTCTCAGCCTTCTGGGCGACAACAGCGTGGTGGTCGACGTGAAAGCGGCGCTGGAGCGCGACAACCCGCGGCTTGAGGGACACGCCGTCTGGAGCCTGTAAACGTCGCTCAGCCAGCCCTGGAGGAGGCAGCGACCGTCAGCCGCAACCCCTCATCGACCGAATAGGGCGGCGACCAGCCGGTGATCGCCACCGTCTCGCCGATATCGACCTGCAGCGAACCGAGAAGGCGCTGTGCTGCCGCACGACGTCCGAGCACCGCCGCCAGCCCTTCCAGCAGACGCGGGGGGATCGGCAGCAGCAGGGCTTTCCGCCCCATTGCCGCAGAAAGTTTGCCGATCAATTCGCCGATGGAAAGATCGGCACCGTCGCTGATCAGGAACACCCGATTTCCGACAGCGGAATGATGCGCCGAAAGCAGGATGAAATCGACGAGATTGCCGACAAAGACCAGCGATCTGCGGTTGATGACGAGCCCGAAAGGCCAGGGAAACGGCCGCCCGGCCCATTTCATCAGGCTCGCAAAATTCGCCTTCACGCCCAGCCCATAGACCAGCGGCGGGCGGATGACGACGATCTCCATGCCTGTCTCAACACTTATGGCAAGGAGCGCCTCCTCCGCCTCCCGCTTCGACTGGCCGTAGGGATCCTCCGGATGCGGCCTATCGGACGCCCTGAACGGACGACCTGGCACCGTCGCCTCGCCATTGACCTTGATCGAGCTCAGGAAGATGAAGCGCTTGATGCCGGCCCCTGCGGCCTGACGGGCCAGATTGACCGTGGCATCGACATTGGCAGCGCGAAAGGCGGCGAGCGGATCTGACGAAGTATCGTTCATCACGTGAACGCGCGCCGCCAGATGCACGACGGTTTCGACGCCCGCAAGCACTCTTGCCCAATCGGTCGCGCCATCGAACGTACCCATAGCTACGAAACCCGGCTTTGGTGCACGGCTGATCGGACGATAATCCATCTGCCGTCGGGAAAGCTCGGCGCAAAGCGCCTGCCCGACAAAACCCGTTGCACCCGTGACCAGGATCATGCGCCCATCGCCTCTCAGTGACGCCCATGCGTCCGCTCAGGCCATGCTTCGCACATTATCTTCCTGAGAAACAAGGCGCCCTTGCGGGACAAGCCCAGCAAAATTCGTGCTCCGAACGATTGTGCAGAAATGCCTGATATGACATGGACAGCGCAGAAACCATGACCGACACTGCGTAAGCAGAGCCGGTAAAACCATCAGAGACGATGCCCTATACGATCGCCAAGCGCCTTTTCGACTTCCTCGCCGCCTTTGCGGCTGTCGTCGTCTTTTCCATCCCGATCCTGATCGTCGCGGTCGCCGTGCGGCTGACCTCCCCCGGCCCCATCCTCTACTGGTCGGATCGGGTCGGCCGTCGAAATCAGATTTTCCGCATGCCGAAATTTCGCAGCATGCGGACCGACACGCCTGCGGTCGCCACGCATCTCCTGAAGGATGCCGGCGCCTATCTAACACCGATCGGCTCCTTCCTGCGCAAATCCAGCCTGGACGAGCTGCCGCAGCTCTGGTGCATCCTGAAGGGCGAGATGAGCGTTGTCGGCCCTCGCCCGGCGCTCTTCAACCAGCATGACCTGATCGCGCTGCGCACCGAACGCGGCGTCGACATCCTGCTGCCGGGTCTGACCGGCTGGGCGCAAGTCAACGGCCGCGACGAGCTGCCGATCCCGCAGAAGGTGGCGCTGGACGAGGACTATCTGCGCCGGCGCTCGTTTTTCTTCGATCTCAAGATCATCGTCCTGACGGCACTGAAGGTCGTCCGCAGCGATGGTGTGGCCCATTAACAAGACTCAGGCAGAAAAAGGCATGGCAGGTGCAAGACCGCCGAAATGCCGTATTGCTGCCCCTTTACAGCCCTACTGGCCATCGTGAATGCTCCGGCATGCCAGACAAATCGACTATGGACGAAGGCGGAGACACCATTGGACGACCTGCGCGCGAAGAAACCGCATGCTGATCCCGCAGCCGGGGCTATTACCGGCAGGATGACCACGGGCATCATGGCGCAACCCGTGGCGATCTTCGGAAGCCTGCTCTGGATTCTCGTTGCATCCGCTACCCTGGTGGAAAGCGACGCCTACCGCTATGCGGTCGCCCTGCTCTCGCTGATCGCGCTCTATTACTATCTGAAAGCGCCGGTGCGGCCCCGCACCGATTGGATCGGCTGGCTTTGCATGGGCTGGGGTGCCTATGTCATGACCCGTTTCGCCATCACCTATTGGCTGACGCCAGAACACGACATCGGCGCTTCCGACTGGCTTTATGCCTTCCCGTTCTTCTTCCCGATCCTCGGCGTCGCGGTCCTGCTCTACGAACCGCTGTTCGAAAAGATCATCGCCGCCTATTTCGCTGCGGTCCTGATCATGCTGATCGCCACGCAGCATTTCCGCGAGGTTTTCGCCGGCGAGACCGTCCGCCCGCTGATCATGAACAACCAGATCCACGGCGCCGTCGCCTGCGGCATGATCGTGATCTTCACGCTGTTCTGGCTGCTGCATTATCTGACGGACAAGTCGAGCGACCGCGGGATCGCGCGCTTTGCCTATATCGTCTCACCCTTCATCGTCGGGCTCTGTTTCATCGCGATCTATGGCGCCAAGTCGAAAGGCGTCTGGCTGGCGCTCAGCATCACCCTGCCACTGTTGGCACTGGTGGCGCTCACCTATCTGCGCCTGAAGCTCGGCGCCATCGTCATCGCCGTCGCCGCCGTCCTGCTTGTCGGCGGCGTCTACACCGTGCGCCATAATCTCGACAAGACGGCCGGCCCGACCGTGTCAGCGACCATCGCCATGCTGGAAAGCGTCACCGGCGGCCATGACCTGGGTGGCGCGGTGACAAACACCATCGGCTCCACCACCACGCCGGTGTCGATGGACGAGCGGCTGCAGCTCTGGTCGAACAGCTGGGAAGTCTTCTCCTCCGCACCGGTCTTCGGCTGGGGCAACCGCTGGCTGGAGCGCTGGTATCAGACGCGCTATTCGCATATCCAATACACGCTGCTGCACAACGGCTATCTGGAAATCCTGGTGCGCTACGGCCTGTTCGGCGCCGCCATCATGGCCTTCATGCTCGCCACCTTCATCCGAGCGGTATGGCGCGCCTACAAGGCCGCCATCATTCCCCGCGCCGCCTGGCACGCCTATGCCGTCTGCCTGTTCTTCTTCGCGCTGACGCTACTCAGCAACTCCAACAACCGCCTAGCCATCGGCGAAAGCCTGGCCTTCGCCAGCTCCGCCTTTGCCTGCTGGTGTCATATGCGGCTGAAGGGGGAATATCTGGCGGCGGCGAAGGTGGAAGCGAGTACGGTGGAGGATTGATTATGACTGCTAGGCGGCGGCGTTAGGAGCAAAACAGAGAACGCTGGTCTTGATTATGAGCAAGCCCGCCCTTCCAAAGACATCAGGTATGATACCGTTGTTTCGAAGTTAAGGTGCGATTTTACCTTGAGTAAATTGAACTGCTTTCCTCCAGCATTTCCTGGAGACGGCGCTCAAAACAGAGGTTGCGTGTTCGGAACGCACGGCTCGGCTTTGGCCTTCAGCGGGCCGATTACCATCATGGCAATCGAAGCTTTTGTGCCAGCCATGACCGCTTTGCAAGAAGGGCGGGATTTACTTCCTGGCTTGGGCTGGTTCCCAACAGTATTCGAATGGCGGAAAGCAGGCGCTTGGCCGAATGTCGAAAATGGGACGGCGCGACATCCAACGATTTTTGATGGTGGGCGCGATATCTTGTCATGGTTCTCTTTTCGAAAACCCGACAGTTCTGGTCAATTCCCTAGATGGCCGTTGATCGGCCCGTCGAAGACACAAGGCGCTGTCAGCCGGTCGTCCCTCAATGCACCGAGGAATGTCAGCGTGCGCCAGTGGCCATGTGGCACAAACACCCGCAGACGCCTGCCTTTTGGTCCCCAGCCCCTGATGGGCGTCATGTTGGTCTTGATCCTGTTCGGCGGGCAATCGATTCACTGGATCGATTGCTTATCCGCCTCACCATCAATGAAGACCAGCTGTTCAGGTTCGAGATGATGTTGCAAAGTCTTCCACCGCTCTCGTCTGCGGGCGACATCGGCACGAGCTTGTTCAAGGGCGAACAGCGTTTTTTGAAGCGCAGCTCCTGGCTGCGGATGAACTCCCAAATCGTATTATGGGAGACGGAAATGCCCCGCGATGCCAGTTCGCCCTTCAAACCATGCAGCGTCAGATGTGGGTTCTGCTCCAGCCACTCGACAATGAAGCTACGGTGTGGTTCCAGAATGCGTTTGCGATGGCCGCCCATCTTGCCCGGATGAACCGATCCGGTCGCGCGATAGCGCTGAGACCACTTCACCACCGAAGAGACAGCGCCCCGAAACGCGCCGCCACTGCGCGACTACTTTCACCATTCAAAACGGCTGCTACAACACGTTCACGAAGATCATTCGATAAAGGTGCGGTCATGGGATGCTGGCCTCCATCCACCACATCAGTTCAGGTGCGCTCTTAACTTAAATCATAAACGGTATAAAGTGGGCCAGTTGTTGATGAGACGACCACGCTCAGATAAGCGGTTCGTTTTGGGACTTTAGCCAGACCAGACTCATGCCCGTCGGGTTTCCAAAGAGAGTTGCATTGCGAAAACTCATTATCCAAATACCCTGTTTGAATGAAGAAGAGACTTTGCCGTTAACACTCGCGGATTTACCGCGTCAGGTCGACGGTTTCGACATAGTCGAATGGCTCATCATTGATGATGGCTCGACTGACGGAACGGTCCGGGTTGCAGCCGAAAACGGCGCCGATCACATTGTCTCGCTGTCGCACAATCAAGGTCTAGCCAAAGCCTTTATGACCGGTATCGAAACGGCGCTGAAACTCGGGGCCGACGTTATCATCAACACCGATGCAGACAATCAGTACGATGCGTCCTGTATTCCTGATCTTGTTCGACCAATATTGGAGAAGCGTGCACAGATCGTTGTAGGCGCCAGACCGATCAGCGAAATAGAGCACTTCTCGCCCGTCAAGAAGATGCTCCAGAGATTTGGTAGCTGGACCGTGAAGCTGGCAAGCGATACGACGGTCACCGATGCTCCCAGCGGCTTTCGCGCCATCCATCGCGACGCGGCAGTACAATTGAACGTCTTCAACCGGTATACTTACACGCTGGAAACGATCATCCAGGCGGGACGGAAGAATATTCCAATCACGTCGGTGCCGATCCGGGTAAATGGCGATTTGCGGCCGTCAAGGCTCGTCAAGAGCGTGGCAAGCTATGTCCGTCGCTCGCTAGTCACGATTGTCAGAATATTTATCGTCTATAGCCCGTTGCGTTTCTTCACGGCCTGCGCAGCGATTGTCGCAATACCGGGTGCGGTGATGGTTGCACGCTTCCTGTATAAATACATGACCGGCCATGGTAGCGGCAATATCCAGTCGCTCGTCCTCTCAAGTGCGCTCCTTGCGCTAGCGGGTATTCTTGCAATGGGTGGAATTCTCGCCGAACTCATCGCCGTCAATCGGCAATTGCTCGAGGAAATCAGGATCCGGCAGTTCCGGCAAGAACTGCGCGGCCTCCCTCAGGTTGGTATCGATGATCAGCCAGTTGAGACGTCCGGCGAAGCGAAAAAGAAAGCGACGGCACCTGGTTGATCAAATATACGGATTGACGCCGGCCCATGACACATTCCACAAAGGGCACGAGGCCGGGCTTCCGGCTCAAACCAATAAAATATAAGTGATTTCTCCCTAGAGCAATTCAGTTCTTTGTGGTTGAAATCGATGATTGATAGGGCCTCGGGCCTCTCACCACTTCGTGAGCAGGAAGAGATAAAATGACGGAAACGCCGCCAATATATGACAATGTCCCTGGCAATTATTATGATAAGTACAATACGCGGAATCCTATCGCCCGCTATTTGATGAATGGCTTTCTGGGCAGCTTCGATGAGCTTACGGAGAAGACTGACGCTCGCAAAGTATACGAGGTCGGATGTGGCGAAGGCAATCTATCGATGCGCCTTCACGACCGTGGTTGGGATGTTCGCGGAAGCGATCTCGAGGCGACGAGTGTCGCAGAATCCAACCAGCAGTGCGCAACACGCGGCATCGCTCCCAGATTTAAAGCCCGATCACTTTTCGATCTGACACCGGAGGAAGCATCTGCCGAACTAGTAATCTGTTGTGAAGTGTTGGAGCATGTTCCTCAAACCGAGCGCGCGCTGGCTATTTTGAAATCGCTGGCAAATCCATATCTCCTCCTCAGCGTACCGCGGGAACCTATCTGGCGTATACTCAATCTGGCGCGGGGTAAATACATCACAGATCTGGGCAATACGCCCGGTCATATCCAGCATTGGTCCTCCGCCAATTTCGTGGAGATGCTTCGAAAAACGATGAAAGTCGTTGAAGTTCGGACACCCCTTCCCTGGACGATGGTTCTTTGCCGCTGTGATTGAGACGAGGCCGGAAAGCCCGACGGCGCAGGCAAACCGAATGAAGCCAATCGTCCGCATCGTCGGTATCATTGTTAGCCTAGCGGCATTTGCCTTCGTCGGTCGGGCGATCTACCGTTCGTTCGACGGCCTACAACAGCAGCTTGCTTCTCCGTCATTTCTGATTGCTGTTGCTGGCTCCGTTGTCGCCTATGCAACGATCCTCCAGCTTTGTGGATTGGCATGGCACCGGCTGCTGGCAGCTATCGATCATCCCTCGCTCGGAATCGGACATGCGCTTGCCATTTATGGAAGAACGCAAATCTACAAGTATCTGCCGAGCAACGTACTTCACATGGTCGGGCGCTATCGTCTCGCCAAAAGTGCTGGGGCTTCGAACAAAGCGCTCGCTTTTGCCCAAATAGGGGAGTTGCTCACCATCGTCCTGGCAGCAGCGGGCATCTCGGTATTGTTGGCAAGAGCGGTTTTAGTCCATGCGCTTGAAGAACATAGCGTCGATGATCCAACCTTGGTCAACGTACTGGTTGTAGGCGGCATTGCCATCTTGGCTGTTGGCGTGACTGCGATTGTTCGCCAGAGGATGGCGGGAGCCGGGCAAAAGGCATTTGTTGCAGTTGCCGTGGCCTTCGTCTTTTACGCACTGTTTTTCATTGGAAGCGGATTGCTGCTAGCCGGGCTCTGCAAAAGCCTTTCCTCCGCTAGCGAGGTGCCCGAACTGATCGGCATCGGAGCTGCAGCATGGCTCGTCGGCTTCCTCGTTCCGGGTGCGCCTGGAGGGCTCGGCGTCCGTGAGACTATCCTCATTGCCGGCCTCTCCACAGCAGGCTTGCCTGCTGTGGAGGCGACTGCGGTCGCGCTTGGATATCGTTTCGTGACGACCGTTGGAGACGCTTTGCTTGCCATAGTGGTCATGCTTTGCGCGTTCAAAAAGTGAACCAACGCATGCATTGGAATTGTTGGAGCAAACATGCCAGAAATCGGTAACTGGACCGCCCAGGAAAGAACCCTCGCCGTTTTGGCAGCCGGCCTGGTGTTGCTGTTCCACGGAGCAGTCCCGTTCTTGATGACACCGACGTTGGGGCAAGCAGTCTGGGCAACTGGCTTTGCACAATCATTCACCAACGGCCCTTTGTATAGCGTATACGCACACGACTTTGGGCTTCCTATTCCGGCTGCAATGGCATTTGGCCTCGCCGGGGCTCTGCCTGCAAGCTGGCTGATCCGACTGGGGCTGCATCCTTCCGATGCTTATGCCGGAATGGTTGCCCTCTGGTTACTGCTGGCATTTTATTCTGCTTACCTCATTTCCCGTTCATTTGGAGCGATCCGTTCGATTTCCATCCTTAGCGCCGTAATGTGGATGAGCATGCCGACCATCTGGGCGCATGCCGACTATTCCATGCTTTCGCTGGGGATCGCCTTACTGCCCTTTTACCTACTGGCAGCGTTAAATTTGCTTCAGCGCCTGCCAGTGTCCAGCCCGATATCTGGGGCTTTGCTTCACTTGGTGGCGACTTTTATATCCGTATTCCTGGATGGCTATACTTTTGTCATGTTTGCAACAGGATCAAGTATTCTACTATGCTACTGCTTGCTGACGGATATTGCAAAGCGCCATCGCCTGCTGACCGTAGCACTTCCCGTCCACATTGCTAGCTTTTTGCTGGCGTACATAGCGTATATAACCTACGTTGGTAAGAATAGTTTCGAAGAAATTCCGTTAGATTTTTTTCGCGGGTGGGGTTTAGATTTATCATTTGTCGTTATTCCAACAAAAGGTTTGTTTTGGATCCTGGATGCTCTTGGTATTGTTGTCCGCCGTACAGATGAGCTGTATTTTGGCGATGCCTCTGTTTGGAAAACAACATTTTCACTGCCCATAATTATAGCTGGTCTAATAGCCTGGTGGCGGATTAGACGGCAGCGCACCTTGGCAACCGGTTTTTTGATTGTCGCCGTGATCGGTTTCGTTATGGCGCTTGGGCCGACCCTGAAGATTGATTCAACCAAGCCTGAGGATATGCAGGTAATTCATCCTCGGCAGCAGAGCGCTATGATGCCTGCTGAATATGGTTTTGGTCCAACGGGCACTGGATGGATCTCTGAAACCTTACCCGGCTTTAAATCGATGCGGGCATCTTACCGCTGGTCTGCGCTTGGGGTTTTTGCGCTATGGGCGACGGTTGTTATCTGGTCGGGATCATTTAGAAAAAGCTACATAGCCCCGCTTGCTACGCTTCTGCTGGTAACCTTCTTTAACATTCCGAATGTTCCTCAAAGATTTCGCTCACTCTTAGATAACAGAGCACAATTCCTTCAAATAGATAATGATCTAGTGAAGAGCCTTCGCGAGCGCATTATGCGGAAGGAAATAGTTGCTTTCGCGCCATCGGGTAATGACTTCGTCGCTAATTACCTGGCTCCGGCTGCGGGTTTCCGTACCTTCAACATAGGCGGTGACAAAAACCTCGCTGACGCACAAGCGCACTGGCCCCCGGCCATGCTGGCTCTGGGGGGAGATCTCGATACAAGCAAGATTTCGCCTATTGTTCAGATGCTCTGGGACAGGAATGCCGACGTAGTGGTGATACCCTATTTTCACATGCTTTGGTCCCCTCACCTCTGGCCCTGCGTCGATCAGACAAGCGCCAAACTGACAGCAATTTCCAAAGAGGATTGGAACGCCATCCCTGGATTTTACTGTCCAGATCAACGGAAAATTGCACTTCGGCCGTTTATTCAAGAGATAGAACAATTGTCTTATCTTGAAGTGGCAGACGGCGATCTATTTGCAACGGTCAGGCTGCGGCGGCAATTCGCGGCGGATGCGGGCCGACAGGTCCTATTGAATACAATATTTGAACATGTCCGCTTCCCGATCGAGTTTGGCTCGGCGCTACAGGAAAGTTCTTTTATCCTCGAGGATGGATGGTATGCTCCAGAAGAGCGCCACGTTTGGTCACAGTCCGCTTCCAAGCTAGCCCTCCCAGTTCCAAGCGACTGCAAAATTGGACAATGCTTTGCCGTCCTCCATTTCAATGTCTTTGGCGCCAGCGAGCGACGTCCGGTAGCGATCGAGTTCGAAAGCCAAGCTCAGGGCGGTAGCTGGAATGAAAGAATTACCTCAACAAGCCAGGATAACAATAAAATATCAGTGCCCTTGGACGGTGTGAAACCCTATCAAGAGATAAAGATCAAAATTCCTGACGCAACGTCCCCACAAGCACTGACAGGTTCACCCGACGAACGCACATTGGGTGTTGCAGTTCTCCGCGCCGATCTAGAGCGCACCCATTGAATTTGTAACCTTGCGACCCGCAAACTGTAACTGGACTGAAACTCGATCCCTGAACCGTGCCATGTCGACTTGGCAATAAGGAAGATCTCAGTGGCCGGTCAAACCCGCTCTACAATCCACTTATAGAATGCTTAGCCCCACTTGGAAGTGGTACTCGGTGGGTCCGAGCGCATGTAGAAATAGCTTAGCTAAACGCCATAGCGGCGCTTGGCTATCGCCTTCTCAAAAATACGCTCCAACTGAAGCGCGCTTTCCGTCCAATCGAACCGTGCAGAATTTAGCCTTGTATGTTCAACAAGACGCGCATGAAGAGCGTTATCGGTAGCAAGGCTTTCCAAACCATCGCGAATGGATTGCACATCGTTGGGATCGACAAGAATACCAGCTTTACCGGCAACCTCTGGCATGGAGGACGTATTTGACGTCAGCACCGGGATCCCCATCGCATTCGCTTCGATGATGGGAAATCCGAAGCCTTCATAGAGGGATGGCATCGCCAGACATCGTGCCTGGCTGTATAGCAGTGCCAGATCATTATCGGACACATAGCCGGTCAGCCGAACAGATGATTCGATCCGCAACTCCGCGACATGCTGTTTCAGATCGCCCAACCTCCAGCCTTGACCGCCGGCGAGCACGAGCAAAAATTGCTTTCGCGTGGATTCAGGCAAAGACGCATAGGCTTGCATCAGCCTGAGTAGATTTTTGCGGGGCTCAAGCGTTCCGACGAAGAGAATGTAGGGGCGATCGATCCCAAACTGTGACAGATCCCTGGAGGTCACAGCTCCACCAATGATCGTTAACCCGGGATAGATAACGTTAAGCTTCTCACCGCATCCCGGAAACTGTGCCTTTAGCGCATTGGCTGTTGCGGCGGAATCCGCAACAATCTCGTCGGCAATGGCGACCCCGGGCTTCATCAACCAGCGATCGGCCATCCACGTCTGCCATCGCATGGTTGCAGCCATGTCATGCCAGACGAGATCATGAATCGTGACAATACGTGCAATGTGACGGTCGAGAAAAAACGGCAGGCGGTGGGCTGGGCCCCAGAACACATCGACTTTATCTCTTTTTGCCCATAAAGGCAGAACTGTCTGTGCCCAGATATTTCGCATGACCGCGTCGTTGGCTCTGCCGACGCGGAATTCAATATCCTCCAAATCTGGGAGAGCATTGGCAGGCGGGGAGGGTAGATAAATGATAATCTGATGCCCCGCTTTCGCCAGCGCGCGGCACATTTCGATCACATAACGACCCAAGCCGGTAATGTTGGAGACAAGCGTGCGGCCGTTGACACCAATTCTCATTGGTTGTCCACGACACCACGCGCAAGATTTGACTTGGAGGCCAGGTCAAAAATACGAGAGAGTAATTCTTGGCAACTTTCCTTCCAAGTCAATCGCTTCATACCGTCCAGCCGCGGCATGGTATTTCCTTCTTTGAGTATCAACCATTCTTCGATCGCGCCGCTTAGGTCCTTGCTCTCCAGCCCAGAGAAGTAATGGGCACTTTCACCTGCCACCTCGCGAAATACCGGGATATCTCTAGCGATCACCGGAAGGTTGTGAGCTGAAGCCTCAATGAGTGGCAGGCCAAACCCTTCGCCTTGAGACGCAGCTATTAGGCAATCGGAAGAGGCATAAATTATTTCCAAGTATTCATCGCTTATGTTTTGAAGCCAGAAAAGACGTCGATTGAGTTCCTGATGTCCATTAATCGCGTCGATCAACCTCTCGACCATCCACCCCTGCTTACCAATAATAACGAGGTTGGCATCGACACCGCTTGCCCACAACCCCTCGAATGCTGACAAGATTTGCGAATACGATTTTCGTGGCTCTATTGTGCCGACAGTCAGGAAAGTAGGGCGCTCCTTGAGCATCGCGACTACTTCACGCGCACTACTCGGGACGCCTTGCGATGGCTTGCTATTCGCAATATCGGCTCCCAGGTGGAACGATTCCACAGCAGGTCGATTCTCGCCATCGCCAGTATTCTCTTGCAACCATTCACGAACTTCATCGGCAACGGCATTCGAGATACACACCAATCCATCTGCTGACCGTGAAACACTTTTTAGCCAGTTAGAATGAAGAGAGAAGCCAACTTCGGGGAAAGCTTCGGGGAGCCTGATTGGGAGTAGATCGTAAACCACAAATGCGACAAAAACACCAAACCTTCTCATCTTCGCGATGTAATCTGCCTGCTCCGCAGGAGACTGGTGGTGAAGGTCAAGCCCTAGAAAGATATCTCCGCTTCTAAAATCAATCTTTCGATCTTCGAGAACATTGGTTGGATGCCCCCAAAATTTCATTGTAAATCGCCGAGCAAAATAGTAACCGTTTCGATTTTTTATAGAATAAACTGGCTCGATACGATATCCATTTGGCGGGGAATCAAATAGTTCTTTCAATATGCTTCGAACTACACGTTGAATGCCTGTGCGATTATCTATCTGTATCAACTCGGAAATGTCGACAAATAGCCGCTTGTGAGAGATTGCCACTTTGCTATTTCCAGCGACGGCGTCCGCGATTTCAAAAAGCCCATTCGATGTATCGTCGCGCGGTATATCGAGGCCGCCGAGTTTCTCAATGGCGTAGTTTGTGTATGCGTTCGGACTTTCCATGTAGAAGCGCTCAATCTGCTCGCTATAGGATTTAGCAATAGCCTTAGGCGATAGCGTATTTTCCACGTAGGATCGTCCGGCAGCTCCGATGCCCTGTCGCAATACAGGATCATTATAGAGGCTTTCCAATGCTGATGTCAGATCCGCGTCAGAGAATTCGTCATCGATCATGGTGACGCAATTGACAGGTAATTCTGCCATTGCGCCGTGCGCGTTCACGACAGCGACAAGCTCGTTTGCCATGCAATCGATAGATGTTCCTGATGTTTCGCCGCGCGACAATGAGCGAAGCTGCACAGCAATATCGGCTATCGCAAGATATTTGCGATAAGAATCGGGGGGCGCAAATCCTGTGATCTTAATTTGAGATGTGGACCCATGACCACTGGTCAACTTTTTTAGCTGAATTGCGTATTCACCCTCCGGCTCTGTGCCAACAAAGATCAGATAGCTATTTTTATTTTGGGAAAGCTCTGAATTTAACCAAGCCGATATAAGCCTATGATTGAGCTTTAGCTGCCCCATCGCGCCAAACGAGCAGACAATGAAGTCGTCCTCGTGATAACCCAATTCTTTGCGAATTTCGCTCTTGTCGGGTCTAGTCGGAAGCTGGCGCAGATGAGGCACCATGCCCCAATCCTGAGCGAAGTTGTTTCCATAAAACTTTGCCGCCAGATCTTTGGAATGTTGGCTATGTACTATGACGCCTAGGGCATCCCTTATTGCAGGCATATTTGCCGGGTATCTATATACGATAGATGCAGAATTTGCAGTATTGTATCGATCAACAACCGCTGGGTATCCATGAGAATCGTAGAGCGCCCGCTCCCAAAAGCCAGTAAGATGATCATGAATCGTCATGTGGGCTATAATGCCACTCAAGTAGAAATCATGAAGTACCACAACGCCCGGAAATAGCCGAGCTAGCTCAAACATATGGCGATGGAATACTGAATTTCCAAAATGATAGAGGATTCTATCATATTGCCACGCGTTTTCCTTGAACCACTCTATACTTCTGACCTGACAATTTTTATTGACCCAAACATCATCTACCGAATCCTGGTTGACGACGACATCAATGTCATAGAATTCACCTAAGGCTGGGAGAAGCTCTACGCTGTAGTCTGCTATTCCGCTGCGCTCGGGCGGCAAAGGAGAAATATAGGCGAGTCGCGGACGCTTCATTGCCGATACTGCCACAGAGCTCCTTCGCGCTTCCTGTTGTGCCGAATAAAGCGCTTCGAATCCCGCCCATGCACGTTTTGCGCTAGCATCCCAACTGAATTTTGACGACTGTGACAGACCGTGCTCCGACAACGTTTTTCGAAAGCCAGCATCCGTCAGAACGTGATTCAGTTTGCCAGTGAAATCATCACTGTTTCTTGGGTCGAACAATGCATCTTTCAATCCAATGACTTCAGGTATGCTGGAAAGATTAGAGCCTATGGTTGGTGCACCGCACTGCATCGCTTCCAAAGCAGGCAAGCCGAAACCTTCATGTATTGAAGGAAAGCAGAATGCCTTGCAATTATTGTACAACGCTACGAGATCAGCCTCGGGCACGTAACCAGTCATAACAAGATCATCACTGCGGAGGCCTTGTTTTTTTGCGTGATGTTTTAGAAGCGCGACATCTTCATCTCTTGCTGAGCAAACGATCGCCAGTTGATGTTGTTGTCGGACACTTTCAGGCAGCTGGGAAAAAGCAGTGATAAGTCCATCTATATTTTTTCTATGATCGATGCCGCCTGTGTACATCAAAAATGGTCTGCGTAACCCGTAACGATTCTTCAGTTCCGAGGTCTGCATTTCCGTTAACGAGGTCGGCCGAAAAATTGGCTCAGCGGCGGTTGAAATCGTCACCACCTGCTCGTCGCGTATGCCGAGAAGATCAATGGCTTCCCGCCGGGACGATTCGGAAATAGCGAGTAAGACGCCAGCTTTGCTCAGCTCATTGATCTTATAGTCATACCAAGTTTCGTAGCGCTTATTGGAGAGATACATCTCCCGATGGATGTATGGAATAAGATCGTAGAGAGTAATCCCGGTGGTATTGCTGGGTACGAATTTTCCGATCGAAACAGTTGCGTCATCCCAAAAGCCTTCGAAAAAGCTGCCAACATGTAGTAAATCAGGCTTTAAACTTGCGAGCCAAGCTTCCCGCACAATTTCGCTCGACCTAGCACGCCATTCGTTTGCCGTATCGACGTACGCGCTTGATGTTATTGAATTCCAACAGGTTAAATTTTCACGCGGGAGGAGTGTCCGGAACTCGGAGAAGATTGGCTCGATGGTATCTGGGAAAGCGTCACTGACAGAAACATGAACTTCATGTGACCCGACCAGCTTGATCATAGCTTTGGCCAGTGAGGTCGTATATCTTCCGATGCCACGATTTCTACTATTTCGACTTTGTGCGCCTATCAAATCAATCACAAGTCTCATTAATTATACTTCCCGCACGACTTTGTTACGATGGTAAGCGCGTTCCAATCTATCAAGTACCAGTAGAGTCGGCTCTGCCATAGCCGTCGCTTCATCAAGGTTAAGAACGAACTCATTGTTGGCAGCGGCATAATCTCCAGAGGCGACGCGGCGCAAGCGTTGCTCGAGACCTGGGCTGTATCGCAGAAGGCGCTTGGCAATGCGAAATAGCTGCGGCCTACGGATTATCCAGCGCAGAGTTTGGCTAACAACGCCTGCCGTGACCCGCCTTGGTCTCGTACCCGGCTTAAATTTGATCCACGACACTATACCGATGCTTAGCCATGCCGCCCTTGCGTTTGCTTCGCGAAGCGGCTTAGTCAGCTTCCATGACAAGCTCTCATAAGTAAAACGCAATTCCGTCCTGAGTTGCTCCTCACGGATGCGTGCCTCTGAAACCTCCGTTTCCAGGTGCTGCTGGCGCACCCTTAGTAAGCCCATCTCCTGAACAAGCGCCTCCAGGTCTCGTGCGTGAATCGCGTTGGATTCCAGCAGAACGTCTTTTTCACGGGATTGCTCGGCGGTAACACCTCGCAACCATTTGAGTTCCTGATCATTTATTGTGAGTTTTGTCTTGAGTTCGCTCACGTATGGGGTGGTGTCAGCAAGCAAAAATGAATCAAAAACATTTGGCCCAGGCCCAAAATGCTGCAACAACTCCGGATGGTCATTACTTACATAGTAGCGACTGAGACCATCAAAATAAGCAAATTTGTAACCCTTACTAAGAAGCGTTTGCTCCCAGTCCTCAAAACTCGGCTCCTGTGAATTGGGGCGGGTGCTTTCTACGACAACAATCCACGGACGCACGGCAGAGGGAGACCAGCTGTCTATGACAGAGGCTTCCATTCCTTCCACGTCAATTTTAAGCCAGTGGACGTCCTTTTGCTCAGCCTCATCCAACAATTGCGATAAAGGAGCCAAAGACACCGTGGTTTCAATTATGCTACGGCCATTGGACAGATGTAGCATCGCAATGTCACGATCACTGGTGCTCAACCCGCTTTCCGGAATTTCAAAGAACGATATTGTTCCCTGGCCGTGGCCGATCGCTGACTGCACCACGCGTTCGTCCGGTCGTGCCAAACGAACTTTCTCAGCGTAATGTGATGTGGCTTCTGCGTGAAGCCCGCGCCATCCATTCTCGTAAAAACCTAAGCTAACGGAATCAACAACCGGGTCCTGTGCGCCGATATCGATGTAAAAACCGTTCTTAATGTGCTTCAGAGCTCGCCACAGAATGACGTCTTCAAAATTTTGTGCGTAGGAGGTAAACATCGCTAGTCTTGCCTCAGAATGTTAAAGGTCGCATCCAACCAAGAGCTACCGAGAAAAAAATGCTGGTTGGTGTTAACGACATCGAAGACAAGCGCATTATCTTGCCACTCGTAGTTCCTTTCAAGGTGAGTGTCTGAGCTGACCAGCGCTGGAGAGAACGAATAGGATCCAGGGCCTAGGCCGCAGGTAAAGGGCAATTCAAAAACAACATCTTCGCCAGCTTTCACGTCACTAATCACCTGTTTTGTATGCCAGGTGTTAGTACCCCAAACTACATGCCCAGTACGATCACGCAGCATGTACCCCAGAACCAATTGCGGAACATCTGAATAAGCTTTGGCTCTGAGTCTCAGAAGCAACTCTTGGTTGACCAGCGCAGTGCTTAGTTGTTTCCCCGTATGTCTATCAAGGAGTTCCAAGGTGTCGACGCGAATTTCAAAACTGCCGGAACGGGTATGCAACCATCCATTATCCTTGCGTCGTTGTTCAATCGACACTTTTTGGTTTTCACGCTCAGCGACCATCGCGTTATAATAGTCAACAACCTCATCTGGCGGGCCGTCCTTCATGACTGCACCCTTATCCAGGAGAATAACGCGTTCGCAAAGCGCCTTGACGTCCCCAAGACTATGCGTCACGAGCAGGATGGCCGTGCCTTCTTCCTTGAATTGCCTGATGCGGTCAAAGCTCTTATGCTGAAAATAGCTGTCTCCGACCGAGAGTACTTCATCGACAATCAGAATGTCCGGCCGCTTGGCGGTCGCAAGTGCAAAGGCCAATCGCGCCTGCATTCCGCTCGAATAGACGCGCACCGACTGGTCGAAGAATTCGCCGATCTCCGCGAAAGCTTCGATTGCCGGCATCAACTCGCTGAGTTCCTGCTGTGAAAAACCCATCAGACCGCCCGCTTGGTAGACGTTCTGGCGGCCAGTGAATTCTGGGTTGAAGCCAAGCCCCAATTCCAGGATCGCGCTGATCCGACCCGACACATGAACGCTGCCGCTGGTCGGCCGGACGGTTCCGGTGACGATCTTCAACAGAGTGCTCTTGCCGGCACCATTTTGACCGATCAGTGCAACCGCTTCACCTGGACCGACCTGAAACGAAATATCGCGGCTGGCCGAGAATTCCGACGCCGGAGAGAACGAAGCGCCGAACCAGTTTGCAAACCTTTGAAGATTGCTCCTGTAGGTCGGATACCGTTTGCTGACGTTGTCAATCGTGAGTACTGAAGTCATCAAAGCGCATCCACGAGATCGGCGCTGGCGCGGCGAAACACAAAAAAGGAGAGGGCAACCATCAGCGCGCCCAGCACGATGGCGGGCCACATGCCGCTCCAGGAGGGGCCCTGGTCGAGGAGCAAAGCATTCTGATAAAGCGTGACCAGCGGCATTACCGGATTGAAACGCAGAATCTGCTGAAACCTCTCGGGCACCGCGGAGGTCACATATACAATCGGGGTGAACCAGAACCACAGCTGTATTGCCACAGTCATAAACTGGGCGACGTCACGGGCAAAGACGTTCAGTACTCCGAGAAACACGCCAATCCCGAATGCAAGCGCTGAAATCATCAGCATGCCGGGTATCAGATAGAACCAGGCAAAGCCTGGATAATGGCCGAAGAAAAGAAAAATCACAGCGATCGCACCCAGAAGAAGAAGGTGATTGATGATCGCACTGCCCCAGACGATGATGGGCAGGCAAAGCCGGGGAAACGAGATCTTCTTCAACGCCGGCGCTTGCTCGATAAAAACATTCATGCTGCGCGTCAATATTTCGGTGAACAGGCCCCATGCGGCCATGCCGGACAGAAGATAGATCGGATAGGCTGCCGGGCTGGTCATGTTCGGCATCTTTGCCCGCATGACCTCGGACAGGACGATCGAAAATATCAATGCCTGCGCCAGCGGATGAAGGATGAACCATAGCGCGCCCAACCGCGACCGGGCAAATCGTCCGCGCAGCTCCCCCTTGATCGAGGCGAGAATGAAATGTCTGTATCTCCAAACGCTACTCAGCAAATGTTATCTCTCCGATATTTCCGGCATAAGATCGAACATGGGACCGATAACATTATCGACCCGCCATCCGGATCTTCCAATCTTCAAGCACATCGCCAAGTGTGCGGCTCAATTCTATCTCCGGCTTCCAGCCGAAGGCTTTCAACGCCGCGCCGTTATCCCCCGCAGCCACCGCGATTTCGGGGCCACGCAGCCGCTGCGGATCAATCTCGACTTCCACCTTCAATCCGGAAAGCTGGATAAGCATGTCGAGGATCGACTGGATTTGCACCGAGCGGCCCGAAGACAGGTTGAAGACACCGCCAAGGCGACCCGACGCGTCTTCGATCAGCGCGGCATCGGCATAGGCACGCACGACGTCCCGCACATCAAGAAAATCACGAAAGGCCGATAGATTTCCGACACTGATGCGAGGCGGTTTGGCACCAGCTGAAATCTCGGCGAGTTGCCTGGCGAAAGCAGATACGACATAGGCATCCGTCTGGCCAGGTCCGGTGTGATTGAACGGACGAAATCGGATGGATTTCAGTCCGTCATAAGCAAGCTGCCCGACAAGAACGTCCGCAGCCGCTTTCGTTGCGCCATAGACGTTCATCGGTTTCAGCGCGGCACTCTCTTTTACCGGCGCTTTTGCCACATCGATAAACGACGCACCATATGCTTCGGAACTGCCCGCGAAGATAAAGCGCGATTCCGGCGCAAACTCCATGGTGGCGTAAGCCAGGTTCATGGTGCCCTGGAAATTCACATCCCATGCTCGCTGCGGCATCCTGCGGGCATCCGCAGGGGCCGCAATCGCTGCAAGATGAATGATCGCCGTCGGCCGACAACCACGGATCAGGGTCTCTACTTGACCCCGATCCGCAATATCTGTCTTCCAGTCCGATGCGTCTCCCTGTCCGGCGGTCAAGACGATCAGGTCAGAGCCCAGTTCCAGCCGCCGCTCGTCCAATGCGCGCTGCAACCACGACCCGACAAAGCCGCTGGCGCCAGTAATGAGAATACGATGCTCTCTCGGCATGGACGTGTCTCGTCATTCGGTCGGAGGACTTACTTGCTCAATCGCTTAAGATCGGCCTCGACCATTTCGACAATCATCTCTTCGAGGCTGATTTTAGGTTCCCATCCAAATTTTTTCCGGGCCTTCTCCGGATTGCCGAGCAATACGTCCACTTCCGCCGGACGGAAGAGTTCAGGGTCGATCACCAGATGTTCTTCCATCTTCAAACCGGCATGCTTGAAAGCGATGGCGCACATGTCGCGGACAGTGGTCGTGCGGCCGGTTGCGATTACATAATCGTCGGCGACGTCCTGCTGCAACATCAGCCACATGGCCCGAACATAGTCTTTCGAATGCCCCCAATCGCGCTTGGCATCGATATTTCCGAGCCGAAGCTCCTTTGCCAGACCGAGCTTGATGCGTGCGACCGCGTCTGTCACCTTGCGGGTGACGAATTCAATGCCGCGAAGCGGCGATTCATGGTTAAAGAGAATGCCGCTGGAGGCATGCAGGCCGAAGCTTTCGCGATAGTTTACGGTGATCCAGTGACCGTAGAGCTTGGCAACCGCGTAGGGTGAGCGCGGATAAAACGGCGTAACCTCGGACTGCATCGGCTCCTGAATGAGCCCATACATTTCAGAGGAGGAAGCCTGATAGAAACGGGCTTCCGGCCTTTCTATGCGAACCGCCTCCAAGATATTCGCGACGCCAAGGCCCGTCACCTGGCCAGTGAGAAGAGGTTGCTGCCAGGATGACTTGACAAAGGATTGCGCTCCGAGATTGTAGACTTCGTCCGGCTTCACGTCCTTGATCGTTCTGATAAGGCCGGAAAGATCCAAGAGATCGCCATCGACAATTCGAACGTCACCTTCGATACCCAGCCATTGCAGGCGGGTGAGGTTGACATCCGCGGTGCTGGAACGACGCGCAAGCCCATGAACCTCGTAGCCATTCTTCAGCAACAGTTCTGCAAGATAGGCGCCATCCTGACCCGTAATGCCCGTTACCAACGCTTTCTTCGCCAAGTTTCGTCTCCATGTTTACCGCATTCATATTGCGCGGCTGCACCAAGCACACGGAGCGCCGCGAGCGCGCCAGACTTGGCCATCAATTTTCTAGCGCCATTTAGCCCGTATAAAGCCCAATGACAACGATCAAGAGCAATTTCGTTCTGCGTCAGCACCTCAGCAGCACAAAATCACTCATATGAAATCGATGCAACAACCTCAAATTGTATTGATAAGCACTTTTATAATGTGCTGTATAAATTGAAGATTCTCGAGTTGTAGCACCGACCTCCAGAATTGCCGACCGATGAGGTCTGCAATACCCATTCGAGTATCGAGATGGCTATATCGTGGCGGCGCGAACGAATACCTCAACGATTGGACGCAATAGCGCCCGTCAATTCACAATAAAGACGATGATATGCCGAGCACATCTTGTCGGCCGTAAAACATGCAACATAACGATTGCGAGCCGCAACACCCATTACGGCGGCTTTTGCCTCATCTTCGCAAATACGCGTCATTGCGTTCGACAAAGCGTCAACATCGTTCGGCGGCACCACAAATCCCGTCTGTTTATCGAGATTGACAAAACTCGTCCCCGTACCGATTTCACACGAAATCATCGGCTTGCCAAACATTGCCGCTTCGACGAGAGAAAGCCCGAAGGCCTCGGAGCGAAGATGCGACGGAAATACGAATGCCGTGCAAAGCTCGAGCAGGGCAACCTTGTCGCTATCCGGCAAGGATCCGAGAAAATGGATCTTGTGGGAATTTTGCTCTGCGGCCCGCTTCAATTCCGTCTCCATCGGCCCATTGCCGACGATCACGACATCAAGGCCATTACGCTTTGCGGCCTCCAGCAGGATGTGGACCCCCTTATAGTATCTAAGGACACCGACGAATAAGAGGAAGCGATCGGGAAGCCTGCCGCGCCAACGGGCGAGCACCGCGTCATTCGCCTTCGGATAATCAGCCTCATCCAGACCCAACGGGATAACCGTTGTCTTGGATTTGAACCTTTCCAGCACATCGCTCGACATAAGGTAATTGGGAGACGTAGCGACAATGCGATCGACACTTTTCAGAAAGCGAAACATCAACGGCTTGTAGAATTGCAGCAGCACCTTCTGCTTCACGATGTCGGAATGATAGGTCACCACAGTCGGCTTGCCGGGAGGAACCGTAAGATGGACGAGATCCATCACCGGCCACGGAAAGTGATAGTGGACGACGTCGGCCTTCTGGCTCAATTCCCGAAAACGTCCAAACGCCTCGTGCGAAAAACCGGTGGATGCGAATTCGAAATCGAGCTTGGCCTTATGCGCCATATGACCATCGAATTCGACGCTGTTTTCCAGCGGCGTTTTGCTGAGCGACAGAACATCGGACTCCACGCCATACTTGGCAGTGCCCTTGGCAATCGCATGGATCGTCCGCTCGACACCGCCGAATGTGTCAGGCCAATATGTTTTGAAAAAATGTAGAACGCGCATGCCATCCCTGTATCGAAAACCAGTTGCCACGTCACCTAGAGCATCGTTGAGCGCGGGAAAACACCCGAAGCCCCATAACTTCCAACACAATGATCTGCATGTTTCATGGCCGCAGCATCGAAATCGACTGCGCGTCGCCGACCAAAAAGCCTTGCTCTACCGCCGCTGCTGAATTAATCCCGCGCATAATTTTCGATCGTGCAGTAGCCGATCGACTTTTTGCAAAGGAAATTTCATTGAAATCTGGAAGCCTTTATAAGGTAGGGGACAACGACCAGCGCCCTTGGGGCACATGGCATGTGCTCGATATTGGTGATCGCCACGTCGTCAAACGTATTGTTGTGAATCCCGGCGAGCGCCTATCACTGCAATATCACAACCATCGTTCGGAGCGTTGGACCGCCGTTTCGGGGCATGGAATTGCCGAGATCGACGGAACGGAACACCCTCTGCGGCTCGGGCATACAGTCGATATTCCGCTGAAAGCGACGCACCGGGCTTCCTGCACCGGCGAGAAGCCGCTGGTTTTCATCGAGATTCAATATGGCGAACTGCTTGATGAGAATGATATCATCCGGCTCAGCGACGACTATAACCGGACCTGACATTAAAATCCGACGAGGCAAAACTGGTCGATGGCGTCTTGGCAGCCCAGTTCGCCATCTCCAGTTTCGACTCAGAATTGTTGGCGACGCGCAGTATTGTGGTGTGCTGCGGGCACGCAATCAATCGAATACCTCGGCCTCCGCCAGCAACGGTTGCTGCTGATCCTTGGCGGAGAGCGTGAGCGCCTCGGCGGCTTTCCAATCAATGGCGATCGTCGGATCGTCCCAGCGAATTCCACGGTCGCTCGCCGGGGCGTAATAATTGGTGGTCTTGTAGAGGAATTCGACACGGTCACTCAACGTCAGGAATCCATGGGCAAAGCCCTCCGGGATCCAAAGCTGGCGCTTGTTTTCCTCCGACAGGAAAACACCGACCCACTGGCCGAATGTCGGCGACGACCGTCTGATGTCGACGGCGACATCATAGACTTCTCCGGCGACGACCCGGACGAGCTTGGCCTGCGCATACGGCGGCAGCTGATAATGCAGGCCGCGCAGAACGCCCTTGCCCGAACGGCTGTGGTTGTCCTGCACGAAGGTCACACTTCGTCCTATCGCCGCTTCGAATTTGGCCTGGTTGAAGCTCTCAAGGAAAAACCCGCGATCATCGGCAAACACCGTGGGTTCGATGATCTTTACGTCCGGTATGGCGGTATCGATGGCTTTCATATGTCTTTCCCGCATGACGCGGCCCGCATACGACAGGCCGGCTAAACGCAACTCGACGGGGTGCGCCGTTAAAATATCTGTTCGTGCAGAATACCCAGAAGATACTGGCCATAGCCATTCTTCTTTAATGGCTCGGCCAGCGCCTCCACTTGCGAAGCATCGATCCAATGGCTCCGGTAGGCAATTTCCTCGGGGCAGGCGACTTTCAGCCCCTGCCGGCTCTCGATGGTCGCGATGTAATGGCTCGCCTCCAGCATCGATTCATGCGTGCCGGTGTCGAGCCAGGCGTAGCCGCGGCCCATCGTCTGCACGTCCAACCGCTCGGCTCTCAGATAATACGCGTTGACATCGGTAATCTCCAATTCGCCCCTGGGCGAGGGACGAATCGATTTGGCGACATCAACGACATCAGCATCATAGAAATAGAGCCCGGTAACGGCGTAATTGCTCTTGGGGACCTTCGGTTTTTCTTCAAGGCTGATCGCACGACCTTGCGCATCGAATTCGACAACGCCGTAGCGATGCGGATCATGCACGTGATAGGCAAAGACCGTAGCGCCGCTTTCCTTGTCGCTCGCCTGATGGAGGAGTTTGGCGAAATCATGCCCGTAGAAGATATTGTCCCCCAGCACCAGGGCCGACGGGGCGCCATCCAGGAACTCCTCGCCGATGAGAAATGCCTGTGCAAGCCCGTCTGGGCTCGGCTGCACCGCATAGTCGATCTTCATGCCCCACTGGCTTCCGTCCTGCAGTAGCTGCTCGAAGCGAGGTGTATCCTGTGGCGTCGAAATAACAAGGACTTCGCGGATGCCGGCCAACATCAAAGTCGTCAGCGGATAGTAGATCATCGGCTTGTCGTAGATTGGCAGAAGCTGCTTGCTGACGGCGAGCGTCGCAGGATAGAGGCGCGTGCCGGATCCGCCAGCGAGTATGATGCCCTTACGTGCTTTGGTCATTATCTACCGTCTCATCTTGTTTTCGTTTTACGGTCGGTTAACCCGTCAGTTGCAACCGGTAACCTAGACAGATCTTATGCATTTCAATTTGCGGCAGGCGAAAGTCTTTCTATGACGTCATTCACGCCCTCCTGCCATCCGGGAAGACGCAGATCGAAACGATCCATCAACTTGGCGCAGTTCAGCCTCGAATTCTGCGGACGCTTTGCTGGCGTCGGATATTCGGCTGTCGAGATCGGCTTCACGGCATCGAGCGCAAGCGCAAGATTGAAATTCTTCGCCAATGCCTCGCGGACGATCTGCACCGCGTAGCCATGCCAGGACGTATTGCCCTGCGCGCTCAGGTGATAGGTACCCGATACATCCGGCGCCTCCGAACGGCTGACAAACTCGACGACCCCACGTGTAACGTCCGCAATCAGCGCCGCCGACGTCGGTGCGCCGATCTGGTCAGCCACGATGTTCAGGGAACTGCGCTCCTGCGCAAGGCGCAGGATGGTCTTGAGGAAATTGTTGCCGTGATGGCCATAGACCCAGCTTGTCCGCAGGATGGCGTGACGCGCACCGGAGGAACGAACCGCCTCCTCGCCCAGCCACTTGCTTTCGCCATAGACCGACTGCGGGTTGACCGGATCGGTTTCGACATAGGCATCGGCCTTTGTACCGTCGAAGACATAGTCGGTCGAATAGTGCACGAGATAGGCGCCATTCTCGGCAGCCCAGCGCGCCAGCACGCCCGGTGCCACCGCATTCACCGCCATCGCCTGCTCTCTTTCGCTCTCGGCGCGATCGACGGCGGTGTAGGCTGCGGGATTGACGATGATGCTTGGCTTATGCTCCTCAAGAGCCGAGAGAATGCTTGCCTCGCTCGCCAGATCCATCTCGGCGCGCGTGACTGCCGTTACTTTTCCCAATGGTGCGAGAGAGCGCTGCAATTCGAAGCCGACTTGCCCGTTGGCGCCGGTGACCAGGATCGAGCTCACGGCCGCACCTCATATTGCTTGCCCACCCATTCACGATAGGCGCCGCTGGTGACATTCTTTACCCAATCCTCATTGGCGAGATACCATTCGATCGTCTTGCGAATGCCGGTCTCGAAGGTTTCCTCCGGCTTCCAGCCCAATTCGCGCTCGAGCTTGCGCGCATCGATCGCATAGCGGCGATCGTGGCCGGGTCTGTCCTTCACGAAGGCGATCTGGTCGCTGTAACGGCCGCCGCCAGCCTTCGGCCGGAGCTCGTCGAGGATCGTGCAGATCGTATGCACCACATCCAGATTGGGTTTCTCGTTCCAGCCGCCGACATTATAGGTCTCGCCGACCTCGCCCGCTTGAAGCACGCGGCGAATGGCGCTGCAGTGATCCTTGACATAGAGCCAGTCGCGGATCTGCTGGCCATCGCCATAGATGGGAAGGCTCTTGCCCGACAGCGCGTTTAGGATCACCAGAGGGATCAGCTTCTCGGGGAAATGATAAGGGCCATAATTGTTGCTGCAGTTCGTTGTCAGAACCGGCAGGCCATAGGTGTGATGCCAGGCGCGCACCAGATGGTCGGACGCCGCCTTGCTTGCGGAATAGGGGCTGTTCGGCTCATATCGGTTGAGCTCGTTGAACGGCGCGTCTTCCTTGGATAGCGTGCCATAGACCTCGTCGGTCGAGACATGCAGGAAGCGGAACGCCTGTTTCTCGTTACCCGGCAGGCCGTCCCAGTAGCTACGAACCGATTCCAGCAGGTTGAACGTGCCGACGACATTCGTCTGAATGAAATCGCCGGGCCCATGAATGGAGCGATCGACATGGCTTTCGGCGGCGAAATTGATAACGGCGCGAGGCTTGTGCGTGGCCAGCAGATTGCTGAGGAGATTGCGATCGCCGATATCGCCATGAACGAAAACATGACGATTATTGCCGTTCAGGCTCTTCAGCGTATCCAGATTGCCGGCATAGGTCAGCTTATCGAGATTGATCACAGCCTCATCGAAGTGTTTCAACCAGTCGAGAACGAAATTCCCACCGATGAAGCCGGCGCCCCCGGAAACCAATATCGTCATTTCGCTTCTATTCCCACCTAGACTTGTCTTAATATAATCACGGCTATCCAACCGATCTTGCCAAGAAACGTTTGGCGAAGGCCAAACTTCTACAACGTCCACAAACACTTTGAAAAGCTTTCTCTGCTAAATTACCTCAATTGCTTTAGCTCCCTGCGCTTTTGGTTCTTAAGAAGACGCCAGGCCCGCTTCAGCGCATAGGGATGTTGTGTCGTCCAGTCCAGGAACTACGCTTATCACGAGCACGAAGTCGCGGCTCCAGCGCTGTTCGGCGCCAGAACCCGCAAGATCATTCCATTTTCCGTGATTGAAATAAACACAATACAAGCGTGGACGACCGCACCCCGAAACGCCGAATCCATCGATGAAAGACCGATATCAAAGCTTCGCATCCGAGCCACTTTTGAGACAAACGGAGCGCATGGACGAATCGCATCCACAACAGCAAATTCTGTTTTAATTGGAAATTAAGATTGGCTGGGGAACCTGGACTCGAACCAAGATTAACGGAGTCAGAGTCCGTCGTTCTACCATTGAACTATTCCCCAACGGCCGCTAGGCGATAAAACCCTTCGCGGTGAAGGCTGCGCCTCTATAATGGAATTCGTCGCGGATGCAAATAGTTTAAAGCAGGCAAATGCGATTTTTTGGCAAAGCGCCGTCGATGCCCAAGATGATAGCCCCGCTGCAAGCTTGGCGGCTGGTCATTTCACCAGCGCAATAGGCGTTTGCCGAGGATATATCCGACGGCTGTGACGATGGTGATGGCGATCGGATACCACAGCAGCACGAAGAGCGGGCTATCGTCCGTGCAGTTGGACGCGTAGAAAGTTGCAGCGATGCCGCTAGCGGCGAGCCCGGCGACCGCGCCGGCGACGCCCGGCTTTTCTGGGGCGCCCTGGCGCAGCGCGAAGAGGAAGCAGGCGAGTGGACCGATCGACAGCAGCGGAATGATCGTCAGGCAAAAGCGCGCATTGTGGCCCATCATCCGCGCTCCCCAGCTATCGGCCGGCATGGCCATCATTTCAACGAATGCGGCGACCGACAGCAGCAGCGGCGCGGCAAGAAGCGTCCAGCCCCAAGGGCGCAGTGACACGCCGGGGCGGCCGATGCGGAAGACGACGGTGCTTGCGGTGACGGCAAGCGCGATCGTCACTACGAATTTGAACAGGAAGCGGACCGTTTCGACCGCGCTGCCGATATCGGAGCGAAAACCAAAGGCTGCGAAGAACATCACGCCGCTGATCAGGATGCCCCCGATGGCCGCAAGCGTCAGCGCCGGCCCGATCCGCGTGCGGACCGGCGCGTCCTGCGTCAGAAGATGGATGAGGTCATCGGTTTTCACTGTTTTCACTCCGATACAAGGCGGCAAGCGCCTTCAATGCGCGATGCAGCGCCACGCGCACCGCACCTTCAGTCATCTTCAGCCGGTCGGCGGTTTCGCGCACGCTGGTTCCCTCGACGGAAATCGAACGCACGATGGTCCGCTGCGGATCCCGCAATTGCGCCAGCATACGGTCGACATCGAGCCTATCCAAGGTATCCGTCTGCTCCTCGGCCTCCAGGATATCGATGACATCGTCGATCGGCACGTTCACATGCCGCCCGCGCCGTCTGAGGCTATCGATCAGCTTGTTGCGCACGATCGTCGATATCCACGGGCCGATGGGGCGCGACGTATCCCATGTTCCGCGCTTCAGGTGAATGGCCAGCAACACTTCCTGGACCACATCCTCGGCCTCGCTTGCCGGCGCGCCGAACTGATCGCAGCGCCGCCGCGCCATGGCGCGCAGATAGGGCGCAACAGCGGACAGGAAGCGATGGTAAGCCTGCGCATCGCCATCGATGGCGGCTCGCATCCAGACTGCCCACTCCTCTTCGCGCGCCGAATGTTTCACCCGACATTCCCCTCTACGCGCGGCCGCACGCTTTTGTTACCGGCAACGACCATGCTTTTTTCAAGATCCTCCCGGATCGGATTTGAACCGAAGCGCCTGCGCCAAAGATTGGACATTATTCGACAATTTGCCAGTGCCTGGCGAGAAAAGAACGCGACCGCGCGATCGAGCACACATTATCGTCCCTGATCGCGGACGCAGCTCCTGTGAAGTCGAACGGCTTTTCTCATGCCCGATATACACGGATTGAATTGAATATTAGACTGTCCGCGCTGGGGCTCGGGCGGCAATAGAAAAAAATTCGCAGCATCTGTAATATTCGCCGTGGCGGCTCCGTAGACGTCAGTGCAAGCCAATCACGGCTGGCACCCATCACGGAGACAGACCTATGAAAAACAGCATCCTCACCCTGGCCATTGCCGGTTCGCTGGCCTCAGTGCTCGCATCCGTTGTCGCTGCCCCCGCTTCCGCCGCCGACAGCGCGTCGAAGGAAAAGTGCTACGGCGTTGCCCTGAAGGGCCAGAATGATTGCGCCGCCGGCAAGCATGACTGCGCCGGCAAGTCGACCATGAGCTACGACAAGATGTCCTTCAAGCTCGTCCCGACCGGCACCTGCACCACCATGAAGACCCCTAAGGGTCATGGTACGCTGACCCCGGCCTGATTAGTTCGTCGGCTTATTATCCGAACCACACGATATCTGGAGTTTGTCATGACCAAAGTTCCCGCCCTCGCCTTCGCTGCCTCGGTCGCCACGGCATTGACGCTGATCGCCGGCGTCCCCACCGCCTCCGCCGCCGATGCCAAGGAGAAATGCTACGGCATCGCTCTCAAGGGCCAGAACGATTGCGCCGCCGGCCCCGGCACCACCTGTGCCGGAACATCGAAGACCGACTACCAGAAAAATTCCTGGAAACTGGTTCCGGCCGGCACTTGCGAAACGATCAAGACGCCGAACGGCCATGGCACCTTGGCCCAGGGGCCGGCGCCGGTCTGATCGAAGCGAGCAACGACAGGCGGCGCAATCTCGGTCGCGCCGCCGTCTCCCAAAATCAACGAGGCCCGTCATGAAACCCTCAGAGCTTCCCCGCCGTGCCGGCGTCGGCTTCAAGCCGGAGCATTTTTCCGCCATCAATGCTGCTCCGCAGCCGGTCGGCTTTTTTGAGGTGCATGCCGAAAACTATATGGGCGCCGGCGGACCGCCGCATGCCCAGCTCGGAAAGCTGCGCCAGGATTATGCACTGTCGATCCATGGCGTCGGCCTGTCGATCGGCTCGATGCAGCCGCTCGACACAGATCATCTCGCTCGCCTGAAAATCGTCTGCGACCGCTACGAGCCGGAGAGCTTTTCCGAACATCTCGCCTGGTCGACCCACGACACCACCTTTCTCAACGATCTGCTGCCCCTGCCCTATACGGACACGACACTTGCCCAGGTCTGCACCCATATCGACCAAGTGCAGAGGCTGCTTGGCCGGCAGATGTTGCTCGAAAACCCGGCTACCTATCTGCTGTTTGAGGAAAGCACCCTCGAAGAGACCGATTTTCTGGCCGAGATCGTCCGGCGCACCGGATGTGGCCTGCTGCTCGACGTCAACAACGTCTTCGTCGCCTCGACCAATCACCACATGGACCCACGCGATTATCTCGCCCGCTTTCCCGTGCAATGGGTGCGCGAAATCCATCTGAGCGGCCATTCCGAAACCGTCGATGACGCCGGCGCGCCGCTATTGATCGACAGCCACGATACCCCCGTCAAGGATCCGGTCTGGACGCTCTATGAAGAGCTGATCGCCCGCACCGGGCCGATCGCCAGCCTGGTCGAGTGGGACAATGACGTCCCGCAATGGCCGGTTCTCAGGGTCGAGGCGGAAGCCGCCAGCGCCATCCTGCGCCGCGCCGCCGACCGCCGGGCAGCGTGAGGAGCGACCATGTCCATCACCACCCAGGCCAAATTCGCCGCCGCACTGGTCGATCCCGAACGCGCTGTGCCCAAAGGGCTGACGGCATGGAATGGCCCTCGGCCGGAACGGCGCTTTGGCGTCTACCGCAACAATGTCACCGTCGGGCTGGTCGGCGCGCTCGCCTCGCGTTTTCCGGTGGCCGAAAAGATCGTCGGCAACGACTTCTTCGCCGTCATGGCGCATGAATTCATCCGGCTGCATCCACCGCGATCGCCGTTACTGCTGGCCTATGGCGACGATTTTGCCGATTTCGTCGAAACCTTCGAGCCGGCGCGCGATATCGACTATCTGCCCGATGTCATCCGCCTGGAGGCGGCACGCGGCAAGGCCTACCACGCCGCCGACGCCGCACCGCTCGACCCCGCCTTGCTGGCGACGATCGAACCCGAACGGCTCGCAAGTCTGGCTTTCGCACTGCATCCCTCCGCCTCGATCCTGCGCTCGCCCTTTCCGGCGGTCACCATCTGGGCAATGAACGCCGGCGAAATGGAGCTTCGACCGATCGATGACTGGAGTGGCGAGGATGCCCTCGTCGTCCGGCCGGAGATGACGGTCCAAGTACATCGCCTGCCGGCAGGCGGCGTCACCTTTCTCGAAGCGCTGGCCGCCGGCGCCGATCTTACTACCGCCGTCGAGGCAGCCATCACCGCAGCGCCGGACTTCGATCTTTCAGCCAATCTCGCCGGGGCGCTTGCCGCCGGCACATTCACAATCATGCGTTAGACGCCGCTCAGGAGAACCGCCATGCAGGACCAGATGATGACGGCCGTGACGGCCGAACGCGAAACCGTGCCACAAAGACTTTATGGCATTCTGCGATTGCTCGACCGCATTCCGCACGATCTGATCGCGCTGATCGCGCGCCTGTCGATCGCCGCTGTCTTCTGGCAATCGGGGCAGACCAAGGTCGACGGCTGGCATGTCACCGACAACGCCGTCTATCTCTTCCAGACGGAATACAGGCTGCCGCTCGTCGATCCCTGGATCGCCGCCCATATCGCCGCCTTCAGCGAGCATTTCTTTCCGGTGCTTTTGGTGATCGGCTTTGCCAGCCGGCTGTCGGCGCTGGCATTGCTCGGCATGACGCTGGTGATCGAGATCTTCGTCTATCCCGATGCTTGGCCGACGCACGGCACCTGGGCCACCTGCTTCCTGGTAATCATCGCCGGCGGGCCTGGCCGCATCGCCATCGACCATCTGATCGCCCGGCTTCTCCGCCGTGGCGTGTAGGCGCTGATGTGGGAACCGCTGGCATTGCCTGGGCAACGGTGTCCAGGCAATGCCGGTGGTCGTCTACTTGAGAACCGGCTCTCCATGGAACCGGCGTTGCGACGGCTTCGAGACGCCAAAGCCGACTTCCATCATCAATCGCGGCTTGGTCGTCGGCACCGTGCCCATGTGGAAGCCGAAGGGATCCTCGCCGAAGCCGAAGCCGGCCTTGCCGGTCAGCGTGACGGTGCTGTCCTTGCCATAGTAGCCGAGAACCTCATCCGCCGGATGGCCGACCATGAGCGTCAATTGATGCTTGACGGCACGCCGCCTGTGGCTGCCTTTGACGAAGACGTGTGGTCCGGTACCTTCATCCACATCGACCAGATTGAAGAAGAATTTCAGCATCCGCCAGTCGTCGAGGTCGAAATGAAACTTGTCGAGCGAAGCCATGCTTCGATCGGCCTCCGAGGCCTGCGTCGGAAAACTCCACCAGATGCGAGTGGTGATCACCTTGGCCTGGCCGCCGAGATAATGTTTGGCGACATCGGTGAGTAGCGGATCGCGCTGGACTGCCAGAACGGCGTCGCAATCGAGCGAGCGCTCGAAGAAATGCCCGCTGAGAAGGGGGCGGCCAAAGCGCGTTTCGGCTTCCTTGTGCTCAGGCGCGACAAATTCAAGCTTCCGGTTGAAATTGCCGAAGCAACCCGTGGTTCGCGCAAACTCGGCAATCTCCTGATGGATATTGTCCGGGAGGGTGAGGCCGGAGAAAATCCCGTCCGTCCGCAGCGCTTTGACGACCGCGTCGCATTCGACCCCGGTGAAGATGGAGGTGCCGGAAGCGGGGCGCGCCACCGGCCGCCTGGTCGCCGCCCAGTGCATGCGCCGGAACGGCAATGTCCGGGCGAGCAGGAACATGGGCAGCCAGGCCGGATTTTCCCTCAAATCCGTCAGGTAGGTCGGTATCCGGACAGCCATTCGCTTGAAACGACTACCCCGTCGGGCGATGGACTCCAGGTCATTTGCCGGAGGATTGTGCATAGGTATCCTTTCCGCACACGTGCGAACCCATGACAACAGGCCCAACACCCCTGTTGAATAGTCCGTTAAAGCATATTCATTCATTCAGTGCAGCAAGACGCATGTTGCATTGCGGCAAATAGAAGCCGGCAGACCATGGTCAAGGGGCTGAAAATGCACAATCGCGATTCATTCCGAAGAATCGACGACGCCAACACGCTCCGATTTTACAAATATTTTCAATGGCTCACGGATCAGTTGTTAAATGAGGCTTAGCAGCCTCATCGCGGCGCAGACGGCAGCGGACATATCGTGCCATGAACGCAACTGCGGCATGATTTGTTTGCCATTGCTTAGAACAACATCGCTACGATCATTTGCTGCGAGCGGATAACCGACGAAGATTGAGACGAACGGGAATGGTTTTTGTCGACAGCCGTCTCGACAGTCTCCTTACAGTCACAATCCTGTTCCGATCATTGGCTAGATGAACGAAAAACTGCAAACGAGGGCCGCACATGACAGAGACAAAGACCGTTGATCCGACCGAAGGCATTGTCGACTTCGACGCCGGCGAGGGCGAAGCGGCAACCGTGGTGGAAATGGACGACTATACCAAAAGCCTCGCCCAGGCGAAGGCCAAGTCGGTCAAGCTCGTCGATGCCATTACCGGCCAGACTCTGAAGAAGAAGGATGCCGTCCACGTCGATGACCTCCGCCCCTCGCTGGCGGACTTCATGCGGTTGAAACATCCCGACCTTCGCGCCGACGACTATATCAGCCGCAAGGCGATGGACGATTATCGCGCCCAATATATCGCCGAGCTTTTGACGGACGAGCGCGGCGAGCTTTCCAACCTCGAGGACGAGGTCGTCGAGAGCCTGAAGACGCATGACACGCTCGCCGAGAACATCGAGGAAGACTACGAGGATCACCGCTCCATCGGCGACCGCATGGCCGACATCGTCGCGGCCTTCGGCGGCAGCTGGACCTTCATCATCTCCTTCTGTCTGTTTCTGGCTGTTTGGATGGGCATCAATGCCCTCATGGGCGAGAACAAGGCCTTCGATGCCTATCCGTTCATTCTGCTCAACCTCATCCTCTCGACGATCGCCGCGCTGCAGGCGCCGATCATCATGATGAGCCAGCGCCGGCAGGAAGCAAAGGACCGGCTGCGCGCACTCAACGACTACAAGGTCAACCTGAAAGCTGAACTGGAAATCCGCCACCTGCACGAAAAAGTCGACCACCTCCTCAATCGGCAATGGGAGCGCCTGACCGAAATCCAGCAGATCCAGATCGAGATGATGCTGGAACAGGCCAAGGCCGCGACGCGGGCGATAAAAGTCAGCAAGGCATCGAAAGTGAAAACGAGCGCGCTGAAGAGCCTGTTTGGAAGCAAGGCCAAGGCAGCGGGGGCCGACGATTCGGAAGAGTAGAGGCCCGGGAAAAGCCTTGCTCATTGACATCCGCGATCGTTGTGACACCGTTCACGGCGGTATCCTGAACAACAGGTCGAGGCAAAATGGGCGAGCAGTCACGGGCCGTTATCACCACCGCCGAAGAGAGACCGCTTGAAGAATGGAACGATCCATCCCGCGGCAGAATATCCTGGCATACGCTTTTCAGCAGCGACAGAACCCCGACCGACAGCTTGACGGCGGGCGTCGCCGAGATCGCGCCGGGCAGCGGCGCCCTTCAGCCCCATCGGCACGAACAGCCCGAGATCTACTTCATTCTTGAGGGAACCGGCATCCTGACCGTCGACGGACGTGAAACGGTCGTCACCCCCGGCACCGCCGTCTTCATTCCCAGCAACGCGGAACACGGCATCCGCAACGATTCCAACGCGAATGTGAAGCTGCTCTACGTATTTCCCACCAGTTCTTTCGAAGACGTGGTCTATCGTTTCGGCGAGGATTGATGAGCCGGCGATGGACCGGATCATGCAGGTCGGGTCTGTTGGGGATATCAAATAGCTCCAACAAGTGGTTCGGAGCTGCGTCGACTGATCGGCTCGGATTTGCATCGGCGGAAATGATGGGATTCGAATCAACGATGCCCCTGCAGGCGTGTCGCATTTCGAGGGAAGGCGAACCTGTCGCCTTCCCCGATGTTTACTGACGCTTTTTACGCCAGGGCGCGTTCTTCTGCCAGTCGCCGGCCATGATGCTACCATAGGGGATCACTTCGTCGACCACTTCGGCCAAGCCGTAATGCTCGATCTGTGCCCGCACGTTCGCAGCGCTTTTGTAGGCGCTCGGCAGTTCCGACACATCGGCGAAACCGGAGAAGAACCGCGCGTCCAGGCCGCTTGTTTCCTTCTCCAAAATAGCCGCGATGTTGTTCGGGCTCAGACCTCGCGAATCCGCCCCGTACTCCGCAGACAACTGCCTCATATGTGCGCTGCGCGAAAAGTTGCGGCCGGCGCCATGCGGCGAGAAGCCGAGGCCATGGGCGGCATTCGAGCCGCGAACGATCAGGATCGGCTCCGCCATGTTGAGCGGAATGATGGTCAGATCGGTCGCATCGTCAGCCCAGTTGTCGAAGGCGGGCGTCGCACCCTTTCCGTGGTAGAACAGCCCGTCCGACTTACGGAAGACGAAGTTGTGTTCGTTCCAGAAGCGGTCCGCGACCTTGGCCGAGAGCTTTTCCGCCGCCATGTCGTGCAGGACATAGTGGTTTTCCTTCGTCCACTGGCGGATCGTCTGCAAGGCAGACCAGTAGAAGTCGCCTTCCTCGGTATCTGCCGGAATCCAGGCGTTTTCCCGATGCGTCTCGGGAGAAATGCGCTCACGAAACCGGTTCGCGACTTTCATGCCCTTGTCATAGAGCCGTGCTCCCGGTGCTCGCGATCCATGATGGGTCACAAGCGCCGTTTCGCCGGTCGACCTCATCGTTCCGACATAGGCGAAATGATTGCCATCGCCCTGAGTCGCGAAATGCTCAATGCCGACGCTCAATGCACCGTCGCGCAGATAAGGGTTCTGCTCAAAGGCCGAAAGCGTCGCCTCGGAAGGCTTAAGCTGCGCGCCGCGCGGACGACCGCCGGGACCGAAATGCGTCACGGCATGCACGGCATCCAGCAACGACTTCGGATCTGTGCCCGGAAAGATCGAGATCGCCATCGAGCAGCAGATATCGGCCGAATGCATGCCGGGATGGATCGCTTCGGACGCAACCACGCCGCCGACCGGGATCGTTCCGACCGGGCCTGCAGGGCAGGCGTCCGGCATGATCGCCGCGGAACGGACGACCGGCGTGCGTACCAGCGCGCGCATTGTCGCGTTGACCTTCTCGACATTGTCCTGCTCGAAGGCGTTCTCGGCACGGATGTTGGAATAGATCTCGATATCGTTGTCCGCCCTCAGGGCAAGCGTCGGCCCCGGCTGGAAGGCCCTTGCTGCCTCAAGCGCACCCGACACCGAGCCACCCTTGCTCAAAACCGCGTTGGCCGCGTCGAGAGC
The DNA here is from genome assembly GCF_041355235.1 of Rhizobium sp. RCC_161_2. NCBI lineage: Bacteria > Pseudomonadati > Pseudomonadota > Alphaproteobacteria > Hyphomicrobiales > Rhizobiaceae > Rhizobium > Rhizobium sp. RCC_161_2. The sequence continues at coordinate 138,678 of NZ_JBFUPL010000007.1, read as the reverse complement.
CGGGCGAAACCACTTTCCCTGGCTCATGCCGGCATCGATCAAATCCTGTCCGCTCATTACCGCTATCATTGTCTTTTCTGCGTCTGCAGTCCTTCTTGTTAAGTTGCTTATCTTCACACCGCCTGGGCGACGAGCATCGCCGGAGATCTATCTCACCGCACGCATTCCATGGGTCATGGCGCTAAGCGGCCCCTGTAGTCACCGGCGGCATTCGCCCAGGGCCTTCTCATCATCCCGGCGACAAGTTTTGGCAGGACAGTTTACTGAGCTACGCGCTCCCTTTCGGAACGCGGGACGATTTGAACGTCCGACCTGCCCGCCAAAAATCCGGCGGGCCGCTCTATCCCTGTAGTCCTGCCGGCATTCGCCAGATCATTCCATCCCCGCATAACGAGGATATGCATGCCATGCAGCGGCGACGAGGGTGGACGAAACCGGATGGCCCCGCTCGTGCCAGAGAGCGTATGCCCAGGAGGAGTCGAACCTGCCAGACCATCCAACTTTGGAGGCTGTAGTTCCGTCCGGCATTCGCCGCTGCATTTGGCCATGGCGACCAGATTTGAGGAAACAACCTGCTGGTCCTCCCCTTGGGGATCGCACAGCAGGGCGGGGTTCGAACCCGCGTCCCGAAGGGTAACCAATGTAGTTTCCTCCGCATTCGCCATGTCATTCCATTCGTCCGTGACGACGAGGTGTGGTGAAACGTCCTGCTCTATCCGCTGAGCTACGGGTCCATAAACTGGAAGACCCGACGGGATTCGAACCCGCGACCTGGAGGGTAACAGCCTGTAGTTTCATCCGGCATTCGTCACGGCTCCCCGCGCCGTTCACGGCGACGCGGGGGTATTGCTTCCTGTGAGCCCGTCAGAGCTCGATCGCCTCGATGGCTTTCACCCAGCCATCCGCTCCATTGCTATTGGCTGCGAAAGCCGTGATCACCCCATAGACGGCATCCGAGAAACCGCCGATGTTGAGCACGTCTTCCCGCGTCGGCGCCTGTGTGGTGGCGTGGGGCTGGATATCGAGGCAGACCAGCTTTGCAGCCGGGTTGACCCGCTTGATCCTCGCCCATTCCGTCATCACCGCCGTCGGCTGGCCACTTCCGCGTGCATCCACCCAGGACTCGTTGTCCGAGATGAACACGACGAGATCGACCTTGGCCTTCTCGTTTGCCAGCTTCTTCAGCGGCGCGGAGCAGTTGGTTCCGCCACCGCCGATTTTCGCCAGCTTGTCGGCATTGGTCATCACCGAATCCCGCCGGTTGAGACTGACGTTCACCACGTCATTCTCAAACGGCAACACCCGCGCCTTCGGATTGCGTTGCAGGAACGCCGCGGTCATCAGACCGGCGACATCGATGCAGCGGACCGAGGACGTCGCGCCCTTCCGGTAACCGGTCACGGGCGAGCCCATGGAACCCGACACGTCAGGGCACAGCACTATATTGCCCGTCAGCGACGGCACGTTGGCAATGGCGATATCCATCGCATCCTGAAGCGCATCCCGCACGACATCCGGAACCTGGCCATCGACCATCTTCCACGCCATCATCAACTGATAGGGGAAGACTTTTGCCTTGCGGATTTCATCCGGATCGGCAAGCCGTGCCGCCAGCGCCTCGGCAAAACCCTCGACCTCGAATACGCCGTTGCGTGCGAAGGTGTTGAGGTTCTGCCGCACCATCTGCCAGCCGCCCTTGCGGGCGATCTCGACCCAATGCTCCCGCGTCAGCGGCAGCGAGGTCAGCATCTGGAACGGGACGTCCGGCACTGGCACCGTCTGGTCATGTCGGAAGGCTTCCAATGCCTTGACGAGGTCCGGCAGCGCTGCGTAGTCGTGCGGCTTACCGATCGCCCAGGCATAGAGCGCCTTACGCTCTTCCGTAGCCGGCTTCGGATGCACCATGCGGATCACGTCGGCAAGCGACGGATCGTTTCCGACCATCGCACGCAGGATCTGCTCGGTGCTGGCCCGCTCAAGCCACACCTGCACCGCCTTCTTCGGCCGTGTGCCGAGCGACTTCCGACCGGTAGTGCCAGAGCGCATGACCTGCACGAAGCCGCGCAGCATCTTGCCGCTCTTCACCACCCGCGGGAATGCACGGGCAAAAGCATCGCTCTGAAGGCTGGAGAGCATGGCGAGCAACGTCACCGGCATGTCCTTCATGTGGCCCTTTTCAGCCGCGTAGACAGCCACCCTGGCGAGGAACTCCGGCTCGACCTGAAGGGCAAGCGTCTTTACCGCATCAAGCTGCTCGGCTCCATCCGCATAGAAGGTGCCGTTGAACGTGCCGGTGACCGCATATTGCGCCAGCGCCTCGCGCGGCGTCAGCTGGTAGGCCGGGGCCGCTTCATGATTTTTCGTATCCGTTCCCGGAAGCAGTTTCCCGAGGTAGGATTTGAAGATTGCCTTATTGACCATGACAGCACCTCTTTGTTGGTTCGTGCCAGATACATTTCAAGAGGCGTGCCAGTTTGGGGGGAAAGAGTGCGATACACACGAAATTTTCTCTCATCCATATGTTTTAAAAAGAGAAATTTTTATGCCTTGTCGAACGCAATCATGAATTGCTAAATTGATGGACCCGATTATATTATCTTTTGGTATTACTGTTTATAATTTTGGATAATCCATGAAGCGCCGCGTCGCTATCAGCATATTGGGAACCACCCTGGATGCGGGGAAATGGGAAAACCGCTGGAGCCGCTGGCGGCCCAATGTCGCGCTCTGCCAGCAACCCGGCCTGTTCATCGACCGGCTGGAACTGATCCACGACAACCACTCGCAAGCGCTTTGTCACCGCATCGTTGGCGACATCGGAACTGTGGCGCCGGCGACGGAGGTGCGGAGCAACGTCATCAACTTCCGGGATCCCTGGGATTTTTCGGAGGTCTACACGAGCCTCAGAGACTTTGCCCGCGACTACAGCTTCGACCCCGAAACGGAAGATTATCTCGTCAACATCACCACCGGCACCCATGTGGCGCAGATCTGCTGGTTCCTGCTAACCGAGGCCCGTATCATTCCCGGCCAGCTTTTGCAGCTCTCGCCGCCCAGAGACCGCGAGCCGGAGCAGGATTTCGCCGGCACGCATCGGATCATCGACCTCGACCTTTCCCGCTATGACGAGATCGCCAAGCGCTTCGCGTCCGAGCGGGAAGACGCCGCCTCTTTCCTGAAATCGGGGATTTCGACCCACAACGCCGCCTTCAACAGAATGATCGACGAGATCGAACGGGTGGTGATCCGCTCGACAGCCCCCGTTCTCCTGACTGGGCCGACCGGCGCCGGCAAGTCGCAGCTCGCCCGCAGGATCTATGAGCTGAAAAAGAGCCAGCGCAAGGTCAGCGGACCTTTCGTCGAGGTCAACTGTGCGACCCTGCGCGGCGACCAGGCCATGTCCACCCTGTTCGGCCATGTGAAAGGCGCGTTCACCGGGGCTGCCGGCGAGCGGGCCGGCCTGCTCAAATCCGCAGACAAGGGCGTGCTGTTCCTCGACGAGATCGGCGAACTCGGCCTAGACGAACAGGCCATGTGCCTGCGGGCGATCGAGGAAAAGAGGTTCCTGCCCGTGGGAGCCGATCGGGAGACGTCGGCCGACTTCCAGCTGCTGGCCGGCACCAATCGCGATCTCGGCGAGAATGTCCGCAAAGGCAGGTTCCGCGAAGATCTCTATGCTCGCCTGAATCTCTGGACCTTCCAGCTGCCGGCCCTGCGCGAACGCAAGGAGGACATAGAGCCCAATCTCGACTTCGAGCTTAAGCGCTATCTGGAACGTGAAGGCGAAAATATCACCTTCAACAAAGAAGCACGCGAACGCTATCTTTCCTTCGCGACCGGCCCGCAAGCCGTCTGGAGCGCCAACTTCCGCGACTTGTCGGCCTCTATTACCCGCATGGCGACACTCGCGCCGCATGGGCGCATCACCACCGATGTTGTTGACGACGAAGTCCGGAGACTGAAGACCTTCTGGCGCACCGCAGATGACGGGGATGCAGCCGAAGCAATTATCGTAGAACTGCTGGGCGCCGAAGCTGCCGCTCGCCTTGATCGCTTTGACACGCCGCAACTTGCCATCGTCCTTCATACCTGCCGAGAACATCCAACGGCAAGCGCTGCCGGCAGAGCCCTGTTCGCCAACTCGCGACTGGAGAAGAAGAGCAGCAACGATGCGGATCGTTTAACCAAATATCTTGCCCGCTTCGAGCTCAGGTTCGAAGACATCAGGAAACAAGGCTAGGCGGCCATCGAAAAGGCATTCCGATGCGCCTTGGACCTGGCCCACCAGAAGAAGAACTGCTGCATTCACCGGTAGAGCGGCGACTCACCGACGTAAGCTTGGGGGATGTGCTGACAACCAAGGGCCAATAATGGCGGAGAGGGTGGGATTTGAACCCACGATGCCCTTGCAGGCATGCCGCATTTCGAGTGCGGTGCATTCGACCACTCTGCCACCTCTCCGGTTATGCTGGTCGGCGCGTTTGGAGCGCGGCGTTCTCATAGCGAGTGACGGAAGGGATGGCAAGGGTGAATATTCAAGCTTTTCATCCTTTTGCCTTGACAGATCCGAGGCCCTTATGTATCCCCGCAACGCAATAGGTGTGGATAAGTCCGTGCCTTGGCCGCCTCGCTCTGTGCGAGGCTTCACCGGCAGATCTTTCTTGAGGCCGCAAGCCTTTGAAATCCCTGCTAAGTTTCGACTGATAAAAAGACGGCCACTTGTCCCTCGGGGCGAGAGAGCTGGAACGAACATGAAAGGATAAAAAATGTTCGCAGTCATCAAGACCGGCGGTAAGCAGTACCGCGTGGCAGCCAACGACGTGCTGACCATCGAAAAGCTGGAAGTTGTCGCCGGCGACACCGTAGAATTCACCGAAGTCCTCGTTATCGGCGAAGGCGCCGACGCTGCGATTGGTGCTCCCTTCGTCAAGGGCGCTTCCGTCAAGGCCGAAGTGGTCGAGCACAACCGCGGCAAGAAGGTCATCGCCTTCAAGAAGCGCCGTCGTCAGAACTCGAAGCGTTCGCGCGGCCATCGCCAGCATCACACGGTTGTCCGCATCACGGACATCGTGGCTGCCAAGTAAGATCACGGGACAAGGTTTAAAGGAGAACTCCAATGGCACACAAAAAAGCTGGCGGTTCGTCGCGCAACGGTCGCGATTCGCAGTCCAAGCGCCTTGGCGTGAAGAAGTTCGGCGGCGAAGCCGTCATCGCGGGCAACATTATCGTGCGTCAGCGCGGTACCGAGTGGCATCCGGGCACCAATGTCGGTCTCGGCAAGGATCACACCATTTTTGCGCTTACGGCCGGCAATGTGAACTACCGTACGAAGGCCAATGGCCGCGTGTACGTGTCTGTCATGCCGAAAGCGGAAGCAGCGGAATAACCGGTAGCGCTCGAAAACAGCCGGTGTCTCATTGACCCGGCTGACGCATCAGGTTCAGTCAAGAAAAGGGGAGATGGGACACCATCTCCCCTTTTTCTTTAACCTCAAGGAGGACTGAACCATGCAAGGCGAATTGTTAAGGGAAGACCAATCAAGGTCTCCCGAAGAACGGCTGAGGCCGGAGCGGTTAAGGACCGATTGCCCTGTCTTGTTATCGGAAAGGCTCGTTCTGCGCGCGCCCCACGAAGAAGACATTGACGCCCTTGCCCATCTCGCCAACAACGCCAACGTCGCCACTATGGTATCGCGTATGCCGCATCCGTATACGACCAATGATGCCGCCGATTTCGTGCGACGCACGAAGCTTGGCGAGATTGGCAAGTGCGTCTATGCGATTACCAAAGCCGATAACGGCGCCTTTCTCGGTTGCTGCGGCGTCGAGCCGACGGCCGACCCGGAAACGGTCGAGATCGGTTACTGGCTAGGCGAGCCCCATTGGAACCAGGGTTATACGACGGAAGCCGCCCATGCCCTGATCGACATGGTCTTCCGCACGCGCGAAAACGTCGCCCAGATCGATGCCCGTTGCCGGGTCATGAACGTCGCTTCGAGACGGGTCGTGCAGAAGTGCGGCTTCCAGTTCCAGGGATCCGGCCTTGCCGCGTCGCTGGCGCTCGGCAGCACGGTATCGGTCGAATGGTATCGGCTCGACCGCAAGACCTGGATGTCGCTGCGAAGCTGGGGAGGTCTGAGATGAACGCCCTCGCCCTTCCCCGCCGCGACGTCAGGATCCTGACGCCCGGACCGACCCCGATCATCCAGACCGAGCGGCTGACATTGCGTCCGCATCGGCTGGGCGATGCCGATGCGATCACGGAATCCCTGTCGGATTTCGCTGTCACGCGCATGCTCGCCCGCGTGCCGACGCCCTATGACCGGCAGGATGCGCTGGACTGGCTGGTCGAGCACACCGCCGGCCTCGACACCGGCTGGGAACTGGCCGTCACCGAGAAGGACGATGTCCATATCGGTATGGTCGGCATCGATCTCAGGCATGGCCGCTGGCATCTCGGCTACTGGCTGAACCGCTACTACTGGCGGCGCGGCATCATGGGCGAGGCGGTCGGGGCAACGCTCGAGCGTTTTGCCCGCCGCATGCCCGACGTCGCGGTGTTTTCCGGCATCTTCGCCGACAACCAGGCCTCGTTGAAGATGCAACAGAAGCTCGGCTTCGAGATCATCGGCTGCTCGGAGGTCTACAGCTTTGCCCGCAACACCATGGTTCCGCATATCGAAACCGTGCTGAAGCCGGGCGCGCTGCGGCTCTCGCGGGCGGCGTGAAGTCTTCAAAATCAGTCATCGCCGGTTCCGCCGGCGGTGACATTGCCGCCCGTCGATCTCGATCCACCGGATGTAAGATCGAAAGCATCGGCAGAATTGATCGCATGATCCTTGATGTTATGGGTCATCGACCGCACGATAGTCTTTGACCTCCGGCTGAACCGCCTATATCGAAGGCGACATGACGGGCAAATGACCGCGCCGCATATCCTGATGAATATGCAAAAGGGCGCGGTAACAATTGAAAAGAGCGCGTGGGCTTTCCCAATCCCGTTCGATCCGGGAAAGTCATGCGCCGATACCGAGTGACGGACGCAACATGAAATTTCTCGACCAAGCAAAAGTCTATATCAAGTCCGGTGATGGTGGCGCGGGCAGCGTCTCCTTCCGGCGCGAGAAATTCATCGAGTTCGGCGGACCCGACGGCGGCGATGGCGGCCGAGGCGGCGACGTCTGGGTCGAGGCCGTCAACGGGCTGAACACGCTGATCGATTTCCGATTTCAGCAGCATTTCAAGGCCACCATCGGCACGCACGGCATGGGCCGCAACCGCGCCGGCGCCAAGGGTGCCGATGTGACGCTGAAGGTTCCGGTCGGCACGCAGGTCTTCGAGGAAGACGAGGAAACCCTGATCTGCGACCTGACGCGGGAGGGCCAGCGCTATCGCGTCGCCGCCGGCGGCAATGGCGGCTTCGGCAACGCCTATTTCAAATCCTCTGTCAACCAAGCCCCGGACTGGGCCAATCCCGGCCTGCCGGGCGAAGAAAAGACCATCTGGCTGCGGCTGAAGCTGATCGCCGATGCCGGCCTCGTTGGCCTGCCGAATGCTGGTAAGTCGACATTCCTGGCCGCTGTCACCCGCGCCCGCCCGAAGATCGCGAATTATCCCTTCACCACGCTGCACCCCAATCTCGGCGTCGCCACCATCGACGGCCAGGAATTCGTGCTGGCTGACATTCCCGGCCTGATCGAAGGCGCCCATGAGGGTGTCGGTATCGGCGACCGCTTCCTCGGCCATGTCGAGCGTACCCGCGTGCTGCTGCATCTGGTCTCCGCCCAGGAAGAGAAGGTCGGCAAGGCCTATAAGACCGTGAAGCACGAGCTTGAAGCCTATGGTAACGAGCTTACCGACAAGCCGGAGATCGTGGCGCTGTCGCAGATCGATGTGGTGGACGAGGAAACGCTGAAGAAGAAGAAGCGCGAACTGGCGCGGGCCTGCGGCAAGACACCATTCCTTATTTCCGCCATCACCGGCAGCGGCATGACCGAGGTGCTGCGCGCTCTGCGCGACATCATCGTCGAAGCCAACGGCGGTGCTGGGCAGGAAGCGCCGATGAAGGCACTGAAGGTGCGCCATCGCGACATGCAGTCCTCCGGCAGTGAAGACGAAAGCGGGGACAACAGCGATCTCGATGACGAGCGCCGTAGTGACGGCGAGGAGCAGCAGGGATGACTGCCCGCAAGTCGCTCGATCGCTACCGCCGCATCGTCATCAAGATCGGCTCGGCGCTTCTCGTCGACCGCAAGACGGGCCTGAAGAAGGCCTGGCTTGATGGCATGTGCGCCGATATCGCCGCGCTGAAAGCGAAGGGCGTCGACGTCCTCGTTGTTTCCTCCGGCGCTATCGCGCTCGGGCGCTCGGTACTTGACCTTCCTTCTGGTGCCTTGAAGTTGGAAGAAAGCCAGGCAGCAGCAGCCGTCGGCCAGATTTCGCTGGCGCGTGCCTGGTCGGAAAGCCTGTCGCACGACGATATCGTCGCCGGCCAGATCCTGCTGACGCTCGGCGACACCGAGGAGCGCCGCCGCTATCTCAACGCGCGCGCCACCATCAATCAGTTGTTGAAGATCGGCGCCGTGCCGATCATCAACGAGAACGACACAGTCGCCACCAGCGAAATCCGCTATGGCGACAATGATCGCCTCGCCGCCCGCGTCGCCACCATGACCGGCGCCGATCTGCTGATCCTGCTGTCTGATATCGACGGGCTCTACACCGCCCCGCCGCATCTCGATCCAGACGCCAAGTTCCTGGAAACGATCGCCGACATCACGCCCGAGATCGAGGCAATGGCTGGCGGTGCGGCCTCGGAGCTGTCGCGCGGCGGCATGCGTACCAAGATCGACGCCGGCAAGATCGCCACGGGTGCCGGTTGCGCCATGATCATTGCTTCGGGCAAGACCGATCGTCCCTTGAACGCCATCGCAAACGGCGCGCGCTCCTCCTGGTTCGCACCATCGGGCACGCCCGTCACCGCCCGCAAGACCTGGATTGCCGGGCAGTTGCAGCCGGCCGGCGAACTGCATGTCGACGAGGGTGCCGTCACAGCACTCGGCGCCGGCAAGAGCCTGCTGCCCGCCGGCGTGCGCAAGGTCACCGGTCATTTCGGCCGTGGCGACACCGTTGCCGTCATCGCCCCTTCGGGCCGGGAAATCGCCCGAGGCCTCGTCGGTTACGATGCCGAGGAAGCCCGGCAGATCACCGGCCGCAAGTCGGCGGAGATCGAGGCCATCCTCGGCTATGCCGGCCGCGCCGCCATGGTGCATCGCGACGACCTCGTCATGACCGCGTCCGTCAAGACGAAGGCCGAAAAACTGAAGAAGGATGAAGCTCATGCTTGATACCGTCGCACAAAGCCCCGACATCGATGCGCTGATGAACGATATCGGCCGCAAGGCCCGGGCTGCGTCGCGACCGTTGGCATTCGCTTCGACCGAGAGCAAGAACAAGGCGCTCGCCGCCATGGCCGACGCCATTCTCGCCCGCAAGGATCATATCCTTGCCGAGAATGCCAAGGACCTGAAGGATGTCGAAGGCACTGACATCCTTGCCTCCTTCGTCGACCGCCTGACGCTCAACGACAAGCGCGTCGCCGAGATGGCCGAGGGTATCCGCGCCATTGCAGCGCTGGCGGATCCGGTCGGCGAAATCATCGCCGCCTGGGATCGGCCGAACGGGTTGAAGATCGAGCGCGTCCGCACGCCGCTCGGCGTCATCGGCGTCATCTTCGAAAGCCGCCCGAATGTCACCGCCGATGCCGGCGCGCTGTGCCTCAAGGCCGGCAATGCCGTGATTCTCCGCTGCGGCAGCGATTCGCGCCGCTCGTCGCAGGCAATCCTCGAATGCCTGGTCGAGGGCCTGAAGACCGCCGGCCTGCCGGAACATGCAATCCAGCTCGTGCCCGTCACCGACCGCGCTGCTGTCGGCGCCATGCTGCGCGGACTGGAAGGCGCGATCGACGTCATTGTGCCGCGCGGCGGCAAGAGCCTCGTAGCGCGCGTGCAGAGCGAAGCCCGCGTGCCGGTCTTCGCCCATCTCGAAGGCCTCTGCCACGTCTATATCGACGCCTCCGCCGATCTCGATATGGCGAAAGCGATCGTCGTCAACGCCAAGATGCGCCGCACCGGCATTTGCGGCTCCGCCGAGACGCTGCTGGTCGATGCCAAGGCAGCAGAGACGCATCTGAAGCCCCTGCTCGATGGGCTGACTGAGGCCGGCTGCGAAATCCGCGGTTCCGCCGAGGTGCTCCGCCTCGTACCTGGACTGAAAGCCGCAACGGAAGAGGACTGGTCGACGGAATATCTCGACGCCATTATCTCCGTCGCGATCGTCGACGGCATTTCCGGCGCGATCGCCCATATCGGCAGATATTCGTCCAATCACACCGAAGCGGTGATTGCCGAGGACCCTGATGTCGTCGAGCGCTTCTTCACCGAGATCGATTCGGCAATCATGCTGCACAATGCCTCGACGCAGTTTGCCGATGGCGGTGAGTTCGGCATGGGCGCGGAAATCGGCATCGCCACCGGCAAGATGCACGCGCGCGGGCCTGTCGGTGTCGAGCAACTCACCTCCTTCAAATACCGCGTGCGCGGCACCGGACAGATACGGCCCTGACGTGCACCACAGCCAAGAGATCGATTACCGCCATCTGCGCATGCCGCATGCCGAACGCGGCATGGTGGTCGGTCTTTTCGGCGGCTCCTTCAACCCGCCGCACCAGGGCCATGCACTGGTGGCCGAAATCGCCCTCCGCCGGCTCGGTCTCGACCAGCTCTGGTGGATGGTGACACCTGGCAATCCGCTGAAGAGCCGCAATCATCTGGCGCCGCTTGCCGAGCGCATCGCGCTCAGTGAGGCGATCACCCACGATCCGCGCATCAAGGTCACGGCTTTCGAGCAGACGCTCGGCATGAGCTACACGGCCAATACGCTCGCCTACATCAAGGCGCGCAACACCCATGTCAATTTCATCTGGATCATGGGCGCCGACAGCCTCAACACGTTTCATCGCTGGCAGAAATGGCAGGAGATTGCCCGCACCTTTCCGATCGCCGTCATCGACCGGCCGGGATCAACCTTGTCCTATCTCTCCGCGAAGATGGCTAAGACGTTTCAATATGCCCGCGTCGACGAGGACGATGCCCGCGTTCTCTGGAAGAAGCAGGCACCCGCCTGGACCTTCATCCATGGCCGTCGTTCGACGCTAAGCTCGACGGCCTTGCGCGCCGCGCAATAACGGCGTCCGCACAAGACCAAGCTGAATTTCAGGAAAAACCTCCAGAAATGAAAAGCCCGACGGGGGAGGAGATCCGTCGGGCTTTCAAACCTGATCAGCAACAGGGAGGAGGAGAGTTGCCGATCGTTATCGGAAGGCATTGGGAGGAGGAGATCGCCGTTCCGATGCTTAAGTTCTAGCAGATTTGACCGAAAGATAAATCGCCGATAGCGCAATGCAGCAATGCACTTAGATCATAGCTCTGAAAACTTCCTGCCCAAAAAACGCTTCTTTTACATCATCCGAAGGTGCGAGCAGGCGATTTAAAAAATCATACTTTTACCTATTATCGGCGAAAACGCACGATTCGTAACGTTGCGTCTCAGGTCGTGAGCGTTCGCCATTGTCTTGGGCGATTCTAGTCATGCATTTTCGCGATATCAAAGTCCCTCAATATGCACGGAGAATGAAAAACCCCATTAAATTCGTGTGGTTACGGCTGGCAGTGGCGCTATGCTTTTTCAGATATATCCCCTAGCCAAGCCTCGCCGACCGTTATATCTCTCGGAATATCTCGACAATCTCTGGGAGAAATATGATGGCCACCGGTCGCCGCCAATGGTTCAAACTTGCAACTACCGCCCTCTCCGCCGCCTGGCTCGGCCTGTCGACCATTCCGGCACCGGCGCTCGCCGCCGACAAGATCACCGTCTTTGCCGCCGCCAGCATGAAAAACGCGCTCGACAACCTCGACGCCGCCTTCACCAAGGAAACCGGCAAGCAGGTCACCGTCTCCTACGCGGCAAGCGGACCGCTGGCCAAGCAGCTTGAAAACGGCGCACCGGCCGACGTTTTCATCTCCGCCGACAAGAACTGGATGGACTATGTCGCCGAGAAGAAGCTGATCAAGGATGACAGCCGCGTCGACCTGCTCGGCAACGAGCTCGTCCTCGTCGCCGCCAAGGACAAGGCCAAACCTGTCGAGATCAAGCAGGGCCTGGACCTTGCCGGCCTTCTCGGCGACGGACGCCTGGCGATCGGCCAACCAGAATCGGTGCCCGCAGGCAAGTATGGCAAGGCCGCACTGGAAAAGCTCGGCATCTGGTCTTCCGTCGAAAAGAAGGTCGCCGGCGCCGAAAGCGTACGCGCCGCGCTCGCCTTGGTGTCGCGCGGCGAAGCCCCCTATGGCATCGTCTACCAGACCGACGTTTCCGCCGATCCGGGCGTCGCCGTCGTCGGTACCTTCCCGGCAGACAGCCATCCGCCGATCGTCTATCCGATCGCGATCACGACCAGCAGCACCAATTCGGACACGCAGGCCTATGTCGACTATCTGAAATCGGCTAAGGCTGTTCCGTTCTTCGAGCACGAAGGCTTCACGGTCCTGAAGCGTTGAGCCTCATCGTTCGACCATAGGCAAGAGCTTATCCCTCCAGGCTCGCCAGCTGTATTGGCGAGCCTGACATGTTTTGTGAGGCGGGACTTGGACGCATTGGGTTTGAGCAGCGACGAATGGACGGCGATCGAGCTGAGCCTGCGCGTCTCGACCGTCGCCATGCTGGTAAGCCTGCCCTTCGGCATCGTCGCCGCGCTGCTGCTTGCCCGCGGCAAGTTCTGGGGCAAGTCGATCCTCAATGGCGTCATCCATCTGCCGCTGATCCTGCCGCCGGTTGTCACCGGCTTCATCCTGCTCATCCTCTTCGGCCGCAAAGGCCCGATCGGCGCGCTGCTCGACCAGTATCTCGGCATCGTGCTCTCCTTCCGCTGGACGGGTGCAGCGCTTGCCTGCGGCATCATGGGTTTTCCGCTGATGGTCAGGAGCATTCGCCTGTCGATCGAGGCGGTCGACCGCAAACTGGAGGAGGCAGCCGGAACGCTCGGCGCCAGCCCGCTCTGGATCTTCCTCACCGTCACTCTGCCGCTGATCTTGCCCGGCATCATCGCCGGCATGATCCTCTCCTTCGCCAAGGCCATGGGCGAGTTTGGCGCCACCATCACCTTCGTTTCCAACATTCCCGGCGAAACGCAGACCCTGTCTTCGGCGATCTACACCTTCACGCAGGTGCCGGGCGGCGATGCCGGCGCGATGCGGCTGACGATCATCGCCATCACCATCTCCATGGCGGCACTGCTCGCCTCGGAATTCCTCGCCTATCTCGCCGGCAAGAGGGTAGATTTCGAATGACGCTCTCCGTCGATATCCGCCATCGGTTGGGTGCCTTCTCGCTCGACGCCGCCTTCACCACCGACGGCGGCGTCACCGCGCTCTTCGGCCGCTCCGGCTCCGGCAAGACCTCGATGATCCGCATCATCGCCGGCCTCATCCGGCCCGACCATGGCCGCGTCAGCCTCGACGGCGACGTGCTTGCCGACAGCGACAAGCATCTCTTCGTGCCGCGCCACCGCCGCCGCTTCGGCTATGTCTTCCAGGAAGCACGGCTGTTTCCGCATCTGTCCGTGCGACAGAACCTGAATTACGGCCGCTGGTTCGCACCGAAGAACGAGCGCGGCGAAAGTTTCGATGGCGTCATCGACCTCCTGGGCATCGAAGCGCTTCTCGACCGGCGGCCGGGAAAACTCTCCGGCGGCGAGAAACAGCGCGTCGCCATCGGCCGCGCCCTGCTGTCCTCGCCCCGACTGCTGTTGATGGACGAACCGCTGGCAGCACTCGACGAGGCCCGCAAGGCCGAGATCCTGCCCTATCTCGAACGTCTGCGCGACGAAACGAACGTGCCGATCATCTATGTCAGCCACTCGATCGCCGAGGTGGCGCGGCTCGCCAACCGCGTCGTCGTCATGCGTGACGGCAAGGTGGAAGCGATGGGACCAGCTGTCGAGATCTTCAGCGAGCTTTCCGGCCCGCAGGCGAGCGACCGTCGCGAAGCCGGCGTTCTGCTCGAGGGCCGCGTCGAGCATATCGACCACCAGCATCGCCTGACCATCGTCGCACTGAAGGCGGCGAGGCTCTTCGTGCCCGGCGAAGCCACTGGTATCGGCAAGACCGTTCGCGTCCATATTCCCGCCCGCGACGTCATGCTGGCAACAGGCAGGCCGGAAGGGCTCAGCGCCCTCAACATTCTCGACGGCTGCATAGTGGGGATGGGGGCTGCCGCCGATGGCACGGTCGAGGTGAAGGTCGATTGCGGTGGCGACATCGTGCTTGCCCGCATCACGCAATTTTCCGCCGAGCGCATGGATCTGCGTGTTGGCCTGCCCATCCACGCGGTCATCAAGACCGTGGCGCTCGAATCCTAGGAACGATCAGGACTTCGTGGATTGCGCCGCAATGGCCTCGCCATCGCTGCGATTGGCCTCCAGCCATGCGAGATCGCCGGCGATCGCCGCACGCACCGCGCTTTCCATGGAGCGAAACCGCTGCAACAGCTCTTCACCAAATGGCGTCAGCACCGCGCCGCCGCCCTTCTGGCCGCCGCGCTGCGATTCGACCACCGGCTCCCGGAACATGTGGTTCAATTCGCTGACGAGCAGCCAGGCGCGGCGATAGGACATCTCCATGGCGCGGCCTGCCGCCGAAATCGAACCGGTTTCGCGAATATGCTCGAGAAGCTCCATCTTGCCGCGCCCAAGCCGGTCCTGCCCGGAAAAATGGACACGGAGGACAGGCTTCAGGGATTGTTGCGGAGCTTTGGTCATGGCATCGGGGCGTTTCGGTCTGCTCTCGTGTATACGCGGCCTTCGTCCGCCTGTACATGGCGCGCAAATTCGACAGATATTGCCGCGCCGGAAGCCTTGATCGACATCCGGCATGAACAATTGCCCGTATATAGTGCGAAAGAACCAGCCTTTGACACAAAAGCGTGTCTTCACGGCCAATAGATACCGGCCGGCGTCTTGAAACCTTTATGCTTTGATGCCTATCTTTGTAGTGTGATCGACTCAGATCACCTATGTGCATGTTCTGTTACTCAAGGAAGGAAAAGCACTGACAACAGTACACGCCAAGGGAAGAACGCCTGTCGTTATCCCGAAGAGCCCGGAACGTGGCGTTGATGCCGCCGCCCGAGCCCTGCAAGCCGTCCTCGTTAGCCTCGAGGACTCCAAGGCCGAAAATATCGTCACCATCGACATTGCTGGCAAATCCGCGCTTGGAGACCACATGGTCGTCGTCTCCGGACGTTCGAACCGCCACGTCCTGGCGATTGCCGACCACCTGACCACCGACCTCAAGGACGAAGGCCTGGGCTCTCCCCGCGTCGAAGGCCTGGAAGGCGGCGACTGGGTGCTGATCGACACCGGTGACATCATCATCCACGTGTTCCGTCCTGAGATCCGCGAGTTCTACAACATCGAGAAGATGTGGGCCGCGCCTGACCTCGACGAGGGCACGTTGCACTAACCGGTTCCCGGAAGCACTTCCCGGTCCCGGCAGGCTATTTTGAAACGCCGGACATAATTGTCCGGCAACAGTCTATATGTGTGCCGCCATGACGGCGGATATGCTTGGGAGTGGGAATGCGAATAGGTCTTTTTGCCGTGGGACGGTTGAAAACCGGCCCTGAAAAGGATCTTGCGGCCCGTTATCTCGACCGTTTCGCCAAGGCCGGTCCGGCAATCGGCCTGGAACTGGCGCGGATGACCGAAGTGGCTGAAAGCCGCGCCTCCAACGGCGAAACGCGTAAGCGCGAAGAAGCGGTTCTGCTGCAGAAAGCGCATCCGGACGGCGGTATCCTCATTCTCCTCGACGAGCGGGGCAAGGCGCTCGACAGCGAAGCCTTCGCGGCTTTGCTCGGCACCTTCCGCGACCAGGGCAAGCGCGACCTGACGATCGCCATCGGCGGCGCCGACGGGCTCGACCCTTCCCTTTACGACAGGGCCGACGCCACCATCTGCCTCGGCAAGATGACCTGGCCGCACCAGCTCGTCCGCATTCTCATCGCCGAGCAGCTCTACCGCGCCGTCACCATTCTGTCCGGACATCCCTACCACCGGGTTTGACGCTCGGTCGGCGAGAGTCCAGCCGCTCGAAAACAGTTTGGCTTTGCGCCGTTTTGCGTTAACGGAACGCTCACACAGGCGTGTTTTGATTCCCGCCGGAAAAATAATGATGCTTCCTAGGTAATCGCGGCAAATCAGCTTAATTTCACGCGATCTAAAGGGACCAAGCCCGAACCGACTGGATGAGAAAAACCCCGCCCACGTTTTCCCGCCTGCTGCTGCCGTCCCTGGCGGTGTGCTTTGGCGTGGGTGCCTATGTGATCGGGCCATTTCAGTTCCGGGACATGGCGCTCGCGCAGGAAGATGGCGGCACGGTGGCGCAGGCGCCAAGCGACCAGCCTGCCGCCGCTCCTCCATCGATGGGACCGGCAGAACAGGCCCCGGATCCGGCGGCCGAACTTGCCCGCAAGCGCGACGAGACCCGCGCGGCATTGGAGGATCTGTCGAAGACGATCAGCCTTTCCTCCGACAAGACGAAAGCCCTGACCGACAGCATCGCCGCGCTCGACAAGAGCACTGCCAGCCTGCGCCAAGCCCTGATCGACAGCGCCACCCGCCGCAGGGATCTCGACCGCAAGATCCAGCAGAGCGAAAAGACGCTGACTGATCTGGCCGTGAAGGAAGACGGGATCCGCAAATCGCTGCATGATCGCCGCGCGCTGCTGGCCGAGGTTCTGGGCGCGCTGGAGCGCATGGGCCGCAACCCGCCGCCGGCACTGCTGGTGACGCCCGACGATGCCCTTGCCTCGGTGCGGAGCGCCATCCTGCTCGGCGCCGTCGTTCCCGGCATGCGCAAGGAGACGGACAAGCTCATCGCCGACCTGACCGACCTCACCAAGCTGCATGCCGCCACCGCCGCCGAGAAGGCTGACCTCACCACCACCATGACCAACAGTCTGGAGGAAGAGCGCCGCATGGATCTGCTGCTCAGCGAGAACGACAAGCTCAGCCACGAGAATGCCGAAAAACTCGACACCGAGCGCAAGCGCTCCGAGGAACTGGCGGGCCAAGCGACCAGCCTCGAGGGCCTTGTCGCCTCGCTGGAAAGCCAGATCGGCTCGGTGCGCGATGCCGCCGCCGCGGCGCGGGCGGAACAGCTCCGCCGGGAGCAATTGACCGATCAGCAGCGCGAGCAGGCCAAGGCCCTGGCCGAAAGCGGAGTGCCCGATAAAAACCGCATTGCGCCCGCATATCCGTTCTCCGATCTTAAACGGAAATTGGAGCTGCCTGTGGCGGGCGATATTCTCCGCCAGTTCGGCGACAACGACGGTACGGGACATACGGCGATGGGCATCACGCTCGCAACCGGTCCCGACGCACTCGTCACCGCTCCTGCCGATGGGACAGTCGTTTACGCCGGCGCGTTTCGCAGCTACGGCCAGATGGTCATTCTAGACACGGGCGACGGCTACCATATGGTGCTGTCGGGTATGGACGCGATCAAGACGCGTCTGGGCAAATTTGTTTTCGCCGGCGAGCCACTCGCGGTGATGGGCCAAAAAAGAGTCGCGAGTGCGACTGCATTGGCGCTGGAAACAGATCGGCCAACGCTTTACATTGAATTTCGAAAAGATGGGAAGCCGGTCGATTCTCGACCTTGGTGGACCTCAAAGGATACTGGAAAGGCACGCAATGATACGTAGGGCTTCTCTTGTTCTCGTTGGCGCATTGATGGGTGCGACCGCGATGAGCGTTATCTACACGGCTGTAGTGCCGGCGGAAGCCGCTGGTTCTTCCACGTACAAGGAATTGTCGATTTTCGGCGATGTCTTTGAACGTGTGCGCGCGCAGTATGTGACGCCGCCCCAGGAAGACAAGCTGATCGAAGCCGCCATCAACGGCATGCTGACCTCACTGGACCCGCATTCGAGCTACATGAATGCCAAGGATGCCGACGACATGCGCACCCAGACCAAGGGTGAATTCGGCGGCCTCGGCATCGAAGTGACGATGGACAACGATCTGGTCAAGGTCATCACCCCCATCGACGACACACCTGCCGCCAAGGCTGGCGTTCTCGCCGGCGACTACATCACCGCCATCGATGGCCAGTCCGTGCGCGGCCTGAAGCTGGAAGATGCGGTCGAGAAGATGCGCGGCGCGGTCAAGACGCCGATCAAGCTGACGCTGCTGCGCAAAGGCGCCGACAAGCCGATCGAACTCACCATCATCCGTGACGTGATCGCCGTTGCCGCCGTCAAGTCGCGCGAAGAAGGTGATGTCGGTTATCTTCGCATCATTTCCTTCACCGAAAAGACCACGCCGGATCTCGAAGCCGCAATCACCAAGATCAAGAAGGATATCCCGGCCGACAAGCTGAAGGGCTATGTCCTCGACCTGCGCCTCAACCCGGGCGGCCTGCTCGACCAGGCGATCAACGTTGCCGACGATGTGCTGGAGCGTGGCGAAATCGTCTCGACCCGCGGCCGCAATCCGGATGAAACCCGCCGCTTCAATGCCGGCCCGGGCGACATCACCGACGGCAAGCCGATCATCGTCCTGATCAACGGCGGCTCGGCTTCAGCTTCGGAAATCGTCGCCGGCGCCCTGCAGGACCTGCGCCGCGCCACCGTCGTCGGCACGCAGTCCTTCGGCAAGGGCTCGGTCCAGACGATCATCCCGCTCGGTGACGGCAACGGCGCGCTGCGTCTGACGACGGCGCTCTACTACACGCCGTCGGGCCGCTCCATTCAGGGCACCGGCATCACACCGGACATCAAGGTCGACCAGCCGCTGCCGGACGATCTGAAGGGCAAGCTGGTGACCGAAGGCGAATCCAGCCTGCCGGGCCACATCAAGGGCCAGAGCGAAACCGACCAGGGCTCCGGCTCGGCCGCCTATGTGCCGCCGGATCCGAAGGACGATCTCCAGCTCAACTACGCGCTTGACCTGTTGCGCGGCGCCAAGACTGATCCGGCCTTCCCGCCGAATCCGGAAAAGGCGGTTTCCTCCAAATAAGGAAACAGCGCCGGGCTGGAAACAGACCCGGCGCTTTTCATATCCGGGGCCGAGATGACTGATCTCATCTCGCTTCCGCCGCCGGAATGAGCGCGATCTCATTCGACATCTATTCGGATCATGCTTTCGTGTTTTGAGTCTGGGGCAGACAGTTTCCCGCTTGGGGTGGATACGGACTTTGGGAACGGATTTGCATGCACCGCTCGGCCAGAACCGCGGACCGAACCGCAAGCGGCGGCGGCCGCCCTTCGGGCGCATCCTTGCCGGCTTCTGTCTGATCGCAATCGCCAGCTTTTCTCTCTATTCGGCGCTGCTGCGCGATACTCTCCAGAAAACCCCGCCGCCGGTCGAGACAGCCGAAAAGACGGCGCCCACGCCACCGGCTGACAGCAAGCCCACCGCCGCCGATCAGCCGAGCCTGACGGAGGTCGATCCGCAATCAGGCGCCAATACCTCGCGCATCGTCACCAGCGATGGTTCCGTGGTAACCATGTTCAGCCCGAGCACGCGCGATGGCAGCGGTCCGGTGCTGATCAATGCCAACCAGATCGGCCAGGATCCACGCATGGCGGCAACGCCAAACGAGGCTCTACTGGAGGATTCGCCCTTCGGCAAGCTGCCGATCGTCGCGCCGAGCGGGCTTAGACCAATGGACCAATATGCCCGGCCGTGGTCCGGCGCTCGCGGCACGCGCATCGCCATTGTCGTCAGTGGCCTCGGTCTCAGCCAGACCGGCACGCAACGCGCCATCGAGAAGCTGCCGGAAGAAATCACGCTCGCCTTTGCCGCCAGCGGCAACAGCCTGCAGCGCTGGATGCAGGAGGCGCGGCGCGGCGGCCATGAGATCCTGATCCAGGTACCCTTCGAGCCTTTCGACTATCCCAGCAACAATCCCGGGCCTGAGACACTTCTGACCTCGCAATCAGCGGCGAAGAACATCGACAACCTGCATAAGGCCATGGGCAAGATCACCAACTATACCGGCGTGATGAACTATCTCGGCGGGCGCTTCCTGTCGAACACCGACGCTCTGCAGCCCGTCATGCGCGATATCGGCAAGCGCGGCCTGCTGTTCCTCGACGACGGCTCGTCCGCCCAATCCAAATCCGGCACCGTCGCCAAGGCGCTGGAGACACCGCATGCTTTCGCCGACATGCAGCTTGATGGCGAATTGCAGCAGGATGCCATCCTGAAGAAGCTCGACGAACTGGAGCGCGTCGCGCGTCGCAATGGCACGGCGATCGGCGTCGCATCCGCCTTCGACGAAAGCATCGACGCCATCAGCAAATGGAGCGAGGAGGCAGCGATGCGCGGCATCGAGATCGTCGCCGTCTCGGCACTTGCCGACGACCCCAAACACCCCTGACCGCTAGAGGACACGATGAGCAAGACCCACTCACCCGTCAAAGCCGAAGACCTGCCCTATCGCCCCTGCGTCGGCATCATGGTGCTCAACCGCGAGGGGCTGGTCTGGGCCGGCAAGCGCATTCCGATCGGCAACTCCGAATATGATGGCTCGCCGCAGCTTTGGCAGATGCCGCAAGGCGGCATCGACGCCGGCGAAGACCCGCTGGAAGCCGCCTATCGCGAACTTTACGAAGAAACCGGCATGAAGACGGTGACGCTGCTCGCCGAGGCAAAAGACTGGATCAACTACGACCTGCCGCCGCAACTGATCGGCATCGGCCTCAAGGGGAAATTCCGTGGCCAGACCCAGCGCTGGTTCGCCTTCCGCTTCGATGGCGACGAGAGCGAAATCGCCATCAATCCGCCGCCCGGCGGCCATGAGCCAGAATTCGACGCCTGGGACTGGAAGCCGATGGCGGAGCTGCCCAGCTTGATCGTCGCCTTCAAGCGCCCGGTCTATGAGCAGGTGGTAGCTGAATTCCAGCACCTGGCGGGCCTGGAAGCCGAAGACTGACGCAAATTGAGGTCCGGCCGCCGGGAAAGCGGCCGGACCTGAATGTGATTATTCGGCGGTATCAGCCGAATCGGCATTGAGCTGGCCGTATTTGGCTTCGCCGATCTTGCCGAGCAGTTCGAGTTGGGTTTCCAGGAAGTCTATATGGCCTTCCTCGTCGATCAGCAGCTGTTCGAACAGCTTCATCGACACATAGTCGCCGGCGTCATGACAGATGTCGCGCGACTTCTTGTAGGCGGTACGGGCGTCGTATTCGCCGGCAAGATCCGCTTCCAGCACTTCCTTGACATTCTGGCCGATGCGCAGAGGTGCCAGCGTCTGCAGGTTCGGATGTCCCTCAAGGAAGATGATACGGGCGACGAGACGGTCGGCGTGCTGCATCTCCTCGATAGATTCGGCACGCTCCTTCTTGGCAAGCTTGGTGTAGCCCCAATCTTCAAGAAGCCGGTAATGAACCCAATATTGGTTGACTGCGCCAAGCTCGAGGAACAGAGCCTCGTTAAGCCGCTCGATGACTTTTTTGTCGCCTTTCAATGTCCGCTCTCCTGCTGTCTTCATGAAATTTTTTCAGGCGGGACATGAAATCAAATATTTCGGCTTCCGTCGAGTGGCGACGGGCATGATAGTCTTCGGTTGTCTGTATAATGATATCAACGACATTCGGGAAACAACCGCAGCAACGGCCGCGCTTCGACATGGCGTGATACACCTTGGCAGGGACGATGAGCTGCCAACAGTCCTCATCCAGGAACTCGTTGATGACGTCCCGGATTTCCTTATCGGTGATATAATTACAGCTACAAACCAGCATTCTTCGCTCAGTCCGTCAAACATGACATTTGCTATCCTGTTATCTGCGAAAGAAGAGGGTTCTTGTCAAGTAAAGAATCGAGTCAATTTTCATTGAGCAAAGCCAAGGATATCGCCGCGTGTGAGGCCCGGCAGCCGAAATTTCTTCAGATTTCAATGAAAATTGCGGCCGCGCGGCATGACTCTGGCCGTCTCTGCAACATCACCGCGGCCATCCGTCGCGATATCAACCTGTCCCTGATCCGACTGGGCTGAGCTTGCACGCCGCTTGCTCTGCCGATGATCCATGGTCGGGCGCAGGGCTTCGTCGGCCCGATCACTGACGCCGAAACGCCGAGCCTCGCGTTGCAGGATGCCGAGCGCAGCCGTCATGTCCTCGATATAATCGACCACCACATGAATGACGCCTCTTTCGCTCTGCAGACGGCCCCTGATCTTGACCAGCCGGGCGCCCATGACGATGGCGCGGTATTTCTCGAACATCTTCGGCCAGACGATCGCATTGGCAACGCCGGTCTCATCCTCCAGCGTCATGAAGATTACCCCATTCGCCGAGCCCGGCCGCTGGCGCACCAGCACCAGTCCCGCCACCGTCACCATCCGTCCATTGGCGATCGTGGGCAGATCCCGGTTCTGCACGATGCCCATGCGGGCAAAATCCACGCGCAGGAAGGAAACCGGATGCGCCTTCAGGGACAGCGAGAGATAACGATAATCCTCGATAACCTGCTCGCCGGGCAGCATCTCGGGCAGGGAAACGCCAGGCTCGACCTGCAGATCGGCGCGATCGGCCAGATCGAAGAGCGGAAGCTTTTCGGCGGCACTTTGCGCATCCAGCGCCCTGACGGCCCACAACGCCTCACGGCGGTCGAGCCCGATCGACCGGAAGGCATCGGCATCGGCAAGCCGCTCGATGGCGGATTTGGCAAGGCCGGAGCGCAGCCAGAGATCGCGCACGGAGGCATAGCCGGAGCCACGGCGTTCGACGAGCTGGACCATCTCCTTATCCGAAAGGCCCTTGACCTGCCGGAAGCCGAGGCGAACGGCCCTGTTCGTCTTGATGTGGTCGCGCATCGATGCATGGCGGGCCTCGACCGCATCCTTATCGAAGCGCGCCTCCTCCAAAAGGCAGTCCCAGCTGGAATGATTGACATCCACCGGCCGCATCTCGACACCATGCTCGCGCGCATCGCGCACGAGCTGCGCCGGCGCATAGAAGCCCATCGGCTGGGCATTGAGGATCGCCGCGCAAAAGACATCGGGATAATAAGTCTTGAGCCAGGAAGAAGCGTAGACGAGCAAAGCAAAGGAAGCCGCGTGGCTTTCGGGGAAGCCGTATTCGCCGAAGCCTTCAATTTGGCTAAAGCAGCGTTCTGCAAAGTCGCGGGGATAATTGTTTGCGACCATACCGGAAATCATGTCTTGCTTGAATTCATCGACTTTTCCCGTCCGCTTGAACGTTGCCATGGACCGACGCAACCGATCAGCCTTTGCCGCGGAAAATCCGGCCGCTGTAATGGCAATTTGCATCGCCTGTTCCTGAAATAGGGGAACCCCTAACGTTCTTTCCAAGACCGCTTTCAGTTCCGGTCGGTGGTATTCGATCGGCCGATTGTGAAGAACATCATCCCGTCGCTTAAGATAGGGATGCACCATGTTCCCCTGAATCGGTCCCGGCCGGACAATCGCCACCTCGATAACCAGATCATAGAATTTGCGAGGCCGAAGGCGCGGCAGCATGCTCATCTGCGCCCGGCTTTCGATCTGGAAGACGCCGATAGTATCGGCCCGGCAGATCATGTCATAGACCGGCTCACCATCAGGATAATTGGCGTAACCAAGATCAGAGAGCTGCTTTTTTACGTCGTAATGTAGCAGCAGCAGGTCGAAAGCCTTGGCGAGACAGGTCAGCATGCCGAGCGCCAGAACATCAATCTTCAATATATTGAGATTGTCGAGATCGTCCTTGTTCCACTCGATCATATAGCGATCCTTCATCGCCGTGTGCATGATCGGCACCACTTCGTCCAGCCGATCTCTAGTGATGACAAAACCGCCGACATGTTGGGTGAGATGCCTTGGAAATCCCATCAGCGTCGAGGCATAGGAAAGCACGCGCTGCGTCGTCTTGTCCTTAAGGTCGAGCCCGGCAAGCTTGGCCTCGCGTTCGGACAGTTCCTCCGTCGACCAGCCCCAGACGCCGCTGGCAAGGGCGGACTGCACATCCTCCGACAGGCCAAAGGCCTTTGTCACTTCGCGGCCGGCCGAGCGGGCCCGATAGCTAGTGACGGCCGCCGTGAGCCCGGCATGCTCGATCTTGTAATGGTCATAAATGAATTGAATGACCTGTTCGCGCTTCTCATGCTCGAAATCGACGTCGATATCAGGCGGCTCCTCACGTTCCGTCGAGATGAAGCGTTCGAACAAAAACGTCGTAATCTTCGGATTGACCTCCGTGATCCTCAGACAATAGCAGACCAAGGAGTTAGCGGCTGAACCGCGCCCCTGACATAAAATATTCTTGCTGCGGGCAAACTCCATGATGCGACGCACTGTCAGAAAATAGGGCTCATATTCCTTCTCACGAATGAGCTTGAGTTCATGCTCGATCTGCATCGAGACGTTTTCAGGGATCTCGTCAGGATAACGCCATCTCGCGCCCTCCCACGTCAGTCGCTTCAGCGTTTCCGCAACGGTTTCGCCAGGAATGCTTTCGTCGGGATAATTATGCTTCAGCTCATCCAGTGAAAAAGACAGCCGGCTGAAAAACTTCTGCGTATTGGCGATAGCCTTCGGATAGTCCCTGAAAAGACGCACCATCTCTGCAGCGCCCTTCATATAGCGTTCGGCATTGGCCGCCAGCTTGAAGCCGGCTTCCGCAATCGGCACATGCTCGCGGATGGAAACCACGATATCGGCAAGCCGCTTACGTTCGGTTGCGTGATAGAGCGGCTGGTTGCTAGCGATCAGCCGGACGCCATTGCGCTGCGCCAGGATGGAAAGCGTGGCAAAGACCAGTCGATCCCGTCCATCATAGGCCGGCGACAGGACCATATGGAACTTTTGGCCAAACCGCATCCATAGCCGCTTCAGGCACTCCTCAAGCTTTGCCTGCCCCCCCGGCGTCTCGATGCTGTCAGCATCGGGAATGAGCGCCAGCATCATCTCGTCGCCCCATTGCATCAGGTCGGCTTCTTCGAGCTGACAGGAGCCTTTTTCGGCCTTGAGATTGCCGGCACTCAACAGCCGACAGAGATGCGCCCAGCCCATGCGGTTCTGCGGATAGGCAAGAATATCAGGCGTGCCGTCCGAAAACACCAGCCGAGCACCAGGTTGGAAGGAGACTGGCTCTAGGGGATGTTTTTCCGGCTTGCCCGTGGTTCGAAGCTCCAGGTTGTTCGCGGCCTCTTTATATTTTTCGCGGAGAAGTTTGGTATGCGCATGCGCTTTGACCACGCCGGCAACCGAATTGCGGTCGGCAATTCCAAACCCCGAAAGTTTCAAAATAGCGGCTTGCGCTACCATCTCTTCCGGATGCGAGGCACCTTCGAGAAAGGAGAAGTTCGACCGGGCCCCAATCTCGAAAAAAGGGGGTGGCCCGGAAGAGGACGGATGGGCGCTCATGCGAAGACCCCATGCATATACCAGTGCGGCGCCGTTTCGCCTCGACCATAAAGCCCCTTGCGGAACAGCCAGTAGCGATGACCGCCCTCGTCCTCGATACGGAAATAATCACGCTCCGGGACATCGTCTTCCTCCTCGATCCACCATTCCGCCGCCAGTCGCTCCGGTCCTTCGGCCCGCAGGACCCGGTGCATCATCCGCCGCCAGCGGAACTGCCGGGGTGGGCCATCAGGCACCTCGGCGGCAAAGGCCTCGATCGGCTCCGGCATGCGAAACAGACGGAGCGGCCGTTCGCCCCGGAAAAAGCCGTGACCGGCATCTTCGCTGCCCGTCCGCCTGCGAGTAGCGAAGATGTGCATGGCCGGCACCGGCCGGGCGGCCCGCTCGGGAATATGGCTTTGCCGTAATTCGAAGCCCTGCAGGCAATCCGGCCCCAGCCGCGCCGCAACCCGGTCGGCGAAGGCGGCAAGCGACGTGCCCTGCCGATCCTCCTCGACAAAATCGCCCTGCATCGCATCGAAAGGCGCATGCTGCAGGACGTTGAGGCGGACGATTTCGAAGCCGTATCCGACATCGAGATCATCATGAATAGCGGTAAAGCGCTCAGTAAACAGGCCGGCGATCCGCCTTGGCTCACGCAGCGGCTGCGACGCGCCGGCGGCAATGCGGAACACCGCGCCATCGACCCGAAACAGCAGGAGCTCGAACAGGCGGCCGCCGACACCGCGCGCTTCCAGCCCCGGCTTCAAGGTTTCGGCAAGCTCGCGGGCCAATTGCAGGATATCGGCCTCGGCCTGCACCGGCTCGGCAAGCCGCCGTTCGGCCGACAATTGCGCCACCGGTCGGCGCGGCGAGATCGGCTCTTCGGCGTGGCCAATCGCCTGATCGAGCCGCAGAAGCAACTGCGCGCCGAAACGGCGGGTGAGCGGCGCGCGCGGTGCGGCGAGGAGATCGCCCACCTGCTTCAATCCAAGCTTTTGCAAGGCGGCGACGGTTTCCTCGCCGAGCCTCAGCGAAGCGACCGGCAACGGCGCCAGCGCCTCTTCCATGGCGTCCGGCGGGACGACACGGCTGTCGTCAAAGCGGGCAACCGCCCAGGACAGGCCCGGCGCGGAGGAGATGGCGCCGCGAACATCGAGCCCCAGCCCGGAAATGCGGATCAATATATCCTCGAGCAGCGCATCTTCGCCGCCGAAGAGATGGGCGCAGCCGGTAATGTCGAGAAAAAGCCCGTCCTTGCCGTCGATCGCCACCAGCGGCGTATAACGATCGCACCAGTCGGCGATCGCCTCCAGCAGCTTGCGGTCTGCCGCCGGATCCTCTTCGATGACGTCGAGAGCGGGACAGATCGCCTTCGCCTCGGCAACACCCAGGCCGGGCTTCAGCCCGATGATCTCCGCCTTTTCGTTGAGCGCGGTGAGCCGCATGGCATTGCTGAGCTTGCCGGCGCAGGCAAGCGGCGGCGCTTCAAGCCGGCCGGCTGTACGCCAGGACAGGCCCCAGCGCTTCCGGGCGATCCGGTCCGTCGGCAGATGCGGGAAGGTCAGCGCCAGAATGCGCTGCGTATTCGTCGGGAAAGGCAGGACGCTGAGCGTCGGGGACAAGGGAAAACTGGCGGTCATGGGCATTCCATTCCAGGGTTATGGAAAAAGGCGCCGGATTGCGGCTCTTTTCCAGGGTGAGATGAAAGGCCGGATGACCGATGCTACCGCCAAGCATCGATCCGTCCGGTAGAGGCCGCGCCAAAGCCGGCGCGGGTTCGACGGAGAGGCGGAAGAGGGCGCTGCTTGCCTCCTCTTCGCCTCCCTGCCGCAAGAGAAACAAAGGCCGCCCCGCCGCCTTGGCCCGAAGCGCGAGCCGCCGGCTTTCGGTCAGGCCGAAACGGGCCGGATTGCCGCGCACCTCCAGGATGACGACCGCAAAGGCAGCGCTCGCGAGCGCCGTCTCCGCCAGCCACAGCGCCTCTTCCAGCTTGCGCGGCGAGGCCTGCAGAAAGCCGGCCGGCTCCAATCCGAAATCCCTGATGCCGATGGGGTAGGGCAGGCCCGCCTCCATCGCCGCCACCGTGTCGCCGATCCATAGAACCGGCGACACGGTGGCGGTCTTGCCGGCGGCTTGCGCCCCAAGCCGCGCGGCAAGAGCAAGCGTGAAGCCGCTGGCCGCACCCGCATGACGCAAGGCCAGCGAACGGATCTCCGTCAGCGCGTCGAGCGGCACGCCGCCCTGCATCGCCTGGTCGAGATCGGCAACCCCGGTCGCCAGCAGCGACTGGACAGCACCCATCAGACCGGCCTCAGGCTCCGTCGCCCGCGTCTCATGCGCAGCCGCTGACAGCGCCGGTATCGGCCTGCCTTCCAGTCGGGCGATGGTTTCACGCAGGGCAAAAAGCGTTTCCCGCGCCACGGCGGTCTCTGCCATGACGTTAGCTCCAGATCAATTATGTTCCTGTTATGTTCTTATGGATTCCAGAGGTCGAGGAAAGAGTCAACATGATTCTATGAGAAAATATTCCTCTGCCACAATCGGCTCTCGAAAAAGCCGAGCAAAGGCTCTATATGACCAGCTACGGAAGGAAGCATTCATGGCCCGCATTGACCAGAGCGAGGATTGGCGGGACCGCCACGCACCCTCAATCAGCGCATTTGAATCACTGGCCACGGAGGCTTACAGCCACCTGCCGGACGAATTCCGTTCGCTCACCGGCAATCTCATCATTGTGATCGAGGATTTTCCAGACGACGACGTGTTCGAGGACATGGCGCTGGAAACGCCCTTCGACCTGCTCGGCCTGTTCGAAGGTCGTGGGATATCCGAGCGCTTCACCGCCCAGACCGGGGAAATGCCGAACAAGATCCGGCTTTATCGCCGGCCGATCATCGATTACTGGGCGGAGAACGAGGAAACCCTCGGCGATATCATCACCCATGTCCTGATCCACGAAATCGGCCATCATTTCGGCCTGAGCGACGAGGACATGGAGCGCATCGAGGAAAGCGCGGAAGAAGCGACAGATCGCTAGAAAAGCGGCTCTATTGCCGCACGCTTATTGCTCGGAAAGCTTGACCTCAGGATCGTAATCCTTGCCTACAACCTCTTTGACGACGGCCTGGCCGCATTGCATCACGCCGGTCGCGGCGTTGAAGCTATAGGTCGGCGAGCCTGAGAGGTCCCAGCCCTTGTTCAGCGCGGCGGTCACCTTGTGGCAGAAGGAAGCGTCATCCGGTCCGGTGAGGAAGCGATAGAGTTTCATCGAAGCGTCTTTCGTAACATAGCGGCCTCACCCTCAACTTGCCGAAGGGCGATGGCGTTTTGCAATCAGGCGAGCTTTATGAACCAGTCTTTCCGCCTGGACAAGATGCAGCCGCTCGACCATGCGGCCGCCGAGATTGACGACATTGAGGCTCGCGGCGGCGGGATCGGAAAAGGCGGCGATGATCGCCTCCGCCTCGGCAATCGCCGTCTCGTCCGGCCCGAAATGCCGATTAGCGGCCTCGATCTGGTTCGGGTGGATCAGCATCTTGCCGGCAAAGCCCATGGCGCGACCTTCGTCGCATTCGGCGTCCAGCGTCTGCATATCCTTGAAATCGTTGAAGACGCTGTCGATAGCGTCGAGCCCGTAAGCGCTGACCGCCAAAATCACCTGCATCAGCCAGGGCACGAGATAGGCGCGGCCCGGCTGCGGCAACACCCCGGTCTCCTTACGCAGATCGTTGAGGCCGACGACGAAGCAATCGAGCCGGCTTCCCGGCGTGCGTCCGGCCTCGGCGATGGCAGCCGCATTCAAAATGCCGCGCGGCGTCTCGATCATCGCCCAGATGCGCAGGCTCTCGGGCGCATCCGCTTCGGCAAGCCTGTCGCTGACGACAGTCACATCCTGCGGTCCGTCGACCTTGGGCAGAAGCACCGCATCAGGTTCGAGCGCCAGAACCAGATCCAGATCGTCGGCGCCAAAACCGGATGACAGCGTATTGATGCGGATGATCCGCTCCTTGCCCACAAGCTTCGGCCCGGCGAAAAAGGCCTTCAAATTCTCGCGCGCCTCCACCTTCATCTCCGGCGCCACGGAATCCTCGAGGTCGAAGATGACCGCATCGCAATCGAGGCTGGCGATCTTTTCAAGCGCGCGACGATTGATCGCGGGAACGCTCAGCACCGAACGGCGCAGGCAGACGGAACGGGGAGGGGCAGCTCTACTCATCCTCCAGTTTTGCCGCGCTTTCAATCTCTAGGCAAGATGACAATAGCGCGACAACAAAAAGCCACGCTCCTCTTGCAGATGGGAGAAGAGAGGACCACATTTCCATGAGTAGAGAGGTCTCGACCATGAAAAACATCCGTTCCTTGTTTATCGCGCTTGCCGGCATCACCGTGTTTGCGGCGATGGCGCTGTTTACCGTTTCGCTGACGCTCGCCGTCGGCGGCATCCTCACCGCGCTTATGGTGGGCCGCGCGATTTCGCTGCGGATGAAACCGGTTCCGGTGCGCGCCAGGGCGAACAACGGTCAGCGCGAGATGCGCGTCTGGAACGACGGTCGCGGCACGATCATCGACCTCTGATATCGGGCAGGGCGGCGTCTTGCCGCGCCCGATGCGCTTGTCCGTGCGCGATCCTTAAATTGCAGCACCGCGACTGATGCGCCCACCTGCGGAGCATTTCCAAGATTCCCCTTCATTTTGGGCCGGATTTGCTCTATTGGCAGGATAATTCGTGCATAGACGAAAATTGAAGGCAGGACCTATGGACAAGTTCGTGAAGTTGACCGGTGTCGCGGCACCCCTCCCGGTCGTCAATGTCGACACCGACATGATCATCCCGAAGGATTATCTGAAGACCATTAAGCGCACCGGTCTCGGAACGGGATTGTTCGCCGAAGCCCGTTACAATGAAGACGGTTCGCCGAACCCGGATTTCGTGCTCAACAAGCCGGCCTATCAGAACGCCAAGATCCTCATCGCCGGCGACAATTTCGGCTGCGGCTCCTCGCGCGAACACGCTCCCTGGGCGCTGCTCGACTTCGGCATCCGCTGCGTCATCTCGACCAGCTTCGCCGACATCTTCTACAACAACTGCTTCAAGAACGGCATCCTGCCGATCAAGGTCAGCCAGGAAGATCTCGACAAGCTTATGGACGACGCTTCGCGCGGCTCCAATGCCATCCTGACGATCGATCTGGAAAACCTCGAGATCACCGGCCCGGACGGCGGCTCGCTGAAGTTCGAACTCGACGAATTCAAGCGCCACTGCCTGCTGAACGGCCTCGACGATATCGGCCTGACGCTGGAGAAGGCATCCGCGATCGACAAGTTCGAAAAGTCGAACGCCGCCGCTCATCCCTGGGCTGCCTGATCGATTTAATCATCATATTTGCGTGTCGAAGCCGGGCTGAAAAGCCCGGCTTTTTTCTTATGTCGCGGCGCATAAAGGCCGTGAGATCCGGCCAGCTGTAATATGCCCGACAAAAACGGGGATCATACAGTCTCCGCGGAGCCCTTTCAGGCCTCTCCCGCCCCCCGATTTTCCTCCTCCCCACTGGAGCATTCCCCATGACCTCCCTTCCCATTGTCGGCGCCGCCATGACGCTCTCCGACGTCGAAACCCATCGCGGCTGGCTGCTCGAAAAGCCGCGTGACCTGGAACTGCAGAGCTTCGTCGAAGCCGAAATCCTCAATGGCGACTGGGCGCCGCTTGCCGAGCGTGCCAGAAAACTGCTCGACGGACATCAGGGCCGTCTCGGCATCCATGGTCCGTTCTGGGGCTTCATCATCGCCTCGCAGGATCCGGATATCCGCGCCGTCGTTTCCAGGCGTCTCCTGCAGGCGCTTGATGTCTGCGCCAATATCGGCGCGACGCAGATGGTCATCCATAGCCCCTATACGTCCTGGTCCTACAACAACCTGGACAACAACAAGGGCGAACGCGAAAAGATCATCGAACATACGCATCTGACGCTGAAGGATGCCGTCAAGCGCGCCGAGGACATCGGGCTGACCATGGTCATCGAGAACATCGAGGACAAGGACCCGCATATCCGCGTCGGCCTCGCCGACAGCTTCAATTCGCCCGCCGTCGCCGTGTCGATCGACACCGGCCATGCCAATTATGCCCATGGCTACACCGGCGCACCGCCGGTCGATTATTACGTCCACGCCGCCGGCAACCGCCTGCAGCACGTCCACCTGCAGGATGCCGACGGCTATGCCGATCGTCACTGGAGCCTCGGCGAAGGCAATATCCACTGGCGCGCCGTCTTCGCCGCCCTTGCCAAGCTCGACAGCAATCCGCGCCTGATCATCGAGATCAAGGACAAGTCAAAGATCCCGGCATCAGCCGCTTATCTGGCCTCGCTGGGTCTGGCTGAGTAAGCATCCCGGAAAGGCAGCGAGTCGGGGCCACCCTCGTCCTTCGAGGCTCCGCACCTCAGGATGAGGGTGGAGCGGCCTTTTCAGCCAAGCACAAAAGACTAGCCCTCACCCTGAGGTGGCCCGCAGGGCCCTCGAAGGGTGAGGGCGGGTGATTGGCCGCAAAACCGTACCGTTTCCCGCCCTTCCTCGCTTGAAAAGCCGCATTTGCAGGTCTAAGAACCCCGCAACTTGTTTCTTTTGCGGAGGCTCTTCCCATGACAGTGCGCAATCTCTTCCTTCTGCCGGGTGACGGCATCGGCCCTGAAGCCATGGGCGAAGTCCGCAAGATCATCGCCTATATGAACGAGGCGAAGGGCGCCGGTTTCGTTACCGACGAGGGTCTGGTCGGCGGCAGCGCCTATGACGCGCACGGCGCGGCAATCTCCGATGCCGATATGGCCAAGGCGATGGCCGCCGATGCCGTTCTCTTCGGCGCCGTCGGCGGTCCGAAGTGGGATGATGTGCCTTACGAAGTGCGCCCCGAAGCCGGCCTGCTGCGCCTGCGCAAGGATCTCCAGCTTTTCGCAAACCTACGCCCGGCCATCTGCTATCCGGCGCTGGCATCGGCCTCCTCACTGAAGCCGGAACTGGTCGAAGGCCTCGATATCCTGATCGTGCGCGAACTCACCGGCGGCGTCTATTTCGGCGAGCCGAAGGAGATCATCGATCTCGGCAACGGCCAGAAGCGCGGCATCGATACGCAAGTCTATGACACCTACGAAATCGAGCGCATCTCCGGCGTCGCCTTCGAACTGGCGCGCACTCGCAACAATCGCGTCTGCTCGATGGAAAAGCGCAACGTCATGAAGTCCGGCGTGCTCTGGAACCAGGTCGTCACCGCGACGCACAAGGAAAAATATGCCGACGTCCAGCTCGAGCATATGCTCGCCGATGCCGGCGGCATGCAGCTCGTTCGCCAGCCGAAGCAGTTCGACGTCATCGTCACCGATAACCTCTTCGGCGACATGCTCTCCGACGTCGCCGCCATGCTGACCGGTTCGCTCGGTATGCTGCCTTCGGCCTCCCTCGGCGCTCCCGACGCCAAGACCGGCAAGCGCAAGGCGCTCTATGAGCCGGTGCATGGTTCGGCCCCCGACATCGCTGGCAAGGGCATCGCCAATCCGATCGCCATGATCGCCTCCTTTGCCATGTGCCTGCGCTACTCCTTCGGTCTGGTCACCGAGGCCGACGCGCTGGAAAAGGCGATCGCCAACGTGCTCGACAGCGGCATCCGCACCGGCGACATCATGTCGGCTGGCAGCCGCCAGGTCGGCACCACCGAAATGGGCGACGCTATCCTCGCCGAATTCAAGGCGCTATCCGCATAAAGTCGGCATAAATCGCCTGCTATATTTCACGTGAAACATAAAAGCCCTCGCTCCCGGCCCACGGAGCGAGGGCTTTTTGTTGAATTCGGCCACATCGCCTCCTATGTCCCCTCGCATGAGAATGGAAACCACCCCGCCGCCGAACAATGCGATCCGGAGGCAAGCATCGCCATGGGGCAGGCTGGCGCGGCGCTATGACCTTCGCCGCGGCCGGCATCGCCGCCTTCCCTGGCTCGGCTATGCCTTGACGACCGTCAACATCGTCCTTCTTGCCTTCCTCGTCTTCGACGCCCCACTGGGGCAGGCGGCGAAGAACCTTCCGCCGCAGCTGGTCGCGGCTGCGGGCGCCATCACCGACATCGGCAGGCTCGTCTGGATTCTCGCCACCGCCGTTGCCGTGCTGGCTTTCAGCCTACTCATCACCAGGTACCTAGCCCGACCGCATGCCCGTTACCAAGCCGCCAATCTCGTCCGGAAGGTGATCTATGTCGGCCTCTCGGTCCTGTCCGCCAGCATCGTCGTGCATCTCCTGAAATATGCGATCGGCCGGGCACGGCCGCCGCTCTACGATCAGTATGGCATTTTCGGCTTCGAGCCGTTTCACGGCGATTTCCTGTTTCAGAGCTTTCCCTCGGCGCATTCAGCGCATGTGGGCGCGCTCTTTGCGGCACTCGCCCTGCTTTTCCCGCGCTTCCGGCTGCTGTTCGCCGGCATCGGCCTCTGGCTTGGGGCGACGCGCATCATCATCGGCGTGCATTACCCAAGTGATGTCGCCGCCGGCCTGGCGCTTGGCGCCTGGATCGCCTTTGCCGTCGCGATCCTTTTCTCCCGCCTTGGCCTGGTCTTCTCCGCCGCGCAAACCGGCTGGCTACGACCGCGTTCGAGCCATTGGCTTGCCTATCCCGCCGACCGTCTCAAATCTGTAAAAAAATTGTAGCAGAAGCCTGCTACGCGTGATTGTCGACTGGGGTGGAAGTGTCGGCGACAGGCGGTGGACATGCAGGCAATCTTGACGTCTCTCGACAGGCGGTGGCGGCGAAGCAGACATGGCTTTGCGCCGTCGCATTGGAAAATCTGCCTGTTCCTGACCGCCAATATCGTCTTTCTCTCCGCGTTGCTGTTCGATGCACCGGTCGGCGCGAACATCAAGAACGTAGCGCCGCCCGTTCATTTTTTCGCCAAGCTGCTCACCAATTTCGGTGAATCAGGCTGGATCATCCTCCTCAGCGCCTTCCTGTTCTTCGAGGGTTGGGCCGGTAGCCGGCTGTTGCAGTCGGCGCGCTGTCGGTGCCAGGCGCTGCGTATCTGTCAGATCGGCGGCTATCTGCTGACGACGATCG
This sequence comes from Rhizobium sp. RCC_161_2, assembly GCF_041355235.1. NCBI lineage: Bacteria > Pseudomonadati > Pseudomonadota > Alphaproteobacteria > Hyphomicrobiales > Rhizobiaceae > Rhizobium > Rhizobium sp. RCC_161_2. Next base: position 104,116 of record NZ_JBFUPL010000007.1, on the reverse strand, counting down.
CGCTTTCGGGCATTCTTGCCAATCTCCTGAAGCGCGCCATCGGTCGTGCCCGACCCACACATTTCGAGGATTGGGGAACCTTCGGCTTCTCACCCTTCAACGGCCGCGCAAGTTTCGAAAGCTTCCCCTCCGGCCATGCGACCACCATCGGCGCCTTCTTCGTGGCGCTGGCTTTCCTCTTTCCGCGCTATCGCTACATCTTCATCGCCTGCGCCCTCTGGCTCGCCGCGACCCGCGTGATGATCGGCGCGCATTATCCAAGCGACGTCATCGCCGGCCTGGCACTCGGCGGCTGGTTTTCCTTCATGATGGCGATCGTCTATTCCCGCTACGGCCTGCTCTTCCGCATCGGCGAAACCGGCTGGCCGGTGCCGAGACTGCCGTTGCTCAAGGGGAAGTGATCGATTTATCGCGAGTTCGGGGCCGCCTCGTCCCTCGAGGCTTCGCTCTTCGAGCTCCGCCCCTCTGGATGAGGCGGAGTAAGCTGTCCGCCCGGACACAAAAGATTAGTCCTCATGATGAGGAAGCCCGCAGGGCCGTCTCGAACCACGAAGACGGGTAAGGGAAAAGAAAATCCCCTCACCTATATATCATACCGCTCCACCACCCACCCCGAATGGTTGCCAAGCATCCCTTGCATTCATATATCTGGAACGGTGAATCTGCGGGAAATCCATCCCGCTTGCGATGTGGTAAAGACGATGACGGATGCCGGGACGATACGTTTGAGCGAAAGGCAGCTGGGATTGATTTCCCGCGCGCTTGCAGAGCCACGTCGCGTGCAGATGCTGAAGGAAATCGGCCGTCGCACCGATTCGATGCCTTGCAGCGTGCTGACGCAATGCCATACCGTCAGCGCCGCAACAATCTCCCATCATATCAAGGAACTTGAGAACGCCGGTCTCATCGAGATCGTGCGCGAAGGCAAATTCGCCAATCTGGTGTTACGCCGGGACGTGCTCAGCGCCTATATGGCAGAGCTTTCCAACATCTGACGGATTCAGCCCGAATGATTCTTTGATCGCAACACGCGCGTCCTCTTGTATCATTTAGATGATTATCTAAATATCAAAGTGACGCGGCGAAGATTAGCCTCCAGAGGCCTCGCTCGCGCCAACGTTTCGATAGATATAAAATCATCTAACAATTCTCGATAGGAGATAACATGAGCAAGCTGGCAGGTAAGGTCGCGATCGTGACCGGAGCATCCAAGGGCATCGGCGCGGGCATCGCCAAGGCATTTGGCGAGGCGGGCGCAGCCGTCGTGGTCAATTATGCATCCAGCCGGGAAGGCGCCGACAGGGTCGTGGCCGAGATCAAATCCAAGGGCGGCAAGGCGATCGCGGCCCATGGCGACGTTTCAAAATCCGCCGACGTGAAACGGCTTTTTGCCGAGGCCAAGGAGGCGTTTGGCGGCGTCGATATCCTCGTCAACAATGCCGGCGTCTATAAATTCGCCTCGCTGGAAGAGATCACCGAGGAGGAATTCCATCGTGAATTCAATATCAACGTCCTCGGCACATTGCTGACGACGCAGGAAGCGGTGAAGTATTTCGGCCCGGACGGCGGCAATGTCATCAACATCGCTTCGAACGCCGTCACCCTGAACCTGCCGACCACCGCCGTCTATACGGCGACCAAGGCGGCCGTCACCTCGATCACCCAGATTCTCGCCAAGGAACTCGGACCCCGCAACATCCGCGTCAACACCATTTCGCCGGGTGGCGTCGAGACCGAAGGCGTACATGCGGCCGGCGTCATCGGCAGCGATTTCGAAAAGCATCTGGTCTCACAAACGCCGCTCGGCCGTCTTGGCCAGCCGACCGACATTGCCCCGATCGCGGTCTTCCTCGCTTCGAAAGATTCCGGCTGGCTGACGGGCGAAACCCTCTATGCCGGCGGCGGCTTGAAGTAACCGCCATCCCTCCGGCCGCTTCCCTCGCGCGGGGGAGGCGGCACGTTTCCAGTGCCGATCTGCTATATCAGCGAGCAATTGCCAAACCCTTCCCGTCTTCATACTATCATTCCTGTTCGGGCTTTCCGCAGATCATCGCAGCCGGCTCCGCCGCGAAAAACACTCGCGCCAGGCCTGCCTGCCATGCCATCCCACACAACAGCGCCCACACAACAGCGAATGTCATTAAACTCCGCTAAAATCTCTCGGCGATCGCTGATGCGAACAACGAAACGGAGCATGTCATCATGAATACCGCCAATACCAAATCGAAACTGGGTACCCGCACCAACCTCAGCGAAGAAGCGACCCGCGATATTTCCGCGGCGCTCAGGGCATTGCTGGCCGATGTTTTTGCCCTTTATCTCAAGACCAAGAATTTCCATTGGCATATGAGCGGCCCGCATTTCCGCGACTACCACCTGCTGCTGGACGAACAGGGCGAGCAGCTTTTCGCCATGACCGATCCGCTTGCCGAGCGTGCCCGCAAGATCGGCGGCACGACGCTGCGTTCCATCGGCCAGATCGCCAAGCTGCAGCGCATCCCCGACAATGACGCCGAATATGTCGACGCTCAGGACATGCTCGCCGAACTGGCCGACAACAATCTCAAGCTTTCAGCCGAAATCCGCGCCACCCACGATGTTTGCGACGAGTATGGCGACATCGCAACCGCCAGCCTGCTGGAAAACTGGTTGGACGAGACCGAGCGCCGCACCTGGTTCCTGTTCGAATCCACGCGCAACACCAATCGGTAAAACCTTGCTCCGATTTCCGCGTTCCCACTGGGGTGGGAGCGCAAAATCCTTGACTCCTGTGGAAAACCTCTTAGAACCGGCAGCGGAAAAGGAAGACCTCCATGGTTCGCTTCGAACAGATCGATAGCTTCGCTCACCTGGCGCAATGTGCCGGGCGGGATGTCTATTTTCCGGTTTCTTCCAAAACCAAGGCCAAAACGACGACGAAAACCGTCTGACGTCTCTGGCCTGCCGCTCTCTCCCCGGCTCGGCTGGGGACAGGAACCGGTCGTTATGACCGTGGTTCCCCCCTCGCCAAAGAGGAGAGAAGAGAAAGAGAGCTTGAGAAATGGGTTTCAAAGTTGCAGTAGCGGGCGCGACCGGAAATGTAGGTCGCGAAATGCTCAATATCCTGGCTGAACGCGGTTTCCCCGCCGACGAAGTCGTGGCGCTGGCATCGGCTCGCTCGCAGGGCACCGAAGTTTCCTTCGGCGACCGGACGCTGAAGGTTTCGAACCTGGAGAACTACGATTTCTCCGACACCGACATTTGCCTGATGTCGGCCGGTGGCGATGTCTCCAAGCGGGTCTCGCCGAAGATCGGCGCTCAGGGCTGCGTCGTCATCGACAACTCGTCCGCCTGGCGCTACGACGCCGACGTGCCGCTGATCGTGCCGGAAGTAAACCCGGACGCCATCACCCAGTTCACCAAGCGCAACATCATCGCCAACCCGAATTGCTCGACCGCGCAGCTCGTCGTGGCCCTGAAGCCGCTGCATGACTTCGCCAAGATCAAGCGCGTTGTCGTCTCCACCTATCAGTCCGTCTCCGGCGCCGGCAAGGATGGCATGGACGAGCTCTTCAATCAGACCCGCGCCGTCTTCGTCGCCGATCCGATCGAGAACAAGAAGTTCACCAAGCGCATCGCCTTCAACGTCATTCCGCACATCGACAGCTTCATGGAAGACGGCTACACCAAGGAAGAGTGGAAGGTGCTGGCCGAGACCAAGAAGATGCTCGATCCGAAGATCAAGGTTACTTGCACCGCCGTGCGCGTGCCGGTCTTCATCGGCCATTCGGAATCGGTCAACATCGAGTTCGAAAACGAGATTTCCGCCGACCAGGCTCGCGATATCCTGCGCGAGGCGCCGGGTTGCCTTGTCATCGACAAGCATGAAAACGGCGGCTACATCACGCCTTATGAATGCGCCGGTGAAGACGCGACTTACATCTCCCGCATCCGCGAAGATGCCACGGTTGAAAACGGCCTCAACATCTGGGTCGTCTCGGACAATCTGCGCAAGGGTGCGGCCCTGAACGCCATCCAGATCGCCGAACTCCTGATCAACCGCGGTCTGATCAAGCCGCGCAAGAAGGCTGCATAAGCGCTTGTAAACCAATTTACGGTTTATAAACCTTGACGGGATAATCAGGACTTGAGGAAAAGCCTCGCCATTTCATAATGAAAGGCGGGGCTTTTGTGAAATATACTTGAGCGATCGTCTTTTACGTGAAGTGAAAAACATTGATCGCTAAAATGTAGTAATGACAGAACCATTCGATACTGGCATGGTCCTGTGGCGACAAAACAGCGCATGAGCCCGGAGAACGGAGAGGCTCACGCGCCATTCAAAAACGTTCCCGCGTCTTTCGCGCGGTAAGAATTTGGGGATTCTGAATGCGCATCACTAAGTCTGGAATGGCAGCTCTCTTGGCAGGCGGGTTGTTATTGGTCACGCCGTTTGCGGCAAACGCCGCATCCTGCGGCAATACGTCCGCCGGTTTTGACAACTGGGTGCGCGAATTCAAGCAGGAAGCGCAGGGTCAGGGCATCAGCCCTTCCGTCCTCGACCGGGCCTTTGCCAACGTCCACTACAACCAGCCGACCATCCGCGCCGACCGTGGCCAGAAGAGCTTCAAGCTCTCATTCGATGAATTCATGAAGAAGCGCGGTGGCCAGACGATCATCAGCCGCGGCAAGAGCATGAAGCAGGCCAACGCCGCTCTGTTCTCGCGCATCGAGAAGCGTTACGGCGTTCCCCCAGGCCCGATCATCGCCATCTGGGGCATGGAAACCGGTTTCGGCGGCTTCATGGGCGATCAGCATACCCTCTCCGCCGTATCGACCCTTGCCTATGACTGCCGCCGCTCGGCCTATTTCACCGATCAGCTCTATGCCGCCCTCAAGCTCGTCGGCGAAGGTTATCTGAGCCCGTCCGCTCGCGGTGCTGCCCATGGCGAAATCGGCCAGACGCAGTTCATGCCGAAGAACGTCGTGCTCTATGGCGTCGATGGCGACGGCGACGGCAAGGTCGATCTCGTCGGCTCGCGCGCCGACGCGCTGTCGTCGACCGCAAACTTCCTGAAGGGCCACGGCTGGCAGTCGGGCGCTCCCTATCAGCCCGGCGAACCGAATTTCTCGGCGATCGGCGGCTGGAACGATGCAAGGGTCTATCAGGAAGCAATCGCCTATATCGGCAAGCAGATCGACGGCAAATAATCAAAAGCCATACACATCAAAAAAGCGCTTCAACCGGATGGTCTGAAGCGCTTTTTTGTTTGATCTAGAGCAATTCCAGGAAAAGTGTGTGCCGGTTTTCCGTCCGGAATTGCGTAAAAACAAAGAGATAGAGCGTTCTCAGGCTTCGGGGCGGATAAAGTCGCGGGTCTTTGCGTCCATCACCCACAATTCGCCGGTCGAAATATCGAACCAAGCCCCGTGCAGGTTCAACTTTCCTTCTTCTTCCAGCGCCTTGATATCCGGAAAGCTGCGCAGATTTTCGAGCGAGTTGCGGATCGAGATGCGCTCCAGCGCCGTCTGCCGCTCGGCCTGTGTCATGATGTCGTTGCTCTGGATCTGCTCGGCGGCGGGCTTCAGGAGCCCCATCCAGCGACCGATGAAGTCACCTGGCGAGAGCGGCTCGGCATTGGGATCGAGCGCTGCGCGGATGCCGCCGCAACGGCCATGGCCCATGACGACGATGTCGGAAACCTTCAGCGACTGCACCGCAAATTCCAGCGCTGCCGACGTCGCATGGAAATGGCCGTCCGGCTCATAGGGCGGCACCATATTGGCGACGTTGCGGATGACGAAAAGCTCCCCCGGGCCGGCGTCGAAGATAATCTCCGGCGCCGCGCGGGAGTCGCTACAGGCAATCACCAGGGTCGATGGGCTTTGGCCGCTCTCGGCGAGACTGCGATAACGCTCGCGCTCGTCCGCATAACGTCCGCTCATGAAGTTGCGATAGCCGCTCAGAAGGGATGTAGGAAAGCTGTCCATGCGGATTGAATTACAGCGCGCCGCCGCGAATGGCAACTATTGCACTGCAAAAAGCTCTTGATAGCTTCGATCGCTACTTCTTGCGCTGGGCGGGATGCATCAGCCGGCGCATCTGCACCATCGCCATCGGCGTCGACAGGCTGGAGGCATCCGCCGCCAGCGTCAGCTCGTCGCTACCACGCTTGACCGCCCTTGCCAGCACTTCGTAGACGCTTGCCGTGGTCATTTGCAGCGCCCGCTCTTCGTCCATGCCGGACAGGAGCCGCGATAGGAATACGGCCGAGAGAAGATCGCCGAGCCCGTTCGGGGCATTGTCAATGCTGCGATGTTCGGCAAGCAGCGCATTGCGGCCGCTGAGATAGAGATTGCCGATACCACCGGCCATCATCGGCACAGCCGAGGTCACCAGCATGCGCGACGGCCCGAGCGCCAGGGCAGCCTCCATGACGGCGTTGTTGTCCTCCAGCGGCGCGCCGGCGAGCCAGGCAAGCTCATAGCGGTTCGGCGTCGCCAGCGATGCCAGCGGGATCAGCTGATCCCGGATCGCTTCCGCCGTCGCCTCGGGCACGTAGAGACCGCCGGCATCGCCGATGACCGGATCGCAGGCATAAAAGAGGTCGGGGTTCTTTTCCCTCAGTGCCCGTACCAGCCGGGCAACGGAATGCGCCTGCGCGGCATTGCCGAAATAACCCGACAGCACCGCCTTCACTTCCGACAACCAGGGTGCGGCGATGAGATCGTCGATCGCATGATCGAAATCAGCTTCATTGAAGGTCAGTCGCGTCGAGCGGCCATGGCCTGGATGCCAGGGAAGAACGATGGTCGGCAGCGCCCAGACGGGATGACCGAGGGTTTCCAGCGCGAAGACGGCGGCACGATTGCCGACGGAGCCTCTGACGACATGGCTGGAGATGACGATAACGGCGCCCGCCGAATTGTCCGACATGATGCTTGCTTCCGGTTATGATCTTCCGACTTCGATGGGGTTGTGATGATCCCTTTATCGTCACTCTGTCAACCGCGCTTCACAGAGTCATGAAAACGTCTGTTGCGGAGCTTATGGTGACAATTCCGCGCCCCTATCATGCGCTTTGCAACGGGATCACGACGTTCGGCAAGATTCTTCACGATTTGAGACAGAATCCGTCGAAAAGCGATCAAATTCGCATTCATTTTGCCAGTTTTTTCGATAAATCTTCTGATACTGTGGTCAAAATCTTGAAATTTGGAGGAAATTCATGGCGTCCAGGACCAATCCGAAACGGGAAAAACAGATTGAGGCGGCGCGAAAGATCGCTGCCGCGACCGGCGAGGCACATCTCGATCCGGAGATCCTGTTCGGCCGGGCGAGCAATGACGACATGGAGCGCTACAGCCCGGAAATGCTTGCCCTTACCGCGGTGCACGCGGCCAAGGAGCTCGCGGCCTGGAGCGGTACGTCCCCCCGCGTTTCGATCGAGCAGGTAGCCGATATCGATCCCGATGGCGTGCCCGTCTCGATCCTGTCGATCACCGACCACAACATGCCCTTCCTCTACGAATCGGTCATGGGCGAGGTGACGAGCAGCTACCGTGACCTCCATATGGCCGTGCACCCGATCCTGGTCATCGAGAGCGGCAAGCAGCCGAGCCTCTATTCCTCCGATCAGCCCAGCGATCCGGCCCATCGCGTCAGCCATATCCAGCTGCATCTGACGCCGCTGACCGCAGCGCAGGCGACCGACCTCATCAAGCGCGTCCAGACCGTGCTCGACCAGACGCATCTGACCGTTTCCGACTGGACGCCGATGCTGGCGCGGCTCGATACGGTGATATCGGAACTTTCCATCTATGAGGCGGCTGGACGCCGTAGGGCGGATCGCGACGAGGCGCTGGCTTTCCTCTCCTGGCTGCGCGACGGCAATTTCACCTTCCTCGGCATGCGCGAATATGTCTATTCCGGCAAGGGCGCCAACGCCAAGGTGGAGCGCGATCGCGGCACCGGCCTCGGTATCCTCTCCAATCCGGATGTCCTGGTGCTCCGCCAGGGCAAGGACGCCGTCACCACCACACCGGAAATCCTCGCCTTCCTTGACGGTCCCGATTTCCTGATCGTCACCAAGGCCAACGTCAAGTCGGTCGTACACCGGCGTGCCTATATGGATTATGTCGGCGTCAAGCGCTTCGATGCCGACGGCAAGGTGACGGGCGAACTGCGTATCGTCGGCCTCTTCACCTCGACCGCCTATACCAGCGCCGCCGCCGATGTGCCGCTGCTGCGCTCGAAGGTACAGAAGGTCAAGGATTACTTCGGCTTCGACCCGGCCAGCCATTCCGGCCGAATGCTGGAAAACACGCTGGAATCCTACCCGCGCGACGATCTCTTCCAGATCGACACCACTCTGCTCGCAAGCTTTGCCGAACAGATCAACGATCTGACCGACCGGCCGCATGTGCGGGCGCTGCCGCGTATCGACCATTTCGACCGCTTCGTCTCGATCATCGTCTACGTTCCGCGCGAAGAGTATGATTCGGTCGTCCGCGAGAAGATCGGCAATTACCTGAAGACCGTCTATGACGGCCGCGTCTCCGCCTATTACCCGGCATTCCCGGAAGGCGGCGTGGCGCGCGTGCATTTCATCATCGGCCGCAGTGGCGGCAAGACGCCGCATATTCCACAAGGCAAGCTCGAAGAGGCGATCCGCGCCATCACCGCCCGCTGGGATGAGCGTTTCGTCATGCTGGCCGGGCCGAAAGCGCCGCGCATCTCCGTCAGCCAGGCGTTCCAGGAGGCCTTCACGCCGGAGGATGCGGTCGCCGACCTGCCGGATATCACCGCCACCGCCGGTGCCGAGCCGATCCGCATCGCCTTCTACACCCGCAAGGATGAAAGCGGCGATATTCTCTCGCTGAAGATCTTCCACGGGCAGGGCAATCTGGCACTGTCGCGCCGCGTGCCGCTGCTCGAAAATCTCGGTTTCAACGTCATCAGCGAGCGGACTTTCGACATCTATGTCACGGGCAAGGACGGCGAAACCGGCCATGTGGTGCTCCACGACATGGAACTCGAAGCCCGCACCGGCACGGTGATCGATCTCGCCCGCCACGGCGCGGCGCTGGAGGAAGCCTTCCTAGCTGCCTTCGGTGGCACGATCGACAATGACGGCTTCAACCGGCTGATCGTCTCGGCCAATCTTTCCGCCCGCGAAACGAATGTGCTCCGCGCCTATGCCCGCTATCTCCGCCAGGCCGGCATTGCCTATTCGCAGGACTATATTGCCGCGACGCTGGATAAATATCCGCGCATCGCCGCCGCGATCTTCCGGCTGTTCTACGACACGCTCGACCCGAAGCTCAGCGACAAGAACCGCACGAAGAAGCTTTCCGAGCTGCATGCGACCATCGAAACCGAGCTTGCCGATGTTCCCAGCCTCGACGACGACCGGATTCTGCGCCGTTACGTCAACGCCATCGACGCGACGCTGCGCACCAACTATTTCCAGAAAAACCCCGACGGTACGCCGAAGGCGATGCTCGCCTTCAAGCTCGATCCGAAGCTGCTGGACGGTCTGCCGGAACCGCGGCCTTTCCGCGAAATCTTCGTCTACGGCGTCGAAGTGGAAGGCGTGCACCTGCGCTTCGGCAAGGTGGCGCGCGGCGGTCTGCGCTGGTCAGACCGCGCCGAGGATTACCGCACCGAAGTGCTCGGCCTCGTGAAGGCACAGCAGGTGAAGAACGCCGTCATCGTGCCTGTCGGCGCCAAGGGTGGCTTCTATCCGAAGAAATTGCCGGTTGGCGGCGCCCGCGACGAGATCTTCAATGCCGGGCGCGAGGCCTACAAGACCTATATCCGCACGCTGCTGTCGATCACCGACAACATCTCCGGCGCCGATATCATCGCACCCTTGGATACCGTGCGGCTGGATGGCGACGATCCCTATTTCGTCGTTGCCGCCGACAAGGGCACGGCCACTTTCTCCGACACCGCCAATGCGCTGGCACAGGAAGCCGGCTTCTGGCTGGATGACGCCTTCGCCTCCGGCGGCTCGGCCGGCTACGACCACAAGAAGATGGGCATCACTGCCCGCGGCGCCTGGGAAACCGTCAAGCGGCACTTTCGCGAGATGGATATCGACATCCAGACGACCCCCTTCACGGTCGTCGGTGTCGGCGACATGTCCGGCGACGTCTTCGGCAACGGCATGCTGCTGTCGCCGAAGATCCGCCTCATCGCCGCCTTCGACCATCGCGACATCATCATCGATCCCGATCCGGACATGGCAAAGACGCTGGCCGAACGGCAGCGCCTCTTCGACCTGCCACGCTCCAGCTGGCAGGATTTCAACAAATCCGTCCTGTCGAAGGGCGCGATGATCATCTCACGCTCGGCAAAATCGGTGACGCTGACGGCTGAGGCCGCCGCTGCGATCGGTATCGACAAGACGGTGGCAACGCCATTCGAAATCATCACGGCGATCCTGAAGGCTCCCGTCGACCTGCTCTGGTTCGGCGGCATCGGCACTTATGTGAAAGCGCCGTCCGAGACGGATTCGGAAGTCGGCGACCGTGCCAACGACCCGATCCGTATCACCGCCGAAGAGGTGCGCGCCAAGGTGATAGGCGAGGGCGCTAATCTCGGCGTCACCCAGAAAGGCCGCATCGCCTATGGTCTCAAGGGCGGACGCTGCAACTCGGACGCCATCGACAACTCGGCCGGCGTCAACACCTCCGACGTCGAGGTCAACATCAAGATCGCGCTGGCATCTGCCATGCATGACGGCCGCCTGACGCGGGCGAAACGCGATACACTGCTCGCGTCGATGACCGACGAAGTGGGCACCTTGGTGCTGCGCAACAACTACCTGCAATCGCTGGCGATCTCGCTGACCGAGCGCAAGGGCACCGGCAACGCCCTGGAGCTCAGCCGCTTCATGAGCGTTCTGGAAGCCGCCAAGCAGCTCAACCGCAAGGTCGAGACCCTGCCGGACGACCAGACCTTCACTGAGCGCTATGCCAATGGCCGGCCGCTGACGCGCGCCGAAATCGGGGTTCTGCTCTCCTACGCCAAGATCGTCCTCTTTGACGCGCTGGCGGCAAGCGATCTGCCGGACGATCCCTATTTCGCCGCAACGCTCAGCCACTATTTCCCGGGGAAGATGCAGCGCTCGAATGCCGGGGATATCACCGGCCACCGGCTGAAGCGTGAAATCGTCGCGACCGTATTGGCGAACGAAGTCATCAACCGTGGCGGACCGGGCTTTGCCGTCAGCATGATGGATGCGACGGCAGCGTCTGCCGCCGAAGTGGTCAAGGCTGCCGTGCTTGCCCGCGACGGCTTCGATCTCGACCGGCTCTGGGACGAAACCGATGCGCTGGATGGTAAAGTCGCCGGACAGATGCAGAACCGCGTCTACGGCGAGATCACCGATGTCTATACGGCGCTCACCCGCCTGCTGCTGAAAACCGGCGCGGCCAAGGGCAATATCGAGGAAACCATCAGCCGGCTCCAGGCGGCCCTGAAAAAGCTGCGGCCGCTCTTCCTCAGCCATATCCCGGCGGATTTCGCCGCCGAGATCGCGGCCCGCCAGACGGACTATCAGGCGGCCGGTCTGCCGGAAAAACTCGCCGGCGAGATCGCCATGATCTACGCGCTCGTTTTGGTACCAGAGATCATGCAGATCGCCGAACGCACCGGTGACACGCTCAACCGCGCCGCCGAGAGCTACTTCACCGTGTCGCAGACCTTCCGCGTCGGTCGCCTGTTGCTGGCCGGCAGCCGTATCCTCACCGGCGATCACTATGAGAGCCTGGCCTTGGCGCGCAGCCTCGACCAGATCGCCGGCGCCCGGCGCGATATCGTCATCTCGGCGCTGTCGAACCATCCGAAGGAAAAGCAGCCGATCCAGGCATGGCATGCGGAGGATCGCATCCGCATCAACCGCATTGCAGAAGAGCTTGGAAACCTCAGCGAAAGCGGCGATCCGAACTTGGCCCGGATCACGGTTGCCGCCGGCCTCCTGACCGACCTTGCGCATGACCGGGCGAGGTGAGACAGTCCGCCCGACTCAATAGCCGACCGGCGGAATCAAGGGCAAGAATTTGGTGGCCACCGAGATAAGCGACAATGCGCCGGCAAAAGTGCCGGCGCGGGGCATCTGGGGATGGATGTTCTTCGACTGGGCGGCGCAGCCTTTCTTCACCGTCGTCACCACCTTCATCTTCGGTCCCTATTTCGTCGCACGACTGACCGCCGATCCGGTTGCCGCGCAGACGACATGGAGCAACACGGCGACGATCTCTTCGGTGATCATCGCCGTGCTGTCGCCGGTGCTCGGCTCGATCGCGGATCAATCTGGCAGGCGTAAACCCTGGATTGCCTTCTTCGCCGTCATCAAGATCGCCAGCCTCTTCTGCCTCTGGGGGGCTGCCCCCGGCTCACCAGTCATCTATCCCGTCATCTTCATGATCCTCGCCTCGATCTCGGCGGAATTCTCGATCGTCTTCAACGATTCGATGATGCCGCGGCTTGTCAGCAAGGACGATGTCGGCCGGCTGTCGAATACCGCCTGGGGCCTCGGCTATCTCGGCGGCATGATCGTGCTGATCGCCGTCGTGGCGCTTTTGGCCGGCAGCCCGCAGACCGGCAAGACCATCCTCCGCCTGACGCCGCTCTTCGGCCTTGATGCGGCGCTCGGCGAGGATGCGCGCATCACCGGGCCAATCGCCGCCGTCTGGTATTTCCTCTTCATCCTGCCGATGTTCTTCTTCACACCCGATGCCGCGCGCGGCCTGCCGCTGGCCACTGCTGTTCGCTCTGGCCTGCGTGAACTGAAAACGACACTCGGCGAGCTGAAGCGTCGGCGCGGCATCAGCCTCTTCCTGATTGCACGCATGATCTACCAGGACGGCGTCAACGGCCTGCTGATCCTCGGGGGCACCTTCGCGGCGGGCATGTTCGGCTGGGCGACCATCGAGATCGGCATCTACGGCATCATCCTCAATATCATCGCCATTTTCGGCTGCTTCATCGCCGGCTATGTCGACCGCTGGCTCGGCTCGAAGATAACGGTCGTCATCAGCCTCACCCTGCTGCTCGTCGCCACATTCGGTATCGTCTCGACCGGGCCGGGCTTTACGCTCTTCGGCCTCGTGCCGCTTTCCACCGTCGATTCCGGCCGGTTGTTCGGGACGGCAGCGGAGAAGGCCTATATCGGCTACGGTCTGCTGATCGGTATCGCCTTCGGCCCGGTGCAGGCTTCCTCGCGTTCCTATCTCGCCCGCAGCGTCAGCCTCTCGGAGGCCGGGCGCTATTTCGGCATCTATGCGCTCTCCGGCCGCGCCACCAGCTTCATGGCGACGCTGTTCTTCTCGCTGGTGACCTATTGGAGCGGTTCGGCCCGTCTCGGCATGGCAACCCTCGTCATCTTCCTTGCCGGCGGCCTTCTTCTTTTGCTGCCGACGCCCTATCCCGCCGACAAGGCTAGATAGGTAAAAGAAAATCCCGGCTGGGCTGGCCAACCGGGATATCCAAATTCAGGATTTGGTATATCCGCCAATTAATGGCGGAAATGGCGGATGCCGGTGAACACCATCGCCACATTATGCTCGTTGGCGGCGTCGATGACTTCCTGGTCGCGCATCGAGCCACCCGGCTGGATGACGGCCGTGGCGCCGGCGGCAATCGCCGACAGCAGGCCGTCGGCAAACGGCAGGAAGGCTTCGGAGGCAACGGCGGAACCGCGGGTCAGCGGCTCGGCAAGCCCCATGGCCTTGGCAGCTTCTTCCGCCTTGATCGCGGCGATGCGAGCCGAATCGACGCGGCTCATCTGGCCGGCGCCGATGCCGGCCGTCTGACCATCCTTGGCATAAACGACGGCATTCGACTTGACATGCTTGGCGACGCGGAAGGCGAACTTCATGTCTTTCAGCTCCTGCGCTGTCGGCGCACGCTTGGTGACGACCTTCAACTCCATGTCTTCGACCAGCGCATTGTCGCGGTTCTGCACGAGCAGGCCGCCGGAGACGGTCTTGGCGGTCAGACCGGCCACGCGCGGATCGGGCAGGGCGCCGACCGAGAGAAGGCGGAGGTTCGGCTTGCGGGCGATGATCGCCTTGGCTTCCTCGGTCACCTCCGGCGCGATGATGACTTCCGTGAAGAGCTTGACGATCTCTTCGGCCGTTGCCGCATCAAGAATGCTATTCAGAGCGATGATGCCGCCGAAAGCCGAGACGGAATCGCAGGCGAGCGCCCGCTTGTAGGCTTCGACCAGGCTCGGGCCGGTGGCGACACCGCAGGGATTGGCATGCTTGATGATCGCGCAGGCAGGACCATTCTCCGGCAAGAACTCGGCAACCAGCTCATAGGCTGCATCGGTGTCGTTGATGTTGTTGTAGGAAAGCTGCTTGCCCTGGAGCAGCGTCGCAGTCGAAACGCCTGGGCGGTTTTCGCCGGTGACGTAGAAAGCCGCCTTCTGATGCGGATTTTCGCCATAACGCATCTCTTCACGCAGCACGCCGCCGATGACGCGGTGGCGCGGCGTGGCGATATCGAGCGCTTCGGCAAACCAGTTGGAGATCATCGCGTCATAGGCAGCGGTGCGCGCAAAAGCTTTTGCGGCCATGCGCTTGCGGAAGTCGTAGCTCGTCTGTCCGGCATCGGCGGAAAGCTGCTCCACCAACTCGGGATAATCGGCCGGATCCGTCAGGGTGGTCACATAGGCATGGTTCTTCGCCGAAGCGCGGATCATTGCCGGGCCGCCAATGTCGATATTCTCCACCGTCGTCGGATAATCGCCACCGGCCTTGCGCACGTCTTCGAAGGGATAGAGGTTGATGACGGCGAGGTCGATGCCCTCGATGCCGTGCTCCTTCATCGCCGCCTGATGCTCGGCATCGTCACGGATGGCAAGCAGGCCGCCATGCACCTTCGGATGCAGCGTCTTGACGCGGCCGTCCATGATCTCCGGAAACGCGGTGACTTCGGAAACGTCGGTCACCGCAAGGCCGGCAGCCGCGATCGCCTTGTGCGTGCCGCCGGTCGACAGGAGCCGCACACCCTTTTCGCTGAGCGCACGAGCAAGCTCGACAATGCCGGTCTTGTCAAAGACGGACAGAAGCGCGGTCTTCACCTGGACTTTGTCGGGAGCGGGGATTTTCTTGGATACGACGGCCATGGGCTTTCTCCGGTCTAGCGTGGGGAGACGAAATGTCCGGCGAAAACGGCGCGGGACGATATGCCCGCCCCGTTAGCATAGCTGACGCTGTTAGCCTATGGCCGATAGGACAAAAACCAACGGATTTCCGGCTTTTCGCCAATCGGGAAAACAATCTCGAGCTGGTCGGAGGAGCGCATGCCGGAGGCATCGGCGAAAAAGATATCCTCGGCCACCAACACCTCGTTGCCCGGCGAGGAGAAGACCCAGGTCTCTCCATCCGGCGCGATCAGCAGGGCGCTGTCCGTCTCGGTCTGCAACAGACTGATGGAGGGATGGATATGGAAGCGGGCCGAAGCCAGGCTTTCGCCCCTCGGCGTATGCTTCTTGCCCTCGGGGACGAAGAAACGATCGCGGCCGGTCAGGATCGTGCCGGCGGCATTGAGGCTGATCTCACGCTCATGCACATAGCCAAACGTGGAGAGATAGCCATCATGCGCGGCTCGCACATAATCCCGGCCGTCTTCGGTTTCGGCGCGCTCGACAATGACCTTCTTCACCCCACCGACCATGACGGGACCTAGAGATTTCGACTTGGAAAACTGGCAGGACGATGTGTCGTTGAGCGTCACGGTCGAATGCGCCGCCGTCGCCCGGGCCGCCTGCACATAGCGGTCGCCGGCAAATTCCGGCGCGCCGGAATTGACGATGAATCGGGCCTTGCCCGAGGACATTTCGAAGGACAGGCAGCCCGCATGGGCCGTGCGGCTGAGATCGGCGGAAGCGGGACAGCCGGTATCGACGATGACGACCGCCTGACCCGCGGCCAGCCGGTGGTATTTCGCATGCGGCAGCGCCTTGAAGGTCTGGCCGGCGGTTTCATCATAGCGCAGCACCGACATCAGCTCATTGGCAAGCGTCGAGGTCGCGCCGTTGAACAATGCCAGATCGCCATCCTGATGCCGAAAGAAGCGGAGCGCCGGATACATGCGGTCGATACCGGGGATCAGCCGCGACGGGACATCATGGCCGAGATTGACATAGGTCTGGCGCAGCGGCAGCAGATCGAGCAAAAGCTCAAGCGCCACGCGCGGATTGCGCGAGATATGCCCGCCATCGGGCAGGATCTGCCGGTCGATTTCCCGATTGAGCGCCTGACCGGCGCGCTTCAGCACGGAAGCGCCATTCGGCATGGCGACCGAGGACATGGCAAGCGCGATCCGCACCCGGAACCGCGTCGTTCCATCCCGCGTCGTTGCCGCAACCCGACGCAGATAGCGCACATGCAGGACGAGCATACGCATGAAGCGACGGTAGAAACCGCTATCCGTGCCCTGCAGGAGAACCGGCGAATGCGACAGCCAGGCGATCAGCCGCTCGGCGGCGGTATCGGGCGCCCAGGCGATGCCCTGCAGCCGGCGGCCATGCACCGCCATCCAGTCATTGAGAATGGAGCGCGCAAGTGCCGACGCCTGATCGCTTTTTTCCGCCCGCAAATGCCGCAGCCAACGGAAATTGTGCAGCCGCACGGCGAAGACCTGCGACGGAAGTTCCAGCGCGAAAGGCGATCGGCCCTCGGTTTCCAGCACGCGACCCGCCAGCAGGATGCGGCCATTGATCAGCTCTTCCGCGAAAAAGGGATCGATACTGCGCAAATCGGTCGGGGCCACGATCAGCCGTTCCGGCACACGCATCGTGTGGCGGGTGAGACGCAATCGCGCCAACGCCGCGCGGCGAGACATCCGCCGCCATGCTTCCCGCATGTGTAATTTCACTAAATCCTGCCGCAAGCCTGCATATTTGCTTGTACTTACTCTCAGCGCCCGAAGGTTAAGAAGAGGTTAGCAATATGCCAAATCGGGACGTTGTGCCCGATTTTTCATCAATGTGAGGGTAGTCGATCAAGCTCCGCCACTAATGCGTGCGACGGAGCACCACGGCGAAGAAGCCATCGAGGCCGGAGGCAAAACCGCCGGAAAGCGGCAGCATGTCGGGCGTGGTGCGGAAAGCGCCGAGCGGAGAGATCGCCGCTTCGAGACCCGGCCAGTCCGTGGGGCTGATCGGCACACGCTCCGCCATGTCCGTATCGGACAAAACGCGGGCGACGAGATCCTCGCCCTCTTCAGGGTCGAGCGAGCAATTGGAAAAGACCACCAGCCCGCCGGGCTTGACCAGGGTCAAGGCATGACGAAGCAGGCGCTCCTGCAAAGCGGCGAGCTTGGCGATATCCTCCGGACCCTTGGTCCAGAGCACATCGGGATGACGGCGGGTCGTGCCGGTGGACGAGCACGGCGCATCGAGAAGGGCCGCGTCGAAGAGATCGTCGGGCTGGAACTTCGCCATATCGGCGACGACGGTTTCCGCCTCCAGCCCGAGCCGTGCCAGATTGCCGGACAGCCGCTTCAGGCGATTGGCGGATTGGTCGAGCGCGGTCACCTTGCCGCCGGCAAGAATGAGTTGCGCCGTCTTGCCGCCGGGCGCGGCGCAAAGATCGACAACCCGCTGGCCGGCAAGCGAGCCGAACAGCTTTGCCGGGATGCTGGCGGCGGCGTCCTGCACCCACCATTCGCCCTCCGCAAAGCCGTCCAGTGATGGGATGGAGCCTTCAAACGCGGCAAGCCGCACGCCGCCGGTCGGCAGGACGACGCCGTTCAGGCGCTTCGCCCAGCCCTCGGCGTCGGATTTTACCGTGACGTCGATGGCGGCCGGCTCCAGCTGCGTATCCGAAATCTTCAGCGCCGCTTGCCTGCCATAGGCAGCCTCGAGGCGGGACAGGAACCATTTGGGCATGGCCGGCACATCGGCGCCCTGGCTGAGAATGTCCTGCCTCTCCCGGCCGATGCGCCGGAGAATGGCATTGACCAGCTTGGCAAAGCGGCGATTGCGCGGATCCTGGTTGGCCTGTTCCACGGCGATATCGACGGCGGAGTGATCCGGCACGTCGAGATAGAGCATCTGCGCCGCGCCGACCACCAGCACATGATGCAGGGCGCGAGCCCCTTCCGGCAGCGGCGAATCCAACAGCGAAGCGATCGCCGCCTCGATGCGCGGCAGATGCCGCAAGGCCGAGTTCAGAATAGCGCGCACCAGCGCCCGGTCGCTATCGCCAAGCGCCTTATAGGCAGGATTTCCGCCTTCGGCATCCAGCATGCCGTCGAGCGGTGTCTTGCGGTCGATGACGGCCGAAAGGATCTTCGTCGCGGCGGCGCGCGCCGCAAATCCGGGCTTGGAGGAAACCGAATCACGCGGTCGGCCCTGTCCGGAGCGGTTGCCTGCTTGCTTTCCGTCCTTATTGAAATGCTTGTTTTTATTATCAGAACTCAAGACCAAGGTCCCTTCGGCGGTTGCGAACCACCGCGACCCGTATTCGGAACGGAGCGCGATTTGCGCTCCGGATTAGCAGTCATGGCCGGTCCCGTCGAGCCGGAGCGGGTCGGCGTGCCAACAGAAGGGCCTGTTCCGCCGCCATACTGGGTCATCTCATGCAGCGCGGCGATGCGATTTTCCGTGTCCGGATGCGTGGAAAACAGATTGTCCATGCGCGCGCCGGAGAGCGGATTGATGATGAACATATGCGCCGTCGCCGGATGTCCCTCGGCTTCCTCGTTCGGGATATGCGCGGCACCACGCGCGATCTTGCCGAGCGCCGAGGCGAGCCAGAGCGGATTGCCGCAGATTTCCGCGCCACGACGGTCGGCCGAATATTCGCGCGTCCGGCTGATCGCCATCTGCACCAACATGGCGGCCAGAGGAGCGACGATCATCGCCGCGAGCACACCGATCGCTCCAAGCGGATTATTATTGTCGCGGCGCCCGCCGAAGAAGAAAGCGAAATTGCCGAGCATGGAGATGGCGCCGGCAAGCGTCGCCGTAATCGTCATGGTCAGCGTGTCGCGGTTCTGCACATGCGCCAGCTCATGCGCCATGACACCCGCCACTTCCTGCGGTGTCAGCGCGTGCAGAAGACCGGTCGAGGCGGCGACCGCGGCATTCTGCGGATTGCGGCCGGTGGCAAAGGCGTTCGGCTGCGGATTATCATAGAGATAGACCTTGGGCATCGGCAGGCCGGCATTGCGCGCCAGATCGCGAACGATACCGTAGAATTCCGGCGCGCTTCGCTCATCCACTTCCTGTGCACCATAGGTGGACAGCACCATGCGGTCGGAGTTCCAATAGGAAAAGAAATTCATGCCGGCAGCCGCGACCAACGCGATCATCATGCCGGATTGCCCGCCGATCAGATAGCCGACGCCCATGAACAGGGCGGTCATGAAGGCAAGCAGCATGGCAGTACGCATGAGATTCATTCGGTGTCTCCAACACGATCGGCAGTCCGAACCTTTCTCTTTGTGGCCGGACGCACTATGATTTGGCTATTCACCCGGCTATTTCAACAGTTCCAGGCCGCACCAAGCCATGCAGACAGCAGATAACGACAATAAAACCGACATCGAAGCCGGCGAAGCGCCCCGCAAACCGCTCTCGCCCGCCGCCAAGCGCGCACTCGTCGAGGCCGAGGAACGCCGCAAGGCGCAGGAGGCACAAGCGCAGGCCGAACTCCCCCCTGAAATCGGCGGCCGCGGCGGCGCCGACCCTTCGCGCTTCGGCGATTGGGAGATCAATGGGCGGACGATCGATTTTTGATTAGTCGCTGTGCGGACCGTTTTGTTCGGCGTAGCAGATGCAGAGCCTATCTCGCCCGGGACGGGCGAGATAAAACCTCCAATATGCGTCCCAAAATCAAGCCGCATCCGCCTTGTTCTGCCGATTGGCAATCAGATCATCAACAACAGCCGGATCGGCCAGCGTCGAGGTATCGCCAAGCGCACCAAAATCGTCTTCGGCGATCTTGCGCAGGATGCGGCGCATGATCTTGCCGGAGCGGGTTTTCGGCAGGCCGGGGGTGAACTGGATCTTGTCCGGCGAGGCAATCGGGCCGATTTCGGTGCGCACGTGTTTCACCAGCTCCTGCCGCAGCGCGTCCGAGCCTTCCTGGCCGACCATTAGCGTCACATAGCAATAGATGCCCTGACCCTTGATCGAATGCGGATAGCCGACGACGGCCGCTTCCGAGACATGCTTGTGCGAGACCAGTGCCGATTCCACTTCCGCCGTGCCGAGCCGGTGGCCGGAGACGTTGAGGACGTCGTCGACGCGGCCGGTGATCCAGTAATAGCCGTCCTCGTCGCGGCGGCAGCCATCGCCGGTGAAGTACTTGCCCTTGTAGGTGGAAAAATAGGTCTGGATGAAGCGCTCGTGATCGCCATAGACCGTCCGCATCTGGCCAGGCCAGCTGTCGGCGATGACGAGATTGCCGTCGGCTGCACCTTCCAGCACCTTGCCTTCGCTATCGACCAGCTGCGGCTGGACACCGAAGAAGGGCAGGGTGGCCGAACCGGGCTTCAGATCCGTCGCGCCCGGAAGCGGCGTGATCATGTGGCCGCCGGTTTCTGTCTGCCACCAGGTATCGACGATCGGGCTGCGGCTGTCGCCGACCACCTTATAGTACCATTCCCAGGCCTCCGGATTGATCGGCTCGCCGACGGTGCCGAGTAGGCGCAGACTGGAGCGGGACGAACGCTTGACGAAATGATCGCCCGCGCCCATCAGCGAGCGGATCGCCGTCGGTGCCGTGTAGAAGATATTGACCTTATGCTTGTCGATGATATCCCAGAAACGGCCCTGATCGGGGTAGTTCGGCACGCCCTCGAACATCAGCGAGGTCGCGGCATTCGCCAGTGGACCATAGACGATATAGGAATGGCCGGTGACCCAGCCGACATCGGCCGTGCACCAGTAGATGTCGCCTGGATGATAATCGAAGGTGTATTCATGCGTCATCGCCGCATAGACGAGATAGCCGCCTGTCGTGTGCAGCACGCCCTTCGGCTTGCCAGTCGAGCCTGAGGTGTAGAGGATGAAGAGCGGATCTTCCGCCTTCATCTTCGCCGGCGGACAATCCGCTTTCACCTTGGCGGTTTCCTCGTGATACCAAAGGTCGCGGCCGGCCTCCCAGGCGACCTTACCGCCGGTGCGGCGGACCACGAGGACATTCTTGACCGCAACTTTCTGCTTGGCGGCGATCTCAATCGCCTTGTCGGTGTTTTCCTTCAGCGGAATGGACTTGCCACCGCGAACACCTTCATCGCAGGTGATGACGAAAGTTGATTCGCAATCGACGATGCGGCCGCCCAGCGCTTCCGGCGAGAAACCGCCAAAGACGACGGAATGCACCGCGCCGATGCGGGCGCAGGCCAGCATCGCATAGGCCGCCTCTGGGATCATCGGCATATAGATGGTGACGCGGTCGCCCTTCTTGACGCCGTACTTCTTCAGGACATTCGCCAACCGGCAAACATGCTCGTAAAGCTCGTTATAGGTGATCTTCTTGTTGATATAGGGGTTATCACCTTCCCAGATGAAGGCAACGCGATCGCCATGCTTCTTCAGGTGACGGTCGATGCAATTATAAGAGACGTTGGTCAGCCCATCCTCAAACCATTTGATCGAGACCTTGCCGGTAAACGAGGTGTTCTTGACCTTGGTATAGGGCTTGAACCAATCGATCCGCTTGCCATGCTTGCCCCAGAACTTGTCAGGATCCTCGACGCTCTGCCTGTACCATTTCTGATATTTTGCCTCGTCGATCAGCGCCCGCGCCTTGACCGGTTTCGTCACCGGATGAATCTTTTCCGACATCGTGTCCTCCTCAAATCATGGCACCCTCTGTCGAGATTATGGGCACCCATTTGCGCAATCAATAGCAGGTCAAGTGGTGGCAGCAATTAGACAAAGATCAAATCCGGTGCAAAGAATTGCAATTCCCCAACGCTGCGGTTATATAGGGCCATATTTCCCGGACAATAAGGTGTTACACCCCGGACCGCGACACCGGCGCGGACTGACAGAAGGACTATATCTATGGCTCAACAATTGCTCATGCCGAAGGCAACGGCCATCTGGCTTGTGGACAATACAGCCTTGTCATTCGACCAGATCGCGCAGTTCTGCAAGCTGCATCCGCTCGAAGTGAAGGCCATTGCCGATGGCGAAGCCGCCCAGGGCATCAAGGGCCTCGACCCGATCGCCACCGGTCAGCTGTCGCGCGATGAAATCGCTCGCGCCGAAGGCAATCCGAACCATAAGCTGAAGATTTCCGAGCCGAAGGTCCGTGTGCCGGAATCCAAGCGCCGTGGCCCGCGCTACACGCCGGTTTCCAAGCGCCAGGATCGCCCGAACGCTATTCTCTGGCTGGTGCGCAACCATCCGGAACTGAAGGACGCACAGATTTCCCGCCTGGTCGGCACCACCAAGTCGACCATCGAGCAGATCCGCGACCGTACGCACTGGAACTCGACGAACCTGGCCCCGATGGATCCGGTCACGCTCGGCCTCTGCAGCCAGATCGACCTCGACATGGAAGTCGAAAAGGCCGCCAAGGGCCGTCCGCTGCCGACCGCCGCCGAACTCGGCGCGACGCTGCAGCCCGCGCAGGAGACCGAGAAGCTCGGCTTCAGCTACGAGCGCGATGAGCCCAAGGAAAAGGAAATCGACGCCGACGCCGTCTTCGCCAAGCTGAAGTCGCTAAAGTCCACGACACCGGACGACGACGACGATCAGTACTGAGACGCAACCGATCGCATGTTTTCAAAGCCCTGGTTTCCCGACCGGGGCTTTATTTTTTGAGGGTGACCGGAAACTATCGCGCCCCGAAAATCGCCGAACCGACGCGGACACTCGTCGCACCGAAGGCAACCGCGATCTCGTAATCGCTCGACATGCCCATCGAGAGTTTTTCGACGCCGGCCTTTCTCGCAAGCTTGGCGAGAAGCGCGAAATGCGGCCCCGGATTCTCGTCCGCCGGCGGGATGCACATCAATCCCTCGATCGAAAGCCCAAGCGCATTGCGGCAGAGATTGACGAAGGCGACGGTATCGTCGGGCGCAATCCCGGCCTTCTGCGGCTCCAGCCCGGTATTGACCTGGACGTAAAGCCTGATCGCCTTGCCCTGCCGCTTGATTTCATCGGCAAGCGCGCGGGCGATCTTTTCCCGGTCGACCGTCTCGATGACGTCGAACAACGCCACGGCATCGGCCGCCTTGTTCGATTGCAGCGGCCCGATCAGATGCAGCTCGATCCCGGGCGTCTCAGCCTTCAGCTCGGGCCATTTGCCCTGGCTTTCCTGCACACGGTTTTCGCCGAACACGCGCTGGCCGGCCGATATCGCCGGGCGGATCGCGTCGGCATCGAAGGTCTTGGAGACAGCAACGAGCTGCACGGCGCCGCCAGGCCGGCCGGCCTGATGTTCCGCCGCCGCGATATGGGAACGAACCTCGTTCAACCGCTCTTGAAGTTCCATCTTTTCGCCTCGATATATCTGCCTATTCCCAAGACTTTGCAGTAATGAGGCAAGCGGCCTTTGCCAAGGGCGAATGCCGCAGAATCCGGCTTTGCATTGCAAGATAAAGCACTTGCCGTGCCTGCTAAACTTGACGCTTGGTTGGTTTCGTGATGAAGGTCACGACCAACTCCCCATGATTTTCCGGAATACAAGAACAGATGGCTACCGAACGTTATAATCCGCGTGATGCCGAGCCCCGCTGGCAGCAGAAATGGAACGATGAGAACGTCTTTCTCACCGACAACGCCGATCCGCGCGAGAAATATTACGTCCTAGAGATGTTCCCTTATCCGTCGGGCCGCATCCATATGGGCCATGTGCGCAACTATGCCATGGGCGACGTCGTCGCCCGCTACAAGCGTGCCCGCGGCTACAATGTCCTGCACCCCATGGGCTGGGACGCTTTCGGCATGCCGGCGGAAAACGCCGCGCGTGACAACAAGGTGCATCCGAAAGAGTGGACCTACCGGAACATCGCCTCGATGAAGGCGCAGCTGAAGGCCATGGGCCTGTCGCTGGACTGGAGCCGCGAATTCGCCACCTGCGATGTCGAATATTATCATCGCCAGCAGATGCTCTTCATCGACATGATGCAGAAGGGCCTGATCTATCGCAAGAAATCCAAGGTCAACTGGGATCCGGTCGACAACACCGTGCTTGCCAATGAGCAGGTCATCGACGGCCGCGGCTGGCGTTCCGGCGCGCTGGTCGAGCAGCGCGAGCTGACGCAGTGGTTCTTCAAGATCACCGATTTCAGCCAGGAACTGCTGGACGCGCTGGATACGCTCGACCATTGGCCGGAAAAAGTACGGCTGATGCAGAAGAACTGGATCGGTCGTTCCGAAGGCCTGACGATTCGTTGGGAAATCGTGCCCGAGACCTCGCCAAACGCCGATCGCGAGATCGCCGTCTATACGACGCGCCCGGACACGCTGTTTGGCGCATCCTTCCTGGCAATTTCGGCGGACCACCCGCTGGCCAGGGAAGCCTCGGCCCTCAATCCCGATATCGACGCCTTCTGCGAGGAATGCCGCCGCGCCGGCACTTCGCTCGCCGCATTGGAGACCGCCGAGAAGAAGGGCATGGACACGGGTATCCGCGTCCGCCATCCGCTCGATCCGTCCTGGGAACTGCCGGTCTATGTCGCCAACTTCGTGCTGATGGACTACGGCACGGGCGCCATCTTCGGCTGCCCCTCCGGCGACCAGCGCGACCTGGATTTCGCGCGCAAATATGACCTGCCGGTCATTCCCGTCGTCATGCCCAGAGACGGCGACGCCGCAAGCTTTGCCATCGGCGATGTCGCCTATGACGGCGACGGCGTGATGATCAATTCGCGGTTCCTCGACGGCATGAGCCCGGAGGAAGCGTTTGAGACGGTGGCGACGAAGCTGTCGGCGGTAAGCCTCGGCAATGTGCCGCAGGCCGAACGCAAGGTGAATTTCCGCCTGCGCGACTGGGGCATCTCCCGTCAGCGCTATTGGGGCTGCCCGATCCCGGTCATCCATTGTGACGATTGCGGTGTCCTGCCGGTGCCGAAGCAAGACCTGCCGGTCAAGCTGCCGGACGACGTCACCTTCGATCTGCCGGGCAATCCGCTCGACCGTCATCCGACCTGGCGGCATGTCGCCTGCCCGCAATGCGGCAAGGATGCCCGTCGCGAAACCGACACAATGGACACTTTCGTCGATTCGAGCTGGTACTACACCCGCTTCACCGTCCCCTGGGCCGATGATCCCACAGACAAGGCTGCCGCCGATCACTGGCTGCCAGTCGATCAGTATATCGGCGGTATCGAGCATGCGATCCTGCATCTGCTCTATTCACGCTTCTTCACCCGCGCTATGCGCGAGACCGGCCATGTCGACGCCAGGGAGCCCTTCAAGGGCCTGTTCACGCAGGGCATGGTGGTTCACGAGACCTATAGCCGCGGCAATGGCCTGACGCGTGAATGGGTATCGCCGGCCGATATCCGCATTGAGGAAACCGACGGCCAGCGCCGTGCGACCTTGCTGTCGACCGGTGAGGATATCGCCATCGGCGCCATCGAGAAGATGTCGAAGTCGAAGAAGAACGTCGTCGATCCGGACGATATCATCGCCTCCTACGGCGCCGATACCGCCCGCTTCTTCGTGCTTTCCGATTCGCCGCCCGACCGTGACGTCATCTGGTCGGAGGCCGGTGTCGAAGGCGCGCATCGCTTCACACAACGTATGTGGCGCCTGGTGTCGGAAGCCGCCGACGAGCTGAAAGCCGTTGTTTCGGCTCCAGCAAGAGAAGGCGATGCCCTGGCAATTTCCCAGATCGCCCACCGCACGCTGAAGGCCGTCCAGGCCGACTATGACAAGCTCGCCTTCAACAAAGCGGTCGCACGCATTTACGAATTCGTCAACGCCCTGGCAGCATCGCTGGCCAAGGTTGCCGCCGGCGGGGCCGATGCTGGCTACCGGGCTGCGGTTCGCGAAGCGGTCGAGATCCTCATCGCGCTAGTCGCGCCGATCACACCGCATCTGGCGGAGGAATGCTCGACGGCGCTCGGCAACACGCATCTCGTCGCCATGAGCCCCTGGCCTATTTACGACGAAGCGCTCGTTGTCGAGAACGAAATCGTCTATCCGGTGCAGGTCAATGGCAAGAAGCGCGCCGAATTGACAATTGCGCGCGATGCGGATCAGAATGCCGTGCAGCAGGCCGTACTCGCCTTGGATGCCGTCACAAGCGCATTGAATGGTCAGGCGCCAAAGAAGATCATCGTCGTTCCACAGAGGATCGTAAACATTGTCGTCTGATAAGCTCTTCAAACTCGCCCGCCTTGCTGGCGTTGCGTCTGTGATTGCCGTTGCGGGTCTCTTGTCCTCTTGCCAGGTTCGGCCGCTTTATGCCGTAAGCACGGGTGTCACCCAGAAGCTTGCCGAGGTTTCCTTCTCCGACGCCAGCTCGCGTGTCGGCCAGCAAGTTCGCAATCAGCTGATCTTCATCGCCGGCCGCGGCGCTGGCGAGACAAAGACGCCGAAATATACGGTCGATCTGAGCGTCAGCTCTGGAACAGGAGGCGTCATTTACCTGCCGTCCTCGGGTACTTCAGGCGCCGGCCGCACCACGGTTACTGCTTCCTTCACGCTGAAGAATGCCAGCGACGGCAAGGTGCTGAAATCCGGCAGTCGCTCGGTCACCTCGCTGGTGGATTTCCCGACCGAGGAGTTCGCCAAGCAGCGCGCCATTCGCGATTCGGAAGACCGCGCCGCGCGTGAAGTTGCCGAGATGGTCGCCGCCGATATCGGCGGCGCACTCAGCCGCTGATCTGAGCGCGCGGTATGTCGGAGATCAAATCCCACGAGTTTGACGGATTTCTTCAAACTGCCGCGCGCAATTACCGCCTTTTCGTCATCTATGGCCCGGATCGCGGCCTTGTCTCCGAGCGGGCAGGACAGGTGGCCGGCAACACCGGCGTCGACCTGAAGGACCCTTTTTCGCTGATCAAACTCGATGTCGGTGATCTCCAGAACGATGCCGGCCGATTGCTCGACGAGGTCAACGCCATCGGCCTGTTTGGCGGTGAAAAGCTGGTCTGGATTCGCGGCGCGGCCAACGAAAAGGCGTTGGTCGATTCGCTGCAGGTCATCGCCGAAAATCCTCCCGACGCCAGCTTCGTCATTATCGAGGCAGGCGATCTCAAGAAGGGATCCGGCCTGCGCAAGGTCGCGGAAGCATCCCGAAAGATTGCGACCATCCCCTGCTATGCCGATGACGGCCGCGCGCTGAACAGCCTGATCGACACCGAGCTTGCCAGCGAAAATTTGCGTATTTCACCCGCTGCGCGACAAATGCTGCTCGAACTTTTGGGGGGCGACCGCATCGCGTCGCGCAACGAAGTCCGCAAGCTGGCACTCTATTGCCGCGGGGAGGGAACGATCGAGGAAGGTCATGTCGCCGATATCATCGGTGACGCCAGCGCCATTTCCGCGGACGACGCTGTCGATGCCATCCTGAAGGGCGATTCGGATGCTTTTCTGCATGCGATGCAGAAGATCGCAGCCTCCAAGACGTCGATGTTTCTGGTGCTGCAGGGCTGTCTGAGGCAGTTTCAGCTTTTGGACGTCATGCGAATCGAGATGGACGAAAAACGCGTGCCGCCGGCGCAAGTCATGCAGACACTCGGCCGGCATCTGCATTTCCGCCGCAAGCCCATCATCGAGCAGGCGCTCCGGAGCTGGACGGCGCCGGCAATCGCCCGTGAAATGAACCGTTTGCAGTCAGCCATCCTGCAGACCAGACAACGCGCCAGCCTGGAAGATACGATCGCCACGCAGACATTGCTGGCGACTACGCTACAATCGGCCCGGAAGGGCTAGAGCGCCGCCTTCATCTGAAGGCGCGAAGACTTCGCTAACATATTGATTTAAAATATCTATTTCGCTTTCAGGCAACAATGCCTGAAAGCACGATGCTCTGGTGTTTCACAGGAAACAACTCAGCGCCGCTCAAGCAACCGGCAAATTTCTTCCAGCTGTTCCAGGGTCTTATAGGAAATCTTCACCTGGCCGCCATTGCCGCGATGGTTGATCGCGACATCAAGCCCGAGCGTGTCGGAGAGGGTGCGTTCCAGCGCCAGCGTATCCGAATCCTTGTCATCCTTGCGGGAGCTAGCGGGCCGGGGATCGTTCTGGGCCTTGATATCGTTCTGCGCCAACCGCTCGGCATCGCGCACTGACATGCCCTTGGAGACGATCGTGCGAGCAAGCGTCGCGGGGTCGGAGGTCGAGACCAGCGCGCGAGCATGACCGGCCGAAAGGCTGCCACCGGCGAGCATGTCGCGAACCGTATCCGGCAGTTTCAGCAGGCGCAGAGAGTTTGCAACATGGCTGCGGCTCTTGCCGATGATTTCGCCGAGATCGTTCTGCGTATAGCCGTGTTCGGCAATCAGCTGCTCGTAGCCCAGCGCCTCTTCCAGCGGATTGAGGTCGGCGCGCTGAACGTTTTCGACGATGGCAATTTCCAGCGCCGTCTTATCGTCAACATCGCGAACAATGACCGGAATCTCAATCAAACCAGCCAGTTGCGCCGCACGCCAGCGTCTTTCACCCGCGATGATCTCATAGCGATCGGCAGAGACCGTACGCACGACGACCGGCTGCACGATACCGTGTTGGCGGATCGAGCTGGCGAGGTCGTGCAGCTCGCTTTCATCGAAATAGCGGCGTGGATTCTTCGGATTGCGGCTGATGAATTCGATCGGCACCATGCGATCCGGGTTTACGCCCGGCCTGCCGGCCTCCACGGGCGTCGGCTGATCCATCTCTCCGATAAGAGCCGCCAGACCGCGCCCGAGGCGCCGTTTCGAAAGATCATCATTCATCGCAATACTCACTCCAGAACAAACACACTATCAGGCGGCCGCCTTCCGCTGCCGCTCCCGCTGGATAACTTCCGACGCCAGTTGCAGATAGGCCTGGCTGCCGGCGCATTTCAAATCGTAAAGGATCGCCGGCTTGCCATAGGAAGGCGCCTCGGACACGCGGACGTTGCGCGGAATCAACGTATGGTAGACTTTTTCACCCAAATGCGTCCGTACGTCATTGACGACCTGCTGCGCCAGATTGTTACGGGAATCGAACATCGTCAACACAATCCCCTGAATATCCAGGGACGGATTGACGGTGCGGCGCACCTGATCGACCGTTTCCAAAAGCTGGCTGAGGCCTTCCAGCGCAAAGAATTCGCACTGCAGCGGCACCAGCACCGAATGTGCCGCCGCCATGGCGTTCATGGTCAACAGGTTGAACGAAGGCGGGCAATCCACCAGAATATAAGAGAAGGCGGTCGCACCGGCTCCATTCAGAGCCCGACGCAGCCGGAAAACACGATCAGGCTGCTGTGCGATCTCCATTTCGATACCAAGCAGATCCATCGTCGAGGGGACAATGAAAAGGTTTGGCACAGCCGTCTCCTGGACCGTATCCAGGATCGTATGCGTACCCACCAGAAGATCGTAGGAAGACACTTTTCGGTCGCGACGGTCGATGCCGAGGCCCGTGCTGGCATTTCCCTGCGGATCGAGATCGACAATCAGGACACGCTCGCCAATAGCGGCCAGAGCCGTGGCCAGATTGATCGCGGTGGTTGTCTTGCCAACACCACCCTTTTGGTTTGCGATAGTAATAATCCGGTTTCGCTCGCCGATCATTTGCCGCATATCCATCATGGTTAAATTCGACGACGAGGGCGCATTAACTCCAAGATTACGGAATCGCTCTCGACAACACTATTGTGTTTTACCAGATCGAACTCCCAACGACCACGGGCTTTCTGGACCTCGCGCTCGTAATCCCGGCCTTTATGCAGCAGCAAGCGCAGGTTTTCATTGCGCTCGACCCATGGCGCCGCGTAATCCAGCAGCATATCCAGCTCGGCAAGCGCCCGCGCCGAGATTGCATCGCAATCGGCAATGACCTTTGGCGCTTCCTCTATGCGCACCGCATGAACGGCACCGCGCGCTTCGCATTCTCGAAGGCAAACCCGTAGAAACGCTGCTTTTTTTTGGTTGCTTTCCACCAGATCGACATGCCCGTCCTTCTGCTCAGCCAAGAGAATCGCGGTGATGATGCCTGGGAAACCGCCGCCGCTTCCAAGATCCACCCAGTGCGCCGGCTCTGGATGAAGCTGAAAGATCTGCGCGCTATCGGCAATGTGCCGGCGCCAAAGATCATCGATGGTAGATGGAGCGACCAGATTGATGGTCTTCGCCCACTTCTGAAAGAGCTCGGCAAAGTGCTGCAGCCGCCCCTGTGTTTCACGTGAAACACGCACACCGTTTAATTCCATGGCAGGACTCTCACACCTTGCAATGCCTTGATATCAAGAAACAAGCTTCCGCTCTTCCACCATCGTCAACTTCCGCAGATGCGCGAGCAGCAGTGATATCGCCGCAGGCGTCATCCCATCGATCCGCGACGCCTGAGCGATATTCTTCGGCCGCGCCTTGGCGAGCTTCTGCTTTAGCTCGTTCGACAGGCCTGACAGAACGGAGAAATCGAAATCCTGAGGGATAAGCCGCTCTTCCTCCCGCCGAACCTGAACGATATCCGAGGTCTGGCGATCCATATAAACCGCATAAGCCGCCTCGATTTCGACCGCCTCGACCACCCGCCGATCAATTGAGCGCAATTCCGGCCAGAGACTGGACAGCGAGTCGATCGAGTGCTCCGGATAGGACAGAAGATCATAGGCCGTCCGGCGCTGGCCATCCTTATTCAGATGCAGCCCAGACTTCTCGGCCTCGCTCGGCGTGACACTCAATGCCTTTAACTGAGCCCGCGCCCATTCAAGTTTTTCCATGTAATCGCCGAACCGTGCAGCTCGGGCATTGCCGACACAGCCAATGGTCAAGCCAAGCGGCGTCAAGCGAACATCGGCATTATCGGCGCGAAGAGACAACCGATATTCCGCGCGCGAGGTGAACATCCTATAAGGCTCGGCGACCCCACGCGAAGTGAGATCGTCAATCATCACACCGATATAGGATTCGGTTCGGCTAAGCTGGATCGCGTCGCCGCCCGCAGCCAATCGCGCTGCGTTGAGACCGGCAATTAGCCCTTGCGCGCCTGCTTCTTCATAGCCGGTGGTACCATTGATCTGCCCTGCCAGGAAAAGACCGGGGATCTTCATCACTTCCAGCGACGGTTTCAATTCGCGCGGATCGACGTGATCATATTCGATAGCATAACCGCATTGCAGGATACGAACTCGTTCCAGACCCGGAATGGTCCTGATAAAGGCATCCTGGACGTCCTCGGGGAGGGAGGTCGATATGCCGTTGGGATAGACCGTCGTATCGTCAAGCCCTTCCGGCTCGAGAAAGATCTGATGGCCGTCACGCTCGCCGAACTTGACGATCTTGTCTTCTATCGACGGACAGTAGCGCGGTCCAACACCCTCGATCTGCCCGGAATACATCGCCGAACGCATGAGATTATCGGCGATGATCTT
The DNA here is from genome assembly GCF_041355235.1 of Rhizobium sp. RCC_161_2. Classification (NCBI taxonomy): domain Bacteria; kingdom Pseudomonadati; phylum Pseudomonadota; class Alphaproteobacteria; order Hyphomicrobiales; family Rhizobiaceae; genus Rhizobium; species Rhizobium sp. RCC_161_2. The sequence goes on along the minus strand of NZ_JBFUPL010000007.1, from coordinate 72,628 downwards.
ATGCGTCGCCGGCGTCGTCCGCGTCACGCCGCATTCGATCTGCGGATTCACGATACGATCGGTCATGAAAGAGAAGGGCACCGGTTCATCGTCGGCGCCCTGGCGTCCAACCGCATTCCAGTCGATCGTCGATCCATCAAGGCGCGCGGGTGTTCCGGTTTTCAGACGAGCCAGCGCAAGCCCATAGCGCGCCAGTGTCCCCGACAGACCCACGGAGGGTTCTTCGCCGACGCGGCCAGCAGGAATTTTCCTGTCGCCAATATGGATCAGACCGCGCAGAAAGGTGCCCGTCGTCAGAACAACGGCGCCGCAGCGAATAGTCCAGCCATCCTTCAGAACCACAGCGGAGACGCGGCCGTCGCTGATGGTCAGATCAAAGGCATCGCCCTCAATAATGTCGAGATTTTCAATCGCGCCGATCTCGGCCTGCATGGCGAGACGATAAAGCTTGCGGTCGGCCTGCGTGCGCGGACCACGAACCGCCGGGCCTTTTTTCCGGTTCAGCATTCGGAACTGAATGCCACCAGCGTCCGCCACGCGGCCCATCAAGCCATCGAGTGCGTCGATTTCCCGAACAAGGTGACCCTTGCCGAGGCCGCCGATCGCCGGATTACAGGACATCACGCCGATCGTATCGCGCTTGTGGGTGACCAGCGCCGTCCTCGCGCCCAGCCGCGCGGCTGCGGCCGCAGCTTCACTGCCCGCATGTCCGCCGCCAACGACGATCACATCATATATAGTCTCGAGCATTGCCTAGCCCTCAGTGGTGCCGTCTGTTTGGCACACCAATTTCAGGAGTCAAGAAGGTTTCACGTGAAACGTTTTGAACGACCTATCTCATGAGTCGTGTTTCACGTGAATCATTTGCCGATGCAGAATTCCGAGAAGATCACATCGAGAAGATCCTCGACATCGACCCTTCCGGTGATCCGACCGAGACTATGCCCGGCCTGGCGAAGATCTTCCGCACGTATATCCAATCCTGCAGAGATGGCATTGACCGCTCGGGTCAAAGCCTCCAAGCTTTCGGCCAACAATGTCCGATGCCGCAAGCGACTTGGCAGCGCCAATGATAGAGAAGCAGAGCGCTCTTGGAGATCTTCGACCAATAGCTGATGCAGTTCCGCCAGACCAGCACCGGTGCTCGAGGAAATGCACAGATCATATCCCTTTCCCGCCGCCTGATGAATATCCGCTTTGGTTCCGATACGAAAAATCCGGCCGCCAAAACCAAGAAAATCGGTCTGCGCCTCAGTGCCGATCTCGGCGAGGGAGAGTATGACATCGGCTTCCGCCGCCGTTCTTAATGCACGCTTGATCCCTTCGCGTTCGATAACTTCCTCGGTTTCCCGCAATCCGGCGGTATCGTAGAGCCGAACAGCATAGCCCTCGATATTGAGATCGACATGCAGAACATCGCGCGTCGTGCCGGCGATATCGGTGACGATCGCCACTTCGCGACGCGCCAACGCATTCATTAGGCTGGATTTGCCGGCGTTGGGTGCGCCGGCAATAACGACTTTCAAACCGTCTCGCACGATCTCGCCGAAGCCGGCGCCGGCGAGATGCGCTGAGAGTTCCGCGCGCAGCTTCGCCATATCGTCCCAAACCATATCGGACACAGAACCTGGCACATCGTCCTCATCAGCGAAGTCCAGCTCCGCCTCGATCAGAGCACGAGCCCGCGTCAGGCGATCGGCCCATCCTTCGTACAGCTTGGAGAGACCACCGGCGGCGTGCTCTACCGCCAAACGGCGCTGCATTTCCGTCTCGGCGGCGATGAGATCGGCGAGACCTTCAACCTCGACAAGATCCATCTTGCCGTTTTCCATGGCTCGGCGCGAGAATTCGCCATGCTCGGCCAGGCGGCAACCCTCGATATTGGATAGTTCGTCCAGAAGAGCGGCAACAACGGCTTTGCCACCGTGAACCTGGATTTCCGCACAGTCTTCGCCTGTAAACGAGGCCGGCGCCGGGAAAACCAAAACCAGTCCCTGGTCGATCGTTAAACCGTTACGAGTCCGAATCGTTTTCAAAGTCGCCTGTCGCGGCTTCGGTAAAGTACCGGCCAGCGCTGCTACTGCGGCAAGCGCTTCCGGACCGCTAATCCGCACCACCGCGACACCGGCCGGAAGAGCACCGCTAGAAAGCGCAAAGATCGTATCGCCGATTGCATTCATCCAATTGATCCGCATCCGAATCGATTCCTGGCCTTATCAGCAAAGGGTCGATTTCTAACTATCATCCAATCTGATCAGGCTTCCGTCGGGCTAACTCAAAGCCGTTTGATGTTCCACGATATATGGATCACGAAAGCAAAGAATATCCCGTAGCCGAAGCATTCGTTGCGCGAGCAAAACTACCAACACCAACTCGATCTCAGTGCATGCTCCGAAGATTATAAACGAAATCGGGCCGCAAGCGCGACCCGATCCGTATTATCTCAGCCTCCGTCACCCATAAGTGACGGCCAATCCGATTCAAGATTAGGTGTTCATCGAGTCGAAGAAATCCGGATTGTTCTTCGTCTGCTTCAGCTTGTCGATCAGGAATTCGATCGCGTCGGTCGTGCCCATCGGCGCGAGGATACGGCGCAGGACGAAGATCTTCTGCAGATCCTGGCGCGGCACCAGCAGGTCTTCCTTACGCGTGCCGGACTTGAGGATGTCCATCGCCGGGAAGATACGCTTATCGGCGACCTTGCGGTCCAGGACGATTTCCGAGTTACCGGTGCCCTTGAATTCTTCGAAGATGACTTCGTCCATACGGCTGCCGGTATCGATCAGCGCGGTGGCAATGATCGTCAGCGAACCGCCTTCTTCGATATTACGGGCCGCGCCGAAGAAGCGCTTCGGGCGCTGCAACGCGTTGGCGTCGACGCCGCCCGTCAGGACCTTGCCAGACGAGGGAACGACGGTGTTGTAGGCACGACCAAGGCGCGTGATCGAATCGAGCAGGATGACAACGTCGCGTCCGTGTTCGACAAGGCGCTTGGCCTTCTCGATGACCATCTCGGCGACCTGAACGTGGCGCACAGCCGGTTCGTCGAAGGTCGAGGAGACGACTTCGCCGCGCACCGAGCGCTGCATATCGGTCACTTCTTCGGGACGTTCGTCGATCAGAAGAACGATCAGATAGCAATCAGGATGGTTAGCAGTGATCGAATGAGCGATGTTCTGCAGCAGGACGGTCTTACCGGTGCGCGGCGGCGCCACGATCAATCCGCGCTGGCCCTTGCCGAGCGGCGCGACGAGATCGATGACGCGCGACGACAAATCCTTGGTGGTGGGAACGTCGAGCTCCATACGGAAGCGCTCGTTCGGATAGAGCGGCGTCAGATTGTCGAAGTGGACCTTGTGACGGATCTTTTCTGGATCGTCGAAATTGATTGTGTTGACCTTCAGCAGCGCGAAATAGCGCTCGCCTTCCTTCGGTCCACGGATCGGTCCCTCGACAGTATCGCCTGTCTTCAGCGAGAAGCGGCGGATCTGCGACGGCGAAATATAGATATCGTCCGGACCCGGAAGATAGTTGGCATTGGCGGAACGCAGGAAACCGAAGCCATCCTGCAAAACCTCGACAACGCCTTCACCGATAATTTCAACATCCTGGCTGGCGAGTTCCTTCAGGATCGCAAACATCAGTTCCTGTTTGCGCATCGTGCTGGCGTTTTCGACCTCGAGCGATTCAGCAAAAGCCAGAAGATCGGTCGGGGATTTGTTCTTAAGTTCTTGAAGCTTCATTTCAGCCATGAAGGGAATTACTCTATTTTAGAAGGGGAAAGGCAATGTTGGTCGTATTCAGAGCCGCGATGGGGGATGTCGCGGGCGATAGAACTGATACATGCCACGAAGAAGAGATGGCGGGAAAATAGCGATTCAGTCAGCGCCCCGCAAGGGGGGCCGGCGAAATGAAGAAAATTTAACTTCAACGCCCGATCCTATCAGTTTCATGCGAACGGCTTCACCACCGCCAGAATGACGATCACAATCATCAACAACGTCGGGCCTTCGTTGACGAGCCGCCAATGACGGGCCGAATAGCGGTTATCATCGCGGGCAAAGGCCCGTACCGAACGGCTGAGATACATGTGAACGCCCGTCAGCAGCACCACAAGCCCGATCTTGGCATGCAGCCATCCGCCTTGAAAATCATAGACCGACCAGGCGAGATAGAGCCCGAAGATCCAGGTCAGCATCATCGCCGGCGTCATGATGCCCTTCAGAAGCCTGCGCTCCATCACCTTGAAGGTTTCGGATTGCTGCGAACCGGGCTCGGCATCGGTGTGATAGACGAACAGCCTCGGCAAATAGAGCAACCCCGCCATCCATGAGATCACCGAGATGATATGCAGCGCCTTGACCCAGAGGTAGAGGTCGGCAGGATGCCAGGCGAACAGGCCGATCGCCAGCGCCACGAACAGCAGGATCATGAAATAGGACCGTCGGCTGGCGCGGGCGCCAGCCGAAGCATCCGTCTGCTTTTCCGTCGGTTGCTCGCTCATGGCCTCAGCCCTTCCATCCTCGCACGCGCTCCACCAGTGCCGTGACATTGGCCGGATCGGCTTGCGGCGTAATGCCGTGGCCGAGATTGAAAATCAGCGGACCTTGACCCAGTTGCTCCAGGATTTCGTCAATGCCATCCTCCAGCGCCTTGCCTCCGGCAACGACACGCATCGGATCGAGATTACCCTGCACCGGTCCTTCGCGCTGCAATTCCTTGGCAAAGGCGAGCGGCACGGACCAGTCGAGACCGATCGCATCTGCACTCGTCTTCTGCCGATAGGTCTTCAGCTGATAACCGGCACCCTTGGCGAAAGCGATGATCCGCGCCTCCGGCCGCTGCGCCTTCACCGAAGCGATGATCCTTGCCACCGGCTTGACGGCGAAGGCTTCGAATTCCCTTTCGCCGAGCACGCCCGCCCAGGAATCGAAAATCTGCACCGCATCGGCGCCGGCATCGATCTGCGCCACGAGATAGGCGGCCGAGATATCGGCAAGCAGCATCAGCAGATGTTCGAATGCCTTCGGATGACGATAGGCAAAAAGTCGGGCAGGGGCCTGGTCCGGCGTGCCGTGGCCAGCAATCATGTAGGTCGCGACCGTCCAGGGTGCCCCGCAGAAACCGAGAAGTGTCGTCTCATCCGGCAGCTCTGCGCGCAGCCGCCGCAGGGTTTCCATGACCGGAGCGAGATATTCAACCACACCTTCCGCTTTCAATGCGAAAATGCCCGCCTCATCGATCGGATCCATTTGGGGGCCATGCCCCTCGGTGTAACGGACATTGCGGTTCAGCCCGTCAGGGATCACCAGGATATCCGAAAACATGATGGCTGCATCAAAGCCATAACGCCGGATCGGCTGCATCGTCACTTCGACCGCATGCTCCGGGCTGTAACAGAGATCTAGAAAGCTTCCAGCCTTCGCTCTGGTTTCACGATATTCCGGGAGATAGCGTCCCGCCTGACGCATCAGCCAGATGGGGGGAGGGGTCAGCGTTTCCCCGCTGAGTACCCTTAAAATCTTCCGGCTCGCACTGTTCACAGTCATCATCCCATATAAAAACAAAGATATATCTTAGGTTTCTATTTCTTAGAGTCTGTGACTATCAAGGATTAAAATCTATCCACGGCTGATCCAATTTGTCGCGCATCCACCGGCGGCTTTGCAAAAAGATCGGTCTCCGTTCGGGATATGTGGAAAAGAAAAACGTTAGATCAATCTTTCTAAGTGCTTGGCGCAGATTCCGTTTCGATCCTGTCTGGGGATAAACTGGGCAAACCTGATGCCTAAAATAGATTATCCACATTACCCACAAGCCCGGATGAAAGCCCTCCCGAAAAACCGAAATGTGGAAAAGTCGGAGGTTTTCCACTTGCCCCCGACGGGGCGGTTCCCGTACCTCTCTTCTCTCCCAAGATATCAACAGGTGATGGAAAGTAGCGTGGAAAACCGGACAAGCTTCTTTCATCTTCATCTGATTTCTGACTCAACCGGCGAGACTCTGATCTCCGCCGGGCGTGCTGCATCCGTTCAATTCCATGCCAGCCAGCCGATTGAGCATGTCTACCCACTGATTCGGAATCGTAAGCAGCTGCTGCCGGTTCTCGAAGCCATCGACCACAGTCCCGGCATTGTCCTCTATACGATCGTCGATCGCGAGCTTGCCGATTTCATCGACGAGCGCTGCCGGGAGATGGGCGTACCCTGTGTCAATGTGCTTGAACCGGTAATGAACGTCTTCCAGACCTATCTCGGCACGGCCTCGCGCCGCCGAGTCGGCGCCCAGCATGTCATGAACGCCGATTATTTCGCCCGCATCGAAGCCCTGAACTTCACCATGGATCACGATGACGGGCAGATGCAGGATGACTATAATGACGCCGATGTCGTGATTATCGGCATTAGCCGGACATCAAAGACCCCGACCAGCATCTATCTGGCTAACAGGGGGATCAAGACCGCCAACATCCCGATCATCGCCGGCGTGCCTTTGCCCGAAAGCCTCATCCAGGCCACCAGGCCGCTGATCGTCGGGCTGGTGGCAACCACCGACCGGATATCGCAAGTGCGCGAAAACCGCATTCTCGGGGCGACCACCGGCTTCGATCGAGGCGGCTACACCGATCGCGCCACCATCTCCGAAGAGCTGAAATATGCCAGGTCGCTCTGCGCCCGGCATAACTGGCCGATCATTGATGTCACGCGCCGCTCGATAGAAGAGACGGCGGCCGCCATTGTTGCCCTGCGACCGAAGCTGCGCTAAGCGCTGAATAGCATTCTATTTCCAGGGTTCGTCCGATCATGACAATGCCGCTCATCCTCGCCTCTTCCAGTCCGTTCCGGCGGATGCTGATGGAAAATGCCGGCCTGCATTTCCAGGCGATCGCGGCTGATATCGACGAGCGTACAATCGAGGCGCCTTTGGAGCGGGATGGCGCTAGGCCCGACGCCGTGGCGCTGGTGCTGGCCAAGGCCAAGGCGAAAGAGGTAAGCGACCGTTTTCCGGGATCGCTTGTCATCGGCTCGGATCAGACCATGTCGCTCGGCAGCCAGGTCTTCCACAAGCCGAAGACGATGGCAGAGGCGGAGAGCCATCTGCAGAGCCTGTCCGGCAAGACCCACCGCCTGAACAGCGGCATCGCGCTGGCGCTGAACGGCGATATCATCTGGGAGCATGTGTCCCACGCCGAATTGACGGTGCGTGATCTCTCGGCCGACTTCATCCATCGTCATCTGACCCGCGTCGGCGACAAGGCATTTTCGAGCGTCGGCGCCTATCAGCTCGAGGGCGAGGGGATCCAGCTCTTCTCCAAAATCGACGGTGATTATTTCACTATTCTGGGATTACCGATGCTGCCACTCCTGAAAAAACTTCGCGAATTGGGAGCCATCGATGGGTGATTCACGTGAAACACATGGGCCGAACGCCTTCGTCACCGGCTATCCGGTCAAGCATTCGCGCTCCCCGCTGATCCACGGCCATTGGTTGCGCACGCTTGATCTTGGTGGCAGCTATCGCGCTGTCGAAGTGAGGCCGGATGATTTTCCGGCTTTCATCGCAGCCTTGGAAGATCGATCCAGTGGCTTCGTCGGCGGCAATGTGACGATCCCGCACAAGGAGATCGCCTTCAAGCTGGCGGATCGGCCGGATGAATTGTCCGAGGAACTTGGCGCATCGAACACGCTCTGGCTTGAAGAGGGGCTGCTGCACGCGACCAACACGGATGGCCGTGGTTTTGCGGCCAATCTCGACGAGCGTCATCCGGGCTGGGATCGGACTGACCGGGCGGTGATCCTCGGTGCCGGCGGTGCCAGCCGTGCCGTCATCCAGGCGGTACGCGACCGTGGCGTCAACGAGATCCATGTGGTCAACCGCACCGTCGAGCGGGCACAAGAACTGTCCGATCGTTTTGGCGCGCATGTCCATGCCCATCCGATGGCAGCGCTGGGCGAGGTGATGCGAGGCGCCGGTCTTTTCGTCAACACGACCTCGCTCGGCATGGAAAACGAAGTTGCCCCGACAATCGATTTTTCGCCGCTCGCTGAAAATGCCGTGGTTACCGACATCGTCTATGTGCCGTTGAAAACCCCGCTGCTGGCCCAGGCGGAAGAACAGGGCTTCGCGACTGTCGACGGCCTCGGCATGCTGCTGCATCAGGCGGTGCCGGGTTTTGAAAAATGGTTCGGCAAGCGCCCCGTGGTCGACGAAGTGCTGCGCGCTCTGATTATCGTCGATATGGATAAGCACTGATGATACGCGTTGGCCTCACCGGTTCGATCGGCATGGGAAAATCGACCTCGGGCAAGCTGTTTGCCGAGGCCGGTATCACTGTCAACGATGCCGATGCGGTGGTGCATGATCTTTATAGCGATAACGGAGAAGCGGTTCCTTTGATCGAGGCCGCTTTTCCAGGGACGACGAAGAACGGAACCGTCGACCGGCAGGAGCTTGGCCGGCAATTGGGGCTCGATCCCTCCGGTTTCAAGCGTCTGGAAGCGATCGTTCATCCGCTGGTGCGTGAGCGCGAGCGGATATTTCTGGATCAGCAGCGCACTGCCGGCGCCGATATCGTCGTGCTGGATATTCCGCTTCTGTTCGAGACAGGCGCGGACAAAAGGGTCGATAGGATCGTCGTCGTCAGCTGCGATCCACAGCTTCAAAGAGAAAGAGTGCTTGCCCGGCCGGGCATGACGGAGGAAAGATTCAATATGATTCTCTCCCGCCAGACGCCGGATGCGGAGAAGCGGGCTCGGGCCGATTACATCATCGATACCAGCCACAGCATCGACACGACGCGGGAGCAGATAAGAGACATCATAGCGGACCTCCGGCGCCAATCGGCGGACGGCGGACCCACAGGCGGAGAGCCCTGACATGCGCGAGATCATCTTCGATACGGAAACCACCGGGCTCGATAACAGGGCAGACCGCATCATCGAAATCGGCGGCATCGAACTCTTCAATCACTTTCCGACCGGCAAGACCCTGCATCTTTATATCAATCCCGGCGACCGCAAGGTTCATCCGGATGCGCTGGCCGTGCACGGCATCACCGACGAGTCCTTGAAGGACAAGCCACCCTTTGCCGATGTCGCCGACGAGATCCTGGCCTTTTTCGAGGGAGCGAAGTGGATCGCGCACAACGCCACCTTCGACATGGGTTTCGTCAACGCTGAATTTAACCGGCTCGGCCGGCCACCGATCCTGCCCGACATGGTCATCGATACGTTGGCCATGGCGCGGCGCAAACATCCGATGGGGCCGAACTCGCTCGATGCGCTCTGCCGTCGCTACGGCATCGACAATTCCCACCGTACCCGCCACGGCGCGCTTCTCGACTCCGAATTGCTGGCTGAAGTCTATATCGAAATGATCGGCGGCCGACAGACGGCGCTTGGCCTCGGCAGCAGCAACGGCCAGTCCGCGCGCTCGCGCCGGAATGATGAAGTTGAAGAGGTCGTCGCGGATATTCTGGCGCGGCCCCGGCCCTTGCCGGGCAGGGTGAGCGAGACCGAAGAGGCCGCTCACGCCGCCCTGGTCGCCAAGCTTGGCGAAAAGGGCATCTGGTCGAAATACCGCGCCTCGAATTAACGGATTGCCGACAATAAAAAATGCCCGGACATTGATCCGGGCATTTTCATTTCCAGCGATGGAATGGCCCGAACGCTTAGTTCGGAACCGCGGAAACCTGGCCACGGGCCTGTTCTTCGGCCATGCGCTGCGTGAACATCTGCGCGAAATCGATCGGGTCGATCATCAGCGGCGGGAAGCCGCCATTGCGGGTGATGTCGGCGATGATCTGACGGGCGAAGGGGAACAGCAGGCGCGGGCACTCGATGAAGAGCAGCGGCAGCATATGCTCCTGCGGGAAGCCGGTAACGCGGAAGACGCCGCCATAGACCAGCTCGGTATGAAAGAGCACCCGATCGCCATCCTTGGCTTCGGCATTCAGCGTCAGCACGACGTCGAAATCGGAATCCGACAGCGGATTGGCGTTGACGTTGACATTGATGTTGATATCGGGAGCGTTTTCCCGGGCCTGCAGCGAGCGCGGCGCACCTGGATTTTCGAAGGAAAGATCCTTGGTGTATTGAGCAAGGATGGTAAGGCTCGGGCTGGCTGCGCCGTTGCTGTTTTCGTTGGCCATGGGGTTTCCTCTGACGTCAATGGGTGTCGCCATCTAGCATTTCGAATAAGGGCTTACAACCCTCAAGGCCCAGGCGATTCCCGGCCCCTTTGCCTTACTCTTCAAGGCGCTTGCGGTCCGACCAGGGCGAGTTGCGATTGGGCTCGCGATGAAAATCGGTCTCGTCCAGATCGACGACCTGGCCAGGCGTCGACGGCCGGGGCTGAGGGCCGGGACCCGCATTCGAGCCGGGGCCTTGTCCGGTTCCGCGCCTGAACGGGCGCGTGCTGCCGAGAACGACGATACGTTTGCGCAGGACCGTCCATGCGAGTTCGCGCACGGCGGGAATGAAGAGCAGCAAGCCGATAATATCGGAAATGAAGCCCGGGAGCATCAACAGAAAGGCGGCAACGACGATCATGGCGCCATGCACCATCTCGCGGCCAGGATCGCCGCCATTGCGGCTTTCGGCCGAAATGCGCTGCAGGATGCCGATACCCTGGATTCTAAGAAGGGCAGCGCCCAGAAGTGCGCTCAGGATAACCAGCGCCAATGTCGCCCAGACGCCAAGCATTTTGCCGACGACGATAAATCCGGCGATTTCGGCAAGAGGCATCAAAAAGACGAAGATGGGAACAAGGGATAGGCGCATGTTAGGGTGTCCTGGAAAGCGGGCGTATCTCTGACTTAGCATGATTTGGCTCGAAAACCGCGTCACACTTTAGGGGATCATGCTAAAGCGTTAGTCCATCGCATATAATAAAGATACCGGTCCGCTATTTGAATGATAGATGGATGCGGACTATATGGGGAATGAAACTCTTAATTTTAATGGTGGTTCCGACACGAGATGGGTGCAAACGACTTTGTGACGATCTTTTTCCTGGTGGCGGCGGTGCTGATTTTCTTTCAGCTGCGCAGCGTCCTTGGCCGCCGCACGGGGAATGAGAAGCCGCCGCGCGATCTCTATGGTTCGCCCGATCAGGCTACCGGCCCGACTGTGCCGGATGCCGGCAAGGTGGTGACCTTGCCGCGCCGCGATGCGACCGAGGATGAGGACCGCTTCGCCGCCATCGACGCCTTCACGGCAGCCGGCACGCCGCTCAATGATTCGCTGCGCGAATTGAACAAGGCCGATCCGAGCTTCAACCCGAAGGAATTCGTCAACGGCGCCCGTATGGCTTACGAGATGATCGTCATGGCGTTTGCCGATGGCGACCGTAACGCGCTGAAGGGCCTGCTGTCGCGCGAGGTCTATGAAGGCTTCGATGCCGCCATCACCGATCGTGAGGCCAAGGGCGAAAAGGTGAAGTCCACCTTCGTCGGCATCGACAAGGCCGACATCGTCAGCGCCGAGATGAAGGATACGGAAGCTCTGGTGACGATGCGCATCGTCAGCCAGATGATTTCGGCGACTTACGACAAGGCCGGTACGCTGATCGATGGCGATGCCGAGTCTGTGGCGGAGATCAGCGATGTCTGGACCTTTGCCCGCGACAGCCGCTCGCGCGACCCCAACTGGAAACTCGTGGCGACCGAATCCGAACAATGACGACCGCATCGAAGGATTTTAGGCTGGAGCCGGCAACCTTCGCCGATCTGAAGGGCTGGGGGGATGATGATCCCTCCAGCCTTTTTCGTGCCATGCGGGACTGTCGGACCCATGTCCGCGACGTAAAGCCCTATCGCACCGGTGCCGCCGGCCTGACTGCCGATGATCTTCTGACCCTTCTCGACGATGCCGAAGGCTACGAGCCGCGTGATGCGGCCGAGGCGCGTGCCTTTTTCGAGGAGCGATGCCAGCCATTTTTTATCCGTCGTAGCGATGGCGGCCGAGGTTTCGTCACCGCCTTTTTCGAGCCGGAAATTATTGTTTCCGCGACGCGGGACGAGACCTATTGCTATCCCTTCTATCGCCGGCCGGATGATCTGATCGATCTCGACGACGCCAACAGGCCGGCGGATCTGGATCCGTCCTACATGTTCGGCAGATTGAAGGATGGGGCAATCTCCGCCTATCCCGACCGGGGTGAGATCGATCGCGGTTATCTGGAGGGCAGGGGTCTGGAGATCGCCTGGGCGAAGTCCAAGGTCGATGTCTTCTTCGTGCATGTGCAGGGCGCTGCACGGCTGCGCTATCCCGATGGGCGCATGGGCCGTATCACCTATGCCGCCAAGGCCGGTCACCCTTTCTCAGCCGTTGGCCGTCTGCTCATCGAGCGTGGCCTGCTCGACCGTGCCACGATCTCCATGCAGACGATCCGCGACTGGCTCTACGCTCATCCGCAGGAAGTCGACGAGGTCCTGTGGCATAACCGGTCCTATATCTTTTTCCGTGAGGCCGATGTCAGCGATCCCGCGCTCGGGCCGATCGCAGCGGCGAAGGTGCCGCTGGTTGCCGGCCGTTCGCTGGCGGTCGACCGGCTGATCCATACCTTCGGCTTTCCCTTCTTCATCCAGTCGGAGAGCCTGACCCATCTCGACGATGGCCAGCCCCTCGCGCGGCTGATGCTCGCGCTCGATACCGGTTCGGCGATCGTCGGCCCGGCGCGTGGCGATATCTTCACCGGTTCCGGCTACGATGCCGGGGAGCTTGCCGGTACCGTGCGCAACGACGCGGATTTTTATATATTGGTTCCGAAGGCGGCAGCTCAGAGGTTTGGCTGATGGCCCCAGAACGCAGAAGCCCAGAAGGCAAAAGCAAAGAACGAAAGCTCAGCACGGATGAGCGTATCCTCTGGGGCAAGGTGGCGAAAAGCACCCGGCCCATGCCCGGGCGCCAGGCCGACATGGAGGCTTTCGACGACATTCTGGCGGCAGAGGCAAGGGCGGAAGAGACCGCGCGCGCCGAAAAGGCGAGGGTTACTCCGACAGCCGCGGATCCGCAAACTCCGCCATTGCCAGCAAAGCAGCCGTCCGGCACGCATCATCCATTGGAGCGGCCGGTCAAGCGCAAGATCGCCAAGGGCCGGCTGGCGCTGGAGGCGCGGATCGACCTTCACGGGCTGATCCAGAGCGAGGCGCATGTGATGCTTCTGGATTTCCTGTTCCGGGCGCATGAGCGCGGCCTTCGCCATGTGCTCGTCATCACCGGCAAGGGCAGCTCCATGGGCAGCGACGGCGCCTTGAAGCGGGCCGTGCCGCTGTGGTTCTCCAAGCCGGAATTCCGCTTCCTGATTTCTTCCTACGAGACGGCGGCGCAGCACCATGGCGGCGACGGCGCCCTCTATATCCGGCTGTCGCGGCCGAAGGGGGACAGGCCGTGACTCCTTTCGGCGAAGCGGTCCGGAAACTCAGGGCGCGCAAGGGTGTCTCGCAGAAGGACATGGCGGCAGCACTGAATGTTACGCCGGCTTATTTATCCGCCCTGGAGCATGGAAAGCGCGGTACGCCGACCTTCGATCTGCTGCAGCGCATCGCCGGATATTTCAACATTATCTGGGATGAAGCCGAGGAATTGTTCCTTCTGGCGCGCTTCTCCGACCCGCGCGTCGTGGTCGATACCTCGGGTCTGGCGCCGGAATATACGGCGTTTGTCAACCGCTTGGCGGGACGGATTCGCAATCTCGATGCGACCACGATCGGGGAACTGTCCCTGGTTCTGGAAAATGCCGGAAAAAGGGGCTGAAAACCGCCTTAATCCCCTGTTTTATACCCCATATAGGGGCCTTCCGTTTGGAAGTTGCGGACGAAACATCCTATATTCAGGGAAAGAAAAACTGCTGATTCGGTAGCGATCGGCGGTGTTCTCTAAAACACTGGAAAGACTTCAATAAATGACCGACATATCCGTAACCGAAAACGACGGCAATGCCGAGTATGGCGCAGACAGCATCAAGGTCCTGAAGGGTCTTGACGCCGTGCGCAAACGTCCCGGCATGTACATCGGCGACACGGATGACGGTTCCGGTCTGCATCACATGGTTTACGAAGTCGTCGACAACGCCATCGACGAGGCGCTCGGGGGTTATGCCGATCTCGTCACCGTCACGCTCAATCCGGATGGTTCGGTGACGGTCACCGACAACGGTCGCGGCATCCCGACGGATATCCATACCGGCGAAGGCATCTCGGCGGCTGAAGTCATCATGACCCAGCTGCATGCCGGCGGTAAATTCGACCAGAATTCCTACAAGGTCTCCGGCGGTCTGCACGGCGTCGGCGTTTCCGTCGTCAACGCGCTGTCCGTCTGGCTGAAGCTGAAGATCCGCCGTCAGGGCAGGATCAACGAAATGAGCTTTACACACGGCGTCGCCGACGCGCCGTTGAAGGTGACCGGCGATGCCGGTAGTGAGACCGGTACCGAAGTCAGCTTCATGCCGAGCTCGGAAACCTTCACCATGACGGAATTCGACTATAGCACGCTGGAGCATCGCCTGCGCGAGCTCGCGTTCCTGAACTCCGGCGTCCGCATTCTGCTCACCGACAAGCGCCATTCCGACGTCCGGCAGGAAGAGATGCTCTACGACGGCGGTCTTGAGGCTTTCGTCAGGTATCTCGACCGCGCCAAGAAGCCGCTGGTCGACAAGCCGGTCGCCATTCGCAGCGAAAAGGACGGCATCACCGTCGAAGTGGCGATGTGGTGGAACGACAGCTACCACGAAAACGTGCTTTGCTTCACCAACAACATCCCGCAGCGCGACGGCGGCACGCATATGGCCGGCTTCCGTGGCGCGCTGACGCGCCAGATCACCTCCTACGGCGAATCATCGGGCATCACCAAAAGGGAAAAGGTGACGCTGACGGGTGATGACTGCCGCGAAGGTCTGACGGCGGTGCTGTCGGTGAAGGTGCCGGACCCGAAATTCTCCTCGCAGACCAAGGATAAGCTGGTTTCCTCCGAAGTACGCCCTGTGGTCGAAAGTCTCGTCAACGAAGCGCTCGGCACCTGGCTGGAAGAACATCCGGCCGATGCGAAGGTGCTGGTCGGCAAGGTTGTCGAAGCCGCCGCTGCCCGCGAAGCCGCCCGCAAGGCGCGTGAACTGACGCGGCGCAAGGGCGCCCTCGATATCGCCTCGCTGCCCGGCAAGCTCGCTGATTGCTCCGAACGCGATCCGGCCAAGTCCGAAGTCTTCCTCGTCGAGGGCGACTCGGCAGGCGGTTCGGCCAAACAGGGCCGCTCGCGCGAAAACCAGGCGATCCTGCCGCTGCGCGGCAAGATCCTCAATGTCGAGCGCGCCCGTTTTGACAAGATGCTGTCGAGCCAGGAAATCGGCACGCTGATCACGGCGCTCGGCACCGGTATCGGCAAGGACGAGTTCAACGCCGACAAGCTGCGCTATCACAAGATCATCATCATGACGGACGCCGACGTCGACGGCGCCCATATTCGCACGCTGCTACTCACCTTCTTCTTCCGCCAGATGCCCGACCTCATCGAGCGCGGCCATCTCTACATCGCCCAGCCGCCGCTCTATAAGGTGACGCGCGGCAAGTCGGTGCAGTACGTGAAGGATGAGAAAGCATTCGAGGAATATCTGATCGGCCAGGGTCTGGACGATGCCAGCCTGAAGCTCGGCACCGGTGAAGTCCGCGCCGGCGAGGATCTGCGCGAACTCATCTTCGATGCCCTGCGCCTGCGCACGCTGCTCGGCAACCTGCATTCGCGCTACAATCGCGCTGTCGTCGAACAGGCGGCAATCGCCGGCGCTCTCAACGCCGAACTCGTCAGCGACCCGGCGCGTGCCGAAGGTCTGGTGAAGGATGTCGCGAGACGGCTTGATATTATTGCCGAGGAAACCGAACGTGGTTGGACCGGTGCCGTGACCGGCGAAGGCGGCCTGCGTTTCGAGCGCATGGTGCGCGGCGTCAAGGAAGTCGTCGTTCTCGACATGGCGCTGATCGGTTCACAGGATGCGCGTCTGATCGATCAGGTCGGCTCGCGCCTTAAGGACGTCTATGACCAGCCGCCGAAGCTCGCGCGCCGGGATGGCGAGACTGAGATTTCCGGCCCGGGCATGCTATTGGAAACCGTCTTTGCCGCCGGCCGCAAGGGCCTCACCATGCAGCGCTACAAGGGTCTCGGCGAGATGAATGCCGAACAGCTCTGGGAAACGACGCTCGATCCGAACGCACGCTCGCTGCTGCAGGTGAGGGTTCCCGACGCGACCGATGCCGATGGCCTGTTTGCGCGCCTCATGGGCGACGAGGTTGAGCCGCGGCGCGAATTCATCCAGGACAATGCGCTGAACGTCGCAAACCTCGATATCTGATCGTCGCAATACCGACGAAAGAAAAAGGCCCACCTGGTTTTCAGGCGGGCCTTTTCATTTCGAGATCAATTACTTGGCGATGAAAATACCGTTGAAAGCAACTTCGGAAAGCGGCTTGCGGTCGTTCGGGGTTTCGCGTTCCCGGAGCTTTTCCGGAAGCTGGTTCTTGTCGCCGATCTTGCCGATTGCAACCGCCGTCTCGACGCGGAAGCCTTCGGGAATACCGAGAACTTCATAGGATTTCTCGACATGGAAACCGCCCATGCCATGGGCTGCGTAACCGGCCAGGTGCGCTTGCAGCGCCAGGAAACCCCAGGCCGTGCCGGCATCGAAGGAGTGGCTGTAGCTGGGCTTCTGTTCGGCCGAACCAAGCTCGCCGCTATGCGTGCGCGAGACGACGAAAAGCAAGGCGGAGGCCGACTTCGCCCAACCCTGGTTGAATTCGATCAGCAGGCTCAAGAACTTGTCCCAGTTCTCCGAGCCGCGCAGTGCGTAGACGAAGCGCCAGGGCTGTAGATTCGACGCGGACGGCGCCCAATGGGCGGCTTCCAGAATGGTCAACAGGTCGGCTTCCGGCATGGTTTCGTTGGAATAGGCGCGCGGCGACCAACGGTCGAGGAAGAGCTTGTCGATCGGATATTGCGATTCGCGGTTGTTGCTGGACGTCATAAAGGGTCTTTCATCTGAAGGAGGCTGTCGCTGAGCTGTGGGGAGGGTCGACGACAAGCCCTGGGGGATACGCGTGAAACCTATACCTTGCTCGTATCCGCCGTCCAGACCACGTCGAGCTCTTCGCGGAAGGCGAAGCGCTTGAGGTGATCGGCCACGACGTTCTGCATGCGGTCGAGGTCCTGCGGATTTTCGACATGCAGGGTCATCAGCAGTGAGGAGGCATCCGCCGCCAATTCAAGCGAGGTCTCGGGGTTGAAGGGAACCGTGCCGGCGGTCTCGTTGAATTCAATGGTGAATTTGTGGCTCCAATGCTTGCAGAGCTGCTGCAGGTAGCGGCTGGCATGATCGGTTTTCACGGATGAAACGGAGGTGGGCATGCGGCACTCCAATAACTGGAATTTGAACGACAGGTTTTCCTACATAGTCGCATCCGGCTCTGCCAGGTAGACAGTCTGCTTCAACATTCCGTTATTTTAGAGAGAGCCGATCTCGGCGGTGGCCAGCGATCGCGCTTTTCTGATACTCGACCATCTCCCAAAACCGGTCTAAGGTCCGCCTCGTTTCGGTGGAACGGAGGCCGTCATGGACTGGGAGGAGTTTCGGCGCTGGTCGGAAAAGGCGGCGGATTGGGGCGCGGATTATCGTGCATCGCTCCGCGACCGGCCGGTCAGGGCACAGACGGCACCTGGCGAGATCGCAGCGCATATCGCTGATTCCCCACCTGAATCCGGCGAATCCATGGAGGATATCTTCAAGGATTTTGAGGATATCCTCGTGCCCGGCATGACCCATTGGCAGCATCCGCGCTTCTTCGCCTATTTCCCAGCCAATGCGGCGCCGGTCTCGGTTGTCGCCGAATATCTGGTCAGCGCCATCGCCGCTCAATGCATGCTTTGGCAGACCTCGCCGTCGGCCACAGAACTCGAAACCAAGGTGGTCGACTGGCTGCGGCAGGCGCTCGGCCTGCCTGACAGTTTTACGGGCGTCATCCAGGATTCCGCCTCGACGGCGACGCTTGCCGCCGTGCTGGTGATGCGCGAAAGGGCGCTCGACTGGCAGGGTAACAGCAAGGGTCTAACGGCCAACAAGACCGTGCGGATCTATTCCACCGATCAGGTCCACACCTCGATCGATCGCGCCATCTGGATATCCGGCATCGGTGCGGACAATCTCGTTCGCATCCCCTCCAGCGGCCCGAATAGCGCCATGGATCCGCAGGCACTGGCGGCGGCAATCGAGCGGGATCGCGTCGCGGGCCTGCTGCCGGCCGGCGTAATCGCCTGTGTCGGTGGCACCAGCATCGGTGCCTGCGACGATATCGCCGCTGTTGTCGATGTCGCGCATGCTCATGGTCTTTATGTGCATGTCGACGCCGCCTGGGCCGGTTCGGCGATGATCTGCCCGGAATTCCGCCCGCTATGGCAGGGCGTCGAGCAGGCCGATTCCATCGTCTTCAATCCGCATAAATGGCTCGGCGCCCAGTTCGATTGTTCGGTGCAGTTCATCCGCGAGCCGGAATCGCTGGTGCGGACGCTGGCGATCCATCCGGAGTTTCTCCGCACCCACGGTCATGACGGCATCACCAATTATTCCGAATGGTCGGTGCCGCTTGGGCGCCGTTTCCGGGCGTTGAAACTTTGGTTCCTGCTGCGTTATCATGGGCTTGAAGGCTTGCGGACGATGATCCGCAATCATGTCGCCTGGTCGCAGGATTTGGCAAAGCGCCTGGCGGCGGAGCCGGATTTCGAGATCGTCACGGAGCCGTTCCTGTCGCTGTTTTCTTTCGACCATAAGGCACCTGACGGCGTCGCTCAGGAGAGCCATACCCAGCGCCTGGTCGCTGCGATCAACAATGACGGCCGCATCTATCTGACGCAGACGCGGGTCGGCGGCCGGCTGGTCATCCGTTTTCAGGCCGGTCAGTTCGAGACGACGGCGGAGGACATCGATGTGGCCTTTGCGACGATTGTTGAGATTGCGCGATCTTTGCCGTCCACATAGGAAAGGCTGTTGTTCCGGCGCGGACAAACAGGACGTGCTATGTTCCGAAATCGATTGATGACACTGGTGAATAAGTCGTTCATATATGGTGAAATCAGTCTCGTCTTTTAAAATGCAGGGAAGGAAGACCTATGAAATTGTTGCGTGTTGGCGCGGCCGGCAAGGAAAAGCCGGCGCTTCTGGATAGCGATGGCAAGATCCGCGATCTTTCCGCGCATGTCGCCGATATCGGCGGCGAGGCGATTTCGCCTGCCGGACTCGCGAAAATCGCTGCGCTCGATCCGAAGAGCCTGCCGGAATTGGCTGAAGGCCGCATCGGCGCCTGCGTTGCCGGCACCGGCAAGTTCATCTGCATCGGCCTGAATTTCTCCGACCACGCCGCCGAAACCGGCGCTACGGTGCCGCCGGAGCCGATCATCTTCATGAAAGCGACCTCGGCCATCGTCGGCCCGAACGACAATGTGCTGATCCCGCGCGGCTCGCAGAAGACCGACTGGGAAGTCGAGCTTGGCGTCGTCATCGGCAAGACCGCCAAATATGTCAGCGAAGCCGACGCGCTGGATTATGTCGCCGGCTATTGCGTCTCGCATGACGTTTCCGAACGCGCCTTCCAGACGGAGCGTTCCGGACAGTGGACCAAGGGCAAGTCCTGCGACACCTTCGGTCCGATCGGCCCCTGGCTCGTCACCAAGGACGAAGTCGCCGATCCGCAGAATCTCGGCATGTGGCTGAAGGTGAACGGCAAGACGATGCAGGACGGCTCGACCAAGACCATGGTCTATGGCGTTGCCTATCTCGTCTCCTACCTCAGCCAGTTCATGTCGCTGCATCCGGGCGACGTCATCTCCACCGGCACGCCTCCGGGCGTCGGCATGGGCATGAAACCGCCGCAGTTCCTGAAGGCCGGCGATGTCGTCGAACTCGGCATGGAAGGCCTCGGCTCGCAGCGCCAGACCTTCCTCGCTGACGCCTGATAGTCGGTGCGTTAAGGTTTTGAGACCATTCTGGATGCCGGGGAGCCCGTTCCCCGGCATTTTTGCTGGTTGGTGCGATGCAAAATTAATGTTGCCTTGCAGCAAAAAATGCTATCTTAGCTTGAGGGATGAGGGCCACGCGTGGGGAGCGGTCTTTATCCGATTGTGCAGCGTGTTGGGGAGCACGTTGCGGAGGACGCAGTAACGCTTAAAGGCGCATTTAAGCTTTCTGGAAATCGCTGATTTTCGAGGCTTTGCACCCGCTTCTCGAGAGGAGACGCTTTCCGATGTTTTATCAGTTCTATGAACTCAATCATGCCGCCTTGGCGCCGTTCCGCGCCGCCGCCGACATGATGCGCCTGGCCTATGCCAATCCGCTCAATCCGCTCTCCCATACGATGCTTGGCCGCACGATGACGGCAAGCCTGGAGATCTTCGAGCGCACGACGAGGCGATATGGTAAGCCGGAATTCGGGCTCCCTGAAACTTTGATCGACGGCAAGCCGGTTTCGGTCCATGAAAAGGTCGTCTGGAAGAAGCCCTTTTGCAATCTGATCCATTTTGAGCGCAGCCTGCCCGCCGGTCATGGCAGCGATCCGCGTATCCTGATCGTCGCGCCGATGTCTGGCCACTATGCGACGCTGCTGCGCGGCACCGTCGAAGCGCTGCTGCCGAGCGCCGACATCTACATCACCGACTGGATCGATGCCCGCATGGTGCCGATGACTGAAGGCACCTTCGATCTTGAGGATTACATCGATTATGTCATCGAGATGCTGCACCATCTCGGCCCTGACACCCATGTCGTCGCCGTCTGTCAGCCCTCCGTGCCGGTTCTGGCCGCTGCCGCGGTGATGGAAGCGGCCGGCGATCCGCTGTCGCCCTCCTCCATGACGCTGATGGGCGGGCCGATCGACACGCGCATCAATCCGACGGCCGTCAATCAACTCGCCAAGGACAAGCCGCTGGAATGGTTCGCCGACAATGTCGTCATGAATGTGCCCTGGCCGCAGCCGGGCTTCATGCGGCCGGTCTATCCCGGCTTCCTGCAGCTCTCCGGCTTCATGTCGATGAACCTCGACCGGCACATGATCGCTCACAAGGACTTCTTCGTGCACCTCGTCAAGAATGATGGCGAGCCGGCGGAGAAGCACCGCGATTTCTACGACGAATATCTGGCGGTCATGGACCTGACGGCGGAGTTCTATCTGCAGACGGTCGAGGAGGTCTTCATCAAGCACGCGCTGCCGAAGGGTGAGCTGATGCATCGCGGCCAGCGCGTCGATCCCGCAGCGATCCGCAACGTGGCGCTGCTGACGGTCGAGGGAGAGAACGACGATATCTCCGGCGTCGGCCAGACCGGGGCGGCGCAGACCATCTGCACGAATATTCCCGACGACATGCGGATGCATTACCTGCAGCCCGATGTCGGCCATTACGGCGTCTTCAACGGTTCACGCTTCCGCCGCGAGATCGCGCCGCGCATTATCGCCTTCACCCGCGAGCACGCCCGCACAGCCAAGCCTGTCATCAAGCGCGTGATCAAGGGCGGCAAATCCGCCTGAGATGGCAAAGAATTAGCTTTTGTTGAATTATCGGGCCGGATTCAAGCACTTGTCCGATTTCCCTGGCAAATACCATTGAAGGCTCACGAAGAGGTTACCATCTCGATTCCAGCGGTTCGGTATGTGGCCGGACCGGCTTTTTACTGCGAGGATACCTCACGATGAACCAGTCAGCATTGCTTCGTCCGGATTGGACTCCGGCCACCATTGCTCTGATGGTGCTTGGCTTCGTGGTCTTCTGGCCGCTCGGTCTCGCCATGCTAGCCTATATTCTCTTCGGCGAACGCCTGAGGGATTTCAAACGGGATGTGAACGAAAAGGCCGACGGCGTGTTTAGCGGCTTCTCCGGTTGTGGTCGCCACCGCGGCCGTCACCGCGCCCATTTCACCACCGGCAACGTCGCCTTCGACGATTGGCGCCGTGCAGAGCTGGAGCGCCTTGAAGAAGAACGCCGCAAGCTCGATGAAATGCGTGCTGAGTTCGACACCTATGTCCGCGAGCTTCGCCGCGCCAAGGATCAGGACGAATTCGACCGCTTCATGCGCGACCGCAACAACGTCAAGCGCAATGACGATAACGGCCCGGCGCCGGAATTTCAGACGCCGTAATCGATAGCCAACTTCCCAATAAAACCGGCATCCGACGATGCCGGTTTTTCTTTGCCAGAAACCCGAGCGAATCGTATAAAACTGCTGTCCATGTTTCCGCTTCTGTCCAGATCCCGCCGATCCGCTCCCCAGCCGCCTGCGCCGGAAACGCGCACGCTGGAGGTGGCCGGCCGGCTGATGCCCCTGACGATCCGCCAGAATGAACGGGCGACGCGGATCACGCTCCGCATCGAGCCGGGCGGACGGGCGCTGAAGATGACCATTCCGCGCGGTCTTGCGGCGCGTGAGGTCAACGCCTTCCTCGACCGGCATCAGGGCTGGTTGCTGACCAAGCTCGCGAAATTCTCCACCGAAAGCAGCCTCAGGAGCGGCGGCGAAATCCTTCTGCGCGGCATCCGCCATCGCATTGAGCACACCGGCACCCTACGCGGCTTGACCGAGGCGACTGTTATCGACGGCGTGCCGGTCCTGCGCGTCAGCGGCATGCCGGAACATGCCGGCCGGCGCATCGCCACTTTCCTCAAGAAGGAGGCCCGGGCCGATCTGGAAAGGCTGGTAAAGGTGCATGCCGGTGCGATCCGCGCGCCTGTCTCCTCGATCAGCATGAAGGATACCCGCAGCCGCTGGGGCTCCTGCTCGTCCGAGGGAAATCTGAGCTTCTCCTGGCGCATCGTCATGGCGCCGCCGCTGGTCATCGACTATCTCGCCGCCCACGAGGTCGCGCACTTGCGCGAAATGAACCATGGCCCGCGCTTCTGGGCGCTCTGCCGCAAGCTCTGCCCGGAGATGGACGAGGCCAAGGCCTGGCTGAAACGCCACGGCAGCCACCTGCATGCGATCGACTTCGATTGAGTGAGCCGATCCGCTGCATTTGAATGCTTAAATCGGAGTTTTTAAATAGCAAGTCCGCTTGTTTGGATTGAGCTGGCGTCAACATTGTTGCGTTGTCATAGCCCTCAAGCGCTTCGATCGGAGAGTTCGCCAGTAGCGAAAAATATTTACTATATGCAAATATTTTGTTGATCTAATAAAAGAAATTTATTATATTGGATTATCGTATGCTGAAAAGGGGATAGCCATCATTCTTTGAGGTCCCGCAAGGGACCTTGTGGAAGGAAAGAACCTTCTGATTTCCCGCCGGTAGGTGCCTCGTACATAACGGCAGGGACGTGCCCCGATGGCGGGGCACGAGTACTTGCAGGGTCTCCCGTTCTCGCCCCGTTTCCAAGCCTTGATGGCGCTCCAGCAATTCCGCTGGGGTGGCTTGGAAAGGATCTAAACGATGGAAACATCGAAGCATATCGATCGAGAACGACGGCGGATGAAACTGAAGACTCGGAAGAGTTGGCTTAAAAGCTTGATTGTTCCGAAGACGGTGACGTGCTTGATAATCTTGGGAAGACTCATCACATATGTGGTTTGGGTTTATCTCATGATAATCAAGATCTTACGGGAATAGCCCGCCGCCCTGCTTTGTATCAACAGGAGGCTACAATGTTAAATGAAGCCCTTCGGCTGATCCGTGTTTTTCATGACATTAAGCAGAGCGAGGCAGCATACAAGCTTGGAATCTCGAAATCCTATTTGTCGGAGATTGAAAAGGGTCGCAAAGCGCCCTCTCTCGACTTACTGAGAAAATATGAGGCAACTTTCGACATTCCGGCCTCATCCATCATGTTCTTTTCTGAAAATCTTGGAAAATCAGCGGTTAAGGAGAAAGCCCGGACGCTCGTCGCGTCGAAGATCATTAGCATAATGAAATTTATGGAAGAGCGCTCGGAGCGGACCAATGAGCAGTGATCATAAGGTTTACCCGCTTGACCAGTCGCCGTTGTTCAAACTAACGACCAAGAAGCGACTAGCTGCGCTTCTAGCGCTTTCTATTGGCGAGATGCAGTTGCTAGCAAAAGATGCCAATGCGCTCTACTCGGAATTTGATGTACTGAAAAAATCAGGCGGTGTACGAGGAGTGGAGAGCCCACATCATCGGCTTAAGACGGTTCAGGCGAGAATTGCCAATCTCTTGAGTCGGATTGCCCCACCGGACTATCTGTTTTGCCCCGTAAAGGGGCGTTGTTATGTGAAAAATGCTGCTGAACACCTGGGGCAACGTGTCGTGCATTGCCTCGATATTAGGAAGTATTTCCCAAGTACTCCTTCACGCCGCATTTATTGGTTTTTCTTTAGTATCATGCAGTGCGAAAAAGATGTCGCGAGTATTCTAGCCAACCTAGCAACCTATCAAGGGCACTTGCCGACCGGCAGTCCGCTGAGTCCTATAATGGCATTTTTTGCGTATTCCGACGTTTGGGAAATTATTGCGGGCTACTGCGAGGTACATGGCTATCGCCTTACAATTTATATAGATGATGTCACAATCTCCGGTGCGTCGCTATCTCCAAGCGTGCTCTGGGATGTCAAACGCGCGATCCATGGCGCTGGTCTGCAATATCATAAAGAACGGCACTTTGTGGATCGACCCGCGGAGATTACGGGAGTAATCGTACATCGTGAACAGCTTTTGGTTCCCAATCGCCAGCTCAAGAAACTTCGTGAGACTGAACGAGATCTGAAGCAGCCCCATTCAGATATTCATAGGAAAAAGCTTCTCGAGAGACTCGCTGGACTTAGAGCACAAACATCGCAGATTGCGACCGCACGGCATGCGTGAGATCCCAATACGCGCCGGGGTCGCTTGGTAGCAAAAATCCCGCCAACGTCGCCTTTAGGCTCGACTCTTTTGCGATTTCGTGTCACTCCGCTGCCATGAACCCCGATATCAAAATTTGCGGTCTGAAAACACCGGAAGCTATGGATCGTGCGCTTGAGCGCGGCGCCACGCATGTCGGTTTTATCTTCTTTGAAAAAAGCCCCCGCTATATAGAGCCCGATCGTGCCGGAAAGCTTGCCGAGCGCGCTCGCGGCAAGGCGAAGATCGTCGCGGTAACTGTCAATCCGACCAATGACGATCTCGATGAGATCATCTCGCTGGTGCGTCCGGATATTCTCCAGCTTCATGGCAATGAAAGCCCGGAGCGTGTGCTGACGATCAAAGCGGTCTATAATCTGCCGGTCATGAAGGCCATGTCGGTGCGTGACGCCGACGATCTGAAGCGGGTCGAAGCCTATATCGGTATTGCCGACCGCTTCCTGTTCGACGCCAAGCCGCCGGCTGGTTCGGAGTTGCCGGGCGGAAACGGCGTGTCCTTCGACTGGAGCCTGATGAGCTGGCTCGACGATCGCGTCGACTACATGCTGTCCGGCGGCGTGAACAAGGACAATTTCGCCCAGGCACTGGCATCCACCAGGGCCACGGGCATCGATCTCTCCTCTGGCGTCGAAAGCGCGCCGGGTGTGAAGGATCCGAAGAAGATCGACGAATTTTTCGACGCTGTTGCAGAAGCATGCCTGCCGGAACCGGCAGCAGGGAGTTAAGAGTGAACCAGACGCCAAAGCTGAATTCCTTCCGCGCCGGTCCCGATGAGGATGGCCGTTTCGGTATTTATGGTGGCCGCTTCGTCGCTGAGACGTTGATGCCGCTGATCCTGGACCTGCAGGAAGAATGGGAAAAGGCGAAGAATGATCCGGCCTTCCAGGCGGAGCTGAAGTCGCTTGGCACCCATTATATCGGCCGCCCGAGCCCGCTTTATTTCGCCGAGCGCCTGACGGCCGAGCTTGGCGGCGCCAAGATCTATTTCAAGCGTGAAGAGCTGAACCATACCGGCTCGCACAAGATCAACAATTGCATCGGCCAGATCCTGCTTGCCAAGCGCATGGGCAAGACCCGCATCATCGCCGAGACCGGCGCCGGCCAGCATGGTGTTGCCTCGGCGACCGTTGCCGCCCGTTTCGGACTGCCCTGCGTCGTCTACATGGGCGCGACCGATGTCGAGCGTCAGGCTCCGAACGTTTTCCGCATGAAGCTCCTTGGCGCCGAGGTCATTCCGGTAACGGCCGGCAGCGGCACGCTGAAGGACGCCATGAACGAGGCCCTTCGCGATTGGGTCACCAATGTCGATGATACCTATTACCTGATCGGCACGGCCGCCGGCCCGCATCCCTATCCGGAAATGGTTCGCGATTTTCAGGCCGTGATCGGCACGGAAGCCAAGCAGCAGATGCTGGAAGCCGAGGGACGCCTGCCGGATCTCGTCATCGCTGCGGTTGGCGGCGGTTCGAACGCGATCGGCATCTTCCATCCCTTCCTCGATGATGAGAGCGTCAAGATCGTCGGCGTCGAAGCCGGAGGCAAGGGCCTGCAGGGCGACGAGCATTGCGCCTCGATCACCGCCGGTTCGCCCGGCGTGCTGCACGGCAACCGCACCTACCTGCTGCAGGACGGCGATGGCCAGATCAAGGAGGGACATTCGATTTCGGCTGGCCTCGACTATCCCGGCATCGGCCCGGAACATTCCTGGCTGAACGATATCGGCCGCGCCGAATATGTGCCGATCATGGACCATGAAGCGCTGGAAGCTTTCCAGACGCTGACGCGGCTTGAAGGCATCATTCCGGCGCTGGAGCCGAGCCACGCGCTCGCCGAGGTTATCAAGCGCGCGCCGAAGATGGGCAAGGACGAGATCATCCTGATGAATCTCTCCGGTCGCGGCGACAAGGACATCTTCACCGTCGGCAAGATTTTGGGAATGTGAGTTAGACATCATGACCGCACGTATGGACAAACGCTTCGCCGCTCTGAAGGCTGAAGGCCGCCCGGCGCTCGTCACCTATTTCATGGGTGGCGATCCCGACTACGACACCTCGCTCGGCATCATGAAGGCGCTGCCCGAAGCCGGCGCCGACGTCATCGAGCTCGGCATGCCCTTTTCCGATCCCATGGCCGACGGCCCGGCGATCCAGCTCGCCGGCCAGCGCGCGCTGAAGGCCGGCCAGACGCTGAAGAAGACGCTGCAACTCGCCGCCGATTTCCGCAAGACGGACGTCGATACGCCGATCGTGCTGATGGGCTACTACAATCCCATCTATATCTATGGCGTCGAGACCTTCCTTGATGACGCGATCGCCGCCGGTATCGACGGCCTGATCGTCGTCGATCTGCCGCCGGAAATGGATGACGAGCTTTGCATCCCGGCGATCCGCAAGGACATCAATTTCATCCGCCTGGCGACACCGACCACCGATGACAAGCGCCTGCCGACCGTGCTGAAAAATACATCCGGTTTCGTCTATTATGTCTCGATGAACGGCATCACCGGTTCGGCCCTGCCGGATCCGTCGCTGGTCTCCGGTGCCGTCAAGCGCATCAAGCAGCATACCGATCTGCCGGTCTGCGTCGGCTTCGGCGTCAAGACGGCCGAGCATGCGAAGGTCATTGGCGCCTCCGCGGATGGCGTCGTCGTCGGCACAGCGATCGTCAACCAGATCGCCACCAGCCTGACCAAGGACGGAAAGGCCAGCGCCGACACCATTCAGGCCGTTGCGACGTTGGTGCGCGGCCTGTCGACGGGAACGCGCTCCTCGCGCCTTGTTGCCGCCGAATAGTTTCCCACATAAGCACAGGCCTTCAATCGGAAGAGATTGAAGAAATGGCTTATGCGCAGTAGGTGTCGACTACGATATCGATTAATTCAGTCGATCAGGAGTTTGCGAATTGAACTGGATCACCAATTACGTCCGCCCGCGGATCAATTCCATGCTGGGCCGCCGCGAAGTGCCGGAAAATCTCTGGATCAAGTGCCCGGAGACCGGCGAGATGGTCTTCCACAAGGATCTGGAAGACAATAAGTGGGTCATTCCCGCCTCCGGCTTCCATATGAAGATGCCGGCCAAGGCTCGTCTTGCCGATCTTTTCGACAAGGGCGAATACGAAGCCCTGCAGCAGCCGAAGGTCGCGCAGGACCCGCTGAAGTTCCGCGACTCGAAGAAATACACCGACCGCCTTAAGGACAGCCGCGTCAAGACCGATCAGGAAGACACGATCGTCGCCGGCGTCGGCAAGGTTCGCGGCTTGAAGCTCGTGGCAGTGGTGCATGAGTTCAATTTCATGGGCGGCTCGCTCGGCATTGCCGCAGGTGAAGCTATCGTCAAGGCGTTCGAACGCGCCATTGCCGAGAAGTGCCCGCTGGTGATGTTCCCGGCTTCGGGCGGCGCCCGTATGCAGGAAGGCATTCTGTCGCTGATGCAGCTGCCGCGCACCACGGTTGCCGTCGACATGATGAAGGAAGCCGGCCAGCCCTATATCGTCGTCCTGACCAACCCGACCACGGGGGGCGTCACCGCCTCCTACGCCATGCTCGGCGATGTCCACCTGGCGGAGCCGGGCGCGGAAATCTGCTTTGCTGGCAAGCGCGTCATCGAACAGACGATCCGCGAAAAGCTGCCGGAAGGCTTCCAGACCTCGGAATATCTGCTCGAGCACGGCATGGTCGACATGGTCGTCAAGCGCCATGATATCCCCGATACCCTGGCGACGCTTCTGAAGATCCTGACCAAGGCTCCGGCAAATGACGTGTCCGCGAAGAGCCTGAACGGTGCGGCTGTGCCGCTGGTGGCGAACGGCTGACCTGAACATACGGCCGAAAGGCGGAGGTGCGGGATGACGGCGATGGATCAATCCGCGGTAAGCGAGGCAGCGCAGGAGATCGACAAGCTGATGGGGCTGCACCCCAAGGGCTACGATCTCTCGCTGGACAGGATCACTCGCCTTCTCGACATCCTCGGCAATCCGCAAAACAAGTTGCCGCCGGTGATCCATGTCGCCGGCACCAACGGCAAGGGCTCGGTGACGGCCTTCTGCCGCGCGCTTCTTGAAGCGGGCGGCTACAGCGTGCATGTCCATACCTCGCCGCATCTCGTCAACTGGCATGAGCGCTACCGCATCGGCGTCAAGGGCGGCCGTGGCGAGCTGGTTGATGACGCGGTCTTTGCCGAAGTGCTGCGGCGCATCGCCGATGCCAATGGCGGCGAGAAGATCACGGTTTTCGAAATCCTGACGGCGGCCACCTTCACCCTGTTTGCCGAGCATCCGGCCGATGCCGCCGTCATCGAAGTCGGCCTCGGCGGCCGTTTCGACGCTACCAATGTCATTTCCGATCCGGCTGTTTCGGTAATCATGCCGATCTCGCTCGATCACCAGCCCTATCTCGGAGACCGGGTCGAGCTGATCGCCGCCGAAAAGGCGGGGATCATGAAGGTCGGCCGACCTGTCGTTATCGGCCATCAGGACTATGATGCGGCGCTCGACGTGCTGATATCGACGGCCGAGCGCCTGCGCTGCCCGACCGCCGTCTTCGGCCAGGATTTTTCGGCCCATGAGGAATATGGCCGGCTCGTCTATCAGGACGAATTCGGCCTTGGCGATCTGCCGCTGCCGCGCCTGCCGGGCCGGCATCAATATGGCAACGCCGCCGCCGCCATCCGCGCCGTCAAGGCCGCGGGCTTTACCGTCACCGAGGCGATGATGGAAAAGGCGATGATCTCGGTCGAATGGCCGGGCCGCCTGCAGCGCCTGACGGAGGGCGAGCTGTTACAGCATGCTCCGGAAGGTGCGGAAATCTGGGTCGATGGTGGTCACAATCCCGGTGCCGGCGAGGTTATCGCCGAAGCCATGGCCAGTTTCGAGGAGCGTCAGCCGCGTCCGCTGTTCCTGATCATCGGCATGATCAACACCAAGGATCCCGTCGGCTATTTCAAGGCCTTCACCGGTCTGGCGGAAAAGGTCTATTGCGTACCGATCCGCGGCAGCGAGTCGATGATCGACCCGGTTATCCTGGCCAATTCGGCCTATGACGCCGGTCTTGTGGCCGAGCCGATGTCCACGGTCCGCCAGGCGTTGGACGAAATCAGGGAACTGGCCGTGCCCAACATGCCGGCTCCGCGCATCCTGATCGGCGGCTCGCTCTATCTCGTCGGCGATGTCCTTGCCGACAATGGCACGCCGCCGAAGTAACGAATATTCCCAATCAAAAAGCCCGGACGAGCCGGGCTTTTTGAATCATTCAGTCGATACCTGATCAGGCAGCGGCAGCGCCTTTAATCCAGCTTTCCAGAGCCGATTTCGGAGCGGCGCCAACCTTGATGTCGGCGACTTCGCCAGCCTTGAACATGGCAAGCGTCGGGATCGAGCGAACGCCGAACTGGGCAGCCAGTTCCGGGTTCTCATCGATGTTGAGCTTGGCGACCTTTACCTTGCCTTCGAACTGCTCGGAGAGCTCTTCGAGAGAGGGGGCGATCATCTTGCACGGGCCACACCATTCGGCCCAGAAATCAACGATGACAGGCTCTGCGGACTGAAGAACTTCGGAGGCGAAGTTGGCGTTATCGACTTTTACGGTAGCCATAGGCTGCTCCTTTATCAGGATTTGCGGTTGCTAGATATGTGAGCGTGTCGCCCTTTAATTTCAATATGTGGTATTTCACTTTGTCTTGAGCTCTGCAAGCGTCAATGCAAGCGCCCCGCCGGAGAGCGTATAGATCGAGGCATTCTCGGTATAAACGAGCACGCAATCGATGCGCTTGCCTGGATAGAGTGGCGAGAGGATCTCACGATAGATGGCAAGCTGCGCTCGGTGGGCAAAAGGAATCTGCTCGGCTGAGCGCGGCGGCACGCGGTTGGTCTTATAGTCGAGGATGACGACGCGGTCGTCGAGTACGGTCAGCCGGTCGATGCGGCCGGAGACGGCATAGGCCTGATCATCGAGCGTCAGCGTGCCCATGATCGAGACTTCGGCCTGGGCATGGGCGCTGAAAACGCCCTGTAGTTCCGGGTGTGACAGCAGCGCCAGGACGGAGCCGATCAGCGCATCGCGCTCGACCTGCGGCCAGAAGCGTGCGGCCCGTTCGGCATAGCGCCGTGCTGCCTCGGCGCGATCCGCCGACGCGATCTCGGGCAATGTCTGCAACATGCGGTGGATGAAGCGGCCCTTTTCCAGTGAGCGATCCGATTTCGCCTTCTCGGTGAACAGCGGCGAGGCGACCAGCAGATTGTCGGCCTCGTCGTCGATGACGGTGCCGGCGCCGGAAGGGCTGAGCGGCCGGGGCAGGTTTCGCAGCGGTGGCAGCGGCCGGCTGAGCCCGGCAGGCAGCGCTCCGCGATCGACGGTCGTTTCCGCCTGTTCCATGCGCTCGAAACTGCGCTCGACCTGGGAAACGCGCCAGCTCAACCCCTGCCACTCGCCATCCGGCCCCGAGAAGCTGACGGGTGTGCAGCGTTCGCCGTCCTGCCGCAGCGCCGCGGAAATCATGGCGTGCCATGTATCGGCATTCTCACGGATGCCACGATAGCCGCAGATGATCAACCGGTCGGCGGCGCGGGTCATGCCGACATAGAGCAGGCGGCGATATTCCTCTTCCGTCAGCGATTGCAGCCTGGCGGTATCGGTCTGCGTCAATGAATTGGCCAGTGCCGAGACCGGCACCCAGACCGGTAGCGGGATGTCTTGTTTGCCGGTCTCGATCAGCCGCATCTTCGGCAGATGCGTATGGGTAAAGGCCTTGCCGCCGCCGTCGACGAGGAAGACGATTGGCGCCTCCAGGCCCTTGGAGGCGTGCACGGTCATGATCCGCACCTCGTTGCGGCCCTTGTCCTGCTCGCGCTTCACCGTCGGCGCTTCCAGCTCCAGCGTCGAGACGAAGGATTGCAGGCCCGGCAGGCCGGAGGTCTCGTGGTCGAGCGTGAAGGTCAGGAATTCGTCGAGAATATCGCTGACCTCGGTGCCGAGCCGCGCCAGAAACTGCCGCCGGCCGCCGAAACTGCCGAGCACGCGGGCGTAGAAATCATGCACGGACAGGCTTTTCGAAAAGGCGAGAAAGGTTTTCAGCCGGTCGACCGCATATCGGAACCGCTCATTGCCATCATCGGCGAATTTCTGCAGGTGGCTCCATACGCTTTCATTGCTGTCGCGAAGGGCCGCGACAGCAAAGACGTCGTCTTCGCCGAGATCGAACAGCGGGCTTTTCAAAAGAGCCGACAGCGACAGGTCGTCTTCCGGCAGCAGCAGGAAACGGCCGAGTGCCAGAAGATCCTGAATGGCGATATGGCTGGTCAGCACCAGCCGATCGGCGCCGGCGACGGGGATATTGTTGCGCCGCTTCAGCGCCCGCGTCAGCGCATTGACGAAGCTGTCGCGCTTGCGCACCAGGACGAGGATGTCGCCTGCCTCGATGAAACGGGCCTTGCCCTTGTCGATGATCGTCTCGCGGCCGATGAGATTGCCGATCGTCTGCGCCATGCGCCGCGCCAGGATCGCGGCCGGCGCGCTTTCCGGTGTCGAATCGAAGGGGGCGGTCCAGTCCTCTTCCTTCGCCGCCGGCTCCGGTGCGATCATCTCCCAGAGATCGACGGCGCCGGGATGGCCGATGCGGCTGGAGCGGTGCACGACAGGTTCGTCGACAGCGCTCAGCCCCCGGGCATTCTCCGGCGCAGTGAAGACATGGTCGACGGCGGCAAGCACATCGGCGGTCGAGCGGAAGGAGAGCGGCAGGCGGATCGAGGAAAACTGCTGGCCGCTAGTCGCCACCCGCCGTCGCGTCCGGTCACTCTCCTCGGAGAAGCGTTCGGGCCGCGCGCCCTGGAAGGAATAGATCGACTGTTTCTCATCGCCGACCGCGAAGATGGTCCTGAGCGTCTGCCGCGCGCTTTCGCCTGAGAAGAAATCCTCCGCCAGCGACCGGATAACGCTCCATTGGATCGGGCTGGTATCCTGCGCCTCGTCGACGAGAATATGGTCGATGCCCTGGTCCAGCTTGTAGTGAATCCAGGGGCCGACATCCTTCTTGGTCAGAAGATCGGCGGTGCGGGTGATCAGATCTTCGAAGTCGAGCTGGCTGCGGCGTTTCTTCAGCTCTTCATAGTCGCGGTTCAGCCGATCGGCCAGAACAAGTGCTGCGCGGGTGGCGCGGTACATCCGCATCAGCTTCAACCTGTCGCGGCAGGCGACAACATGGGCGCGGGCGGCGGCTACCGCTTCGGCAAGCGCGGGCGCATCCGCCAGCATCGCCTTGACGAAGAACTGGCTGTCGGATTTCGGCTCGCCCTTGCCCGTCAGCATCACCCTTTCGAGGATTTCCGCGCGGGCGACCGGGTTTTCTTCCCGTTTGGCGAGGCGCAGCCCGTAGGCAACCTCTTGCGCCTTCGCGCCGCCCTTCTGGTCGGCAAGCGTGAGATAAAGCTCCAGCGTCGCGCCGGAAAGGCCAGGCAGCGGCCAATATTGCTCCGCGATGCCGGCTTCCGTGTCATCGGCGGAAAGACCGAGCCGGGCGAGCAGCGCGGCGTCGATGCCGCCTTTCCGCTCGGCATCCGTGGTAAAGCGGCGGATGGCGTTGCGGTTGGCGACGATATCGCCAAGCAGCGTCTCCAGGCCGGATTCGTCCCCGAGATCCAGCACGTAGGAAAAGGCGTCCGCAAGTTCGGCATCCCGCTGCGGCGTGGTCGCCGCCAGCAACGACCGGCGGGCATCCTCCAGCAGGGTCGCGGCGGCGCGGTCGTCGAGAACGGAGAAATGCCCGGCGACATTGGCCTCCAGCGGAAATTGATGCAGCAGCGCCTCGCAGAAGGCGTGGATCGTCTGGATCTTCAGCCCGCCCGGCGTTTCCAGCGCCTTGGCGAAGAGCCGACGCGCCTCGGCGAGCTTGAAAAGATCCGGTTCAGCGCCTTCGATCTCGGTAATCCGCGCTTTCAGCTCCTCATCCGACAAGGTTGCCCAGGCGGCCAGCCGGTCGAAGACGCGGTTCGACATTTCGGAAGCGGCGGCCTTGGTATAGGTCAGGCAGAGAATGGCCGAGGGACGCGCGCTGGCGAGCAGCAGGCGGATGACGCGCTGCGTCAGCACATGCGTCTTGCCGGAACCGGCATTGGCCGAGACCCAGGCGGAACGCTCGGGGTCGGAGGCGATCGATTGCTGCACCGTCGTCCAGCCGATCCAGGCACCGGCATCGTTGCTCTCGGGCAGGGCGGCCATTTCGCTTACGGGAAGGTCACTCATCGCCGCCGCCCTCCTGTTCGGTCTCCGCCGTCGACCATTCCGAGACGCGGGCGAGGTGATCGTAATCGCCGCCATATTCGAACTGTTGCGCCGGGATCAGCCGCGAGGAGAAGCCCTTTTCGCCGGATTGCAGCAGGGCGACGAATTTGACGAGTTGGTCCATCGACTCCTGCGCCAGGTCCAGAGCCGATTTTGTTTCGGTCTTGCCGCCACGGCTGGAAAGCTCGTTGTTGACCTGATCGACCTTGAAGCGGTCGCCGGGCCTCAACCGCACATAAAGCAGATTTTCCGGGACGAGCGCGTCGATATCGCGGAAGGCACCGGCTTTCAGCGCATAGGCTTCCAGCGCCAATTGCGGATCGAGCAGCGTGCGGGCTTGCGCCGGCGAGGGATTGTAGCCGGTCTTGTAGTCGATGATATCAGCGGCCTTGCCACCCTTGAAGTCGATGCGGTCGGCGACACCGGTCAGCCGGATGCCGATCGGCTCGATCTGGACGCCAGCCGGCACTTCCGTTGCCGTCTTGCGGATCTCAGGCCGCCGCTCCGCTTCCCAAACGAGGAAGGCACGCGCCACTTCGCGAAAACGCGGCCGCCAGACGCTGTCGATATGCACGGGCAGTTGTTCGGCGTCGAAAAGCTCGGTGACGATACGGTCCATAGCCAGCGATGCATCCGGCGTCCCGGCGACATGGCCTTCGCGGATAAAGCGGTCGATGATCTTGTGATAGAGCGTACCGCGCTCGGCTGGGCCGGGATCGCGGTTGAAGGGGTCGATCGGGTCGAGCCGCAGCACGCGCCGGGCGTAGATCGCATAGGGGTCGCGACGCAGACGGCCGACCTCGCTGAAGGAATAGCTCTTCGGCTGCAACTCGGCGGGTGGTCTTGGTGCTGGTCTTTGCGCCGGGGCCTGGTTCTCGCCCTGATCGATCATCCCGGCCCAATGACGATATTGATCGCCGCGCGTCTTCAATTCGCTGGCAAAAGCCTTGCCGCCCAGCGCCATCAGCCGCTGCAGCCAGCGCGAGGCCACGGTCGGCGTCGAGCCTTGGCGCAATGCCCGCGAATAGATCAGGTCGCGCGTGCCGTTTGCCATTTCGAAATCGTGGGCGAGTTGGCCAATGCGCCGCTCGGGCGGCTCCAGGCCGATCTCGGTCTTCATGGTGCGGGAAATAAAGGGGTTGTTGGCCGTCTGCCCCGGCCAGGATCCCTCGTTCAGGCCGCCGAGGATCAGTGTATCGACGCTTTGCAGACGGGCTTCCAGCGTGCCGAAGATGAACAGGCGCGGATGGCTCAAGGCGCGTGGCTTGACCGCTTGGCCCGCACAAAGCGCTGCCATTATATCGATCCATTGCGGTCCGTCCGCTTCGAGCTGCCCGTCAGTATCGATGATTTCCTTCAGCAGGCTGGCGAGCGTATCGCCGGCCTCGCCGGACCAGAGTGCTGCCAGACTGCCGCGCTCGTCCGTGGCGACGGCTTCCAGCGCCCGGCCGGTGCGTTCTGCCCATTCGGAAAGGGTGGGGAGGCCGTCAGGTGATTGCTGCGAAAGCGCGGATGCCAACGGCTCGCATGCCCTGGTGACTTGGCGTGCCAGGTCTCGCGCCCGGTCCACCGCCTCTGGG
The DNA here is from genome assembly GCF_041355235.1 of Rhizobium sp. RCC_161_2. NCBI lineage: Bacteria > Pseudomonadati > Pseudomonadota > Alphaproteobacteria > Hyphomicrobiales > Rhizobiaceae > Rhizobium > Rhizobium sp. RCC_161_2. The sequence goes on along the minus strand of NZ_JBFUPL010000007.1, from coordinate 36,906 downwards.
GGCAGGGACTTGCGCCATTGTGGCGCGTGGCGGTTCTTCGCCTGCTCGGCAAGCTGCCGGTCGAGCAGGGGTTCCAGCGCACCGATGTCGACATCGGCGATGCCGCCTCTGAGCGCCAGGATTTCCAGCGCGTCGACGCCGAGCTGCAATACATCCTGCGGAAGGCCGAAGCGGGCGAGGGGATGCTTGAGCAGCGATACGATGGCGACTGGATCGCCGGGGCGAAGCGTCGCTTCGAGCAGCAATTGCAAGAGCGCGCCCTGCGGCGTCGCGGTCAGTGGCGTGCCTGCCGAATCGTCGGCGGTGATGCCGAAGCGCGCCAGCTCCGCCGTCACCCGTCGCGCCAGATTACGGTCTGGCGTGATCAACGCCGCCTGGCTTTCGCCGCCATCCCGCCCGGGCTTTTCCAGCGCCAGACGCAAGGCGATCGCAATCGCCGTCGCCTCCTCGCGCTCGTTGGCTGCCTCGATCAGGGCGACATCGGCAAAGGATTTGCTGATTGCGTCAGGGGCAAGCGTTTGCTGCCACGCCCCCCAGCCGCTCGTCGCTTTCGCGGGCGCCAGGGCACGCGACAGGATCTCAGCGCGCATCTGCATGTCCTCGGTCGCCTCAGCAACGGTTTCGACATCGCTCCGGGGCGTGTGCAGCCGCTTCAACAGCAGCGACAGGCCATATTGCGAATGGCTGCGCGTGGTCGGATCGACCCTTTCGCCGACACCGGTTTCCGGCGCCACAAGCTGCCAATCCGCTTCCGGCATCGACAGATCGAGCCCCGGCAGGACGATAACCCCCTGCGGCAGGGAGGCGACGGCGGCGATCAGCTCAGCCGTTGCCGGCACCGAACCGGTCGAGCCGGCGATGATGATCGGACCGGCATGCTGCATGGTGGCGATCCGCTGCGCCTCGGCACGCAGAATGGCGTTGCGGTGCCGGGCGGGCGAGGATTTGCCGAGTTCCTCCAGCCGCGCCGGCCAGAAGGCGCTGGCGATCTGCAGGAATTCGGCGGTCAACTGCCACCAGAGCGCATGATCCTCGGCGCTGAGATCGGCAAGGGCCGCCCAATCGCGATCCTCGGTTTCGATGGAATCGATCAGTTCTGCAAGGTTGCGGGCAAGCCAGATCGCATCGGCCGGGCTTGCGGGCGCAACCAGCGGCGAATCCGAATGAATGTCGCGGACGATCTGCGGCAGTTTGTTGCGCCAGGCAAGGATCAGCCGCGCCAGTTCCAGCAGGCGGGCGGTATTGGCGAGAGGCTGTGCCAGATCCACGGTTGCCGACAGCGTTTCCTCGAAATAACCGCTGTCGTCATCGGTTTCTCCGAGCGGACGGATCACCGGCAGGATGGCGGAGCGACCGCCGAGCAGATCGACGAATTCCGAGCGCAGCACGCGCGCCGCGCGCCGTGTCGGCAGGAAGATGGTGACCTTCGCGAGCGACAGCGGATCGCTCGGATCATGACGGAAATGCTCGGTCAGCCGGCCGTCACAAAGGGCGCTGGCAAGAGTCTTCAGGAAAGGCAGGCCCGCCGGGATCGTCAGGATGCGTTGCCGGTGGCCGCCCGTCATCCTCTCACGCAAACGCCCGGAAAGTCCGGATCGTTTCCTCCGCCTCGCCGACCGCTTCCGGCGTGCCGACCGTCAGCCAATGGCCGTCGAGCATGGTGCCGTAAAGCCGGCCCGTGGCAATCGACTTGTCGTAATAGGTGTTGACGTTGAAGGCATCATCAGGCGCATCGTCGAGAAAGGCTGGGGTCATGACCAGCGTACCTGCATAGACGACGCCATTCTGAGCGACATCGCGATAGCGCGAAAGCCGGCCGTCTTCAGCAAGGCCGAAATCGTTCTTGCCATTATGACCGGTGGTCTTTTCGAGCGCTACACAGAGCATGGCCATGTCCATGCGCTCGGCATCGAAGAATCCGGCTAGGCGTTGCAGATTGGTGGGGCGACCCTGTGTTTCACCGATCCAGAAGAGATCCGAATTCATGACGAAAACCGGGTCACGGCCCAGAAGCTTCAACCCCTTGGCCAGCCCGCCACCATTGTTCATCAGTGCATCGCGCTCGTCCGAGATCAGGATTTCGAGCTTGCGGTAGTTGCGCAGATGCGCCTCCATCTGGTCGGCATGGTGATGGACATTGACCACAACTTGCTCAACGCCGGCGTCCGCCAGCGCATCCAGCGCATAGTCGATCATCGGCTTGCCGGCGATTTTCACCAGCGGCTTCGGGATGGTGTCGGTGATCGGGCGCATGCGGGTTCCGAGCCCCGCGGCCAGCACCATGGCTTGTCTGATGGTCATCTCGTCTCGAACTCGTGATTCGGCTGCTGTCTTCCTTTAGCATAACGCCGGAAAACCGTCGCCCGGTCTCGGGGCGTTATGCCTCGCCTATTCCGGCCTTCGCGCACCAGTCGCGCAAGGGAGCGAGCGTTTCATGCTCGAAAGCGATGGCGAGATAGCTGAGCGTGCGCGGCGTATGCTTCAGATAGCCGGGCTTACCGTCGCGCTGCAGCAGCCGCACCCAGAGGCCGGCGAGCTTGCAATTGCGCTGCGCCGACATGATCGCCCAGCTCTTCAGGAACTTGGCTTCGTCGAAATTGCCCTGCGCACGCCGGAGCGACAGGTAATCATCCATCAGCTGGTCATGCAGAGGCCGTTCGATGGTGACGCGCGCATCCTGGACGATGGAGGCGAGGTCATAGGCCGTTGGCCCGATCATCGCGTCCTGGAAATCGATAAGGCCGACGCGCTGGATGCCTTTTTCCTTCGCCTGCCAGATAATATTCGGCGAGTGGAAGTCGCGCAGCAGCAGGCTCTTTTCAGCGCCGTTCAGTTGGTCGATCAGAGCGTCCCAGATTGCCAGATAGTCGGCGCGCTCTTCGTCGCTGGCCGGCGTGCCGCGTTTCCAGGGCAGGTGCCAGTCGATGAGCAACCGTGCTTCCATCGTCATGGCCGTGCGGTCGAAATCCGGGATGTGATGGATATGGCCCGGCGTGACGGGAATATTCCGCGGGATGGTCAGGCCGTGCAGATGCGCGAGACAGGCGACGCTGGCACGATAGCGCTCGGCAATCGGTCTGCCCTCGTCGTCCAGCACGCCGTCGGTGCCGAGATCCTCGATCAGCAGGATGCCCTGGCTGTAATCGACCGCGAAGATCTCCGGCGCGGCAAAGCCGTTTTTACGCAGCTCATTGGCGATCGCCACGAAAGGATAGGCGTCTTCGGCGAGATGCGCGACCTTGGGATAGGGTTTGCCGTCGAGCACTGCCGGTCCCTCCGGGAGGCGCGGCCAGTCCATCAGGATCACTTGGCCGCCGCCGCCCTGCGGATAGATCGATTCATAGGCGCGCAGTGACGCATCGCCCGTTAGGAACCGGCGCTCTGCGCCTGCATAGCCGTTGGCATCGAGAAAGGCGCGGATCGCCAAAACGCGCTGGATGCGGGCGAATTGCTTGGCAGGCGCCGTGATCGTCGCCCGGCGCCCTTCGCCCTCGTGCTCCAGCTTGAGGTCGATGCGCTCTTTCGGCAGCTCGCTTTCGGCCATCTCAGGCCATTCCACCAGGCAGATGCCGGTCTGCAGCGCTTCGTCGAAGCCAAGTTCGGCGAGTTCGCTCGGATCGCCCAAGCGATAGAGGTCGAAATGCGAAACCGGGATGCGCAGCTCGTAGGATTGCACCAGCGTGAAGGTCGGGCTTGGAACGTCGAGATCGGTATCGTCCGCCATGGCGCGCAGCAAGGCGCGGGCCAGTGAGGATTTGCCCGCGCCGAGATCGCCTGATAGCGCCACGCAGTCGCCGGCCCTCAATGCCAGTGCCAGATCCTCGCCGAGCCGTGTGGTCGCCGCGTCGTCTGCCAGGAAAAGGGAGATGCTGGTGTTTGCTGCTGTCATTCTGCTGCGACGGAGTGCGGCGATTCGGCGGAAGGGATCCGGCAGTTGACCGTGGTTCCCTTGCCCGGCTGGCTTTCGATCGAGACCTGGCCCTCATGCAGGCTGACGAAGCTTTCGACGATGGAGAGGCCAAGGCCCGCGCCGCTGCGCTTGCCGCCTTTTCCGCTCGAGGCGAAGCGGTTGAACACCGTTCGCATGATCTCTTCCGAAATCCCCGGACCCTTGTCGGCGACCGAGAAGACGAAATCCGTGCCGTCGCGTCCGCATGTGAGCGCGATGGTCGATCCCTCAGGCGCGAAATTGGCGGCGTTGGTCAGAAGCTTGAGCAGGATCTGCTTCAGCCGCTGCTGGTCGGCAACGACGGAGCCAAGATGTGCGGGCACGGTGATTTCCAGCGTCACGCCGCTTTCCTGCAGCCGATCGGCGATCTGCATCGACACTTCATCGAGAAGGTCGTCGAGCGCGATTTCGGAATAGTTCAGCCGCATGATGCCGGCGTCGACCGTCGCCAGATCGAGAATGTCGTTGACCAGCGTCAAGAGAACCGCCGACGAGGTGGAGATATGGTCGATATATTCCGCCTGTCGGTCGTTCAGCGAGCCGATGCCGGGTGTTTTCAGGAGATCGGTGAAGCCGATGATGTTGGTGAGCGGCGAACGCAGCTCGTAGGAGACATGCTGGACGAAATCGTTCTTCAACTCGTCGGCCTTCAGTAGCGCTTCGTTCTTTTCGGTGAGCGCCCGCTCGGCACGTACGCTGTCGGTCTTGTTGACGAAGGTCAGCATGGTCTGCGCGTTCGGCAGCGGAATGACGGCATAGTCGAGGACGAGGTTGGAATAGAGTTCCAGCGTGCCCTGCGACGACGGACGTTCATCGTCGAAACTGGTGATCTGCTCGGCAAAGCGCTTCCAGCCATCTGGCCGGTCATAGGAGGGCGCGCAGGCTTCGGCCAGCGTCTGGATATGCGTGCCGGGTTTTGCCTGGATTTCGGTGATGTTCCAGAGGATGCGGAACGCCGGATTGGAGAGGCGAATGCGGCCATCCGGGCCGAAGACGGCCACACCTTCGGAAAGGTGGTCGATGGTCTCGCCCTGCACCACGACCAGCGTGTTGTAGCGCGTTTCGAGATCGACCTGTTCGGTCAGGTTTTCGAACACCCAGGTGGCGCCACCCTGCGGATGGGCGGTGGCGAAGACGCGCAGGATCTGGCCGTTCGGTAGGTGCCAGAGGTCGGATTGCGTATCGAGCGCGCGGTAGACGGAGAGCACGCCGTCTTTCCAGGTCTTCCAGTTCAGCTGTTCCGGCAGTTTCTTGGCGCTGCGCAACCGGTCGAGCAGTTCGCTATTATCCGGCTTCTTCTCGAGGAAGGCGATGTCGAGTTCCCAGAGTTGAACGAAGGCCTGGTTGTAGAATTGCAGCCGCCGGTCGCCGTCGAAGATCGCAACGGGTGTCGCGAGATGATCAAGCGTTTCGGCGTGGCTCTTCAGCGTGCGTTCCAGCTCGGCGCGTACGGTCTCGGCCTCGGAAACGTCGATAGCCATGCCGACCGAACCGTTCGGCAATTTAACGTCGATGACATCGAAGAAGGTGCGGTTGCCGTGAACGACGGTGGAAATCTTGTCGTGGAAGGGCGATTCCGGCGTGGCGGAGGCGCGAATGCGCTCGCGGGCGACGGTGGTCAGAAATTCGCGGCCTTCGCGAAGGGCCTCATCCGGCGACACGGCCTCGACCGCTTCGCCGTAGGCATGATTGACCCAGGTGAGCTGGCCGTCGGCGTCGCGTTGCCAGACCGGCAGGTCGATGGCGTCGAGCAGATTCTGGAAGGCGGAGATCGAGGTCATCAGCCGTTCGCGCTCGATCTTCAGCTCGGCCAGTTCGGCGCGCAGATTGTTGAGCGCGATGAAGCGGACGAAAGCGCGGCCGCCGGAGATGCGGCCCTGGGCTTCCAGGATCTCTTCGCGGTTCGTTTCGACCACGATGTCGAAGCTCTGGCCGCTGCCACGCAGCTTGTCGATCGCCTTTTCCAGCTCGCCGGCCGACCAGGATTTCATCCAGCGGCCGAAAGCGAGAAATTCGTTGTCCTGCGGTGCGCCGGTCTCGACGGGCAGCTGGCCCAGCAGCTCCGGCCGTGCGTTCTGGCCGTCCCAGATAATAATGCGGCGGTTCTTGTCGGCGATCAGTGCCTGATATTGCGAGATGCGCTGGTTGGCATCGGAAAGGGCTGTGCGGATTTCGCGGCTCTCGCTTTCCAGGTTGCCGCGCTGACGAACCATCCAGACGGTCGACAGCAGCGCCGCGGAAATTACGCCGATGATGACGGAGAAGACTGCCATTTCGGAGGAGGTGAAGAGCCGAACCACGGTTGGAGCGGCGGCACTGGTCTGCGCCAGAACAGGACCTGCGAGGCTGGTCGCAATGCCGCCGAAAATGCTGAGGCGCAGCAGGCGCGCCAACGAGGCCAATGGGCGCATATCTCCGCGCCGCTTCATCCAGGGTAAAAGCATATATGCGCCGCCCTGCCATCGCCGCGTGGATGCCTTTTCGGGCATCGCCGACTCAAGCAGGTTGTCTTTCGCTTCAGACATAAGCGGTCTGTCTCCGTCCTTCAGAGCATGATGCCGAAAAGTGTAAGCGGTTTTCGGACGACATCATGCTCTACTTATTTGTTTGTAGAGCGGATTCAGATTTTAGGTCGAGCCGACCTAAAATCATCCGACTCTACTGTGCCGCAATCTCGACAAGACATCCCATTTTCATGGCTCCGAGGAAGCCCCGGTTCGTCACGAATCAAGTCTAAAAACAATACTGCCTAAGGGAATCGCCGGGAAGGGAGCCGGCCAAAAAATAAGCCCCGGCATTTGTCAATGCCGGGGCCACAAGATGTTGTGGATATAGATCGGTAGATCAGTATCTGTAGTGGTCAGACTTGAACGGACCCTGCGGCGTCACGCCGATATACGCAGCCTGCTCGCCAGAAAGCTCAGTCAATTTCACGCCGAGCTTGCCGAGATGCAGACGCGCAACCTTCTCGTCGAGGTGCTTCGGCAGCACATAGACCTGGTTCTGGTACTGGCCGGGCTTGGTGAAGAGCTCGATCTGCGCCAGAGTCTGGTTGGTGAAGGAAGCCGACATGACGAAGGACGGATGGCCGGTGGCGTTGCCGAGGTTCAAGAGGCGGCCTTCCGACAGAAGGATGATGCGGTTACCCTTGGCGAACTCGATCAGGTCGACCTGCGGCTTGACGTTCGTCCACTTGAGGTTACGCAGTGCCGCAACCTGGATCTCGTTATCGAAGTGGCCGATGTTGCCGACGATCGCCATGTCCTTCATCGCACGCATATGGTCGATGCGGATGACGTCCTTGTTGCCGGTGGTGGAGATGAAGATGTCGGCGCTGGAGACGACGTCTTCGAGCAGGACCACTTCATAGCCGTCCATCGCAGCCTGGAGTGCGCAGATCGGATCGACTTCCGTGACCTTGACGCGGGCGCCGGCGCCGGAGAGCGAGGCAGCCGAACCCTTGCCGACGTCGCCATAGCCGCAGACGACGGCGACCTTGCCGGCCATCATCACATCGGTGGCGCGGCGGATGCCGTCAACCAGCGATTCCTTGCAGCCGTACTTGTTGTCGAACTTCGACTTGGTGACGGAATCGTTGACGTTGATCGCCGGGAAGGGCAGCAGGCCCTTCTGGCTGAGCTGGTACAGGCGGTTGACGCCGGTGGTGGTTTCTTCGGTAACGCCCTTGATGGCGTCGCGCTGCTTGGTGAACCAGCCCGGCGATGCCGCAAGACGCTTCTTGATCTGTGCGAAGAGGATTTCTTCTTCTTCCGAATGCGGATCGGAGAGGACATCCTCACCGGCTTCGGCGCGGGCGCCGAGCAGGATGTACATGGTGGCGTCGCCGCCATCGTCGAGGATCATGTTGGAGAAGCCGCCATCGGCCCACTGGAAGATCTTGTCGGTGTAGATCCAGTAGTCTTCGAGGCTTTCACCCTTGATGGCATAGACCGGAACGCCCGAAGCGGCGATTGCTGCGGCGGCATGGTCCTGCGTCGAGAAGATGTTGCACGAGGCCCAGCGAACCTCGGCGCCAAGCGCGACCAGCGTCTCGATGAGAACGGCGGTCTGGATCGTCATATGCAGCGAGCCGGTGATGCGCGCGCCCTTGAGCGGCTTGGTTTCACCGAATTCGGCGCGGCAAGCCATCAGGCCCGGCATTTCCGTTTCGGCGATCGTGATTTCCTTGCGGCCGAAGTCGGCAAGGCCGATATCCGCGACGATGTAGTCGTTTTCAGTGCTCATCAAAGGGTCTCCAGCCTGAACGATGCAATCGCGCCTGGGCAAACGCCTCGGCCGAATGCAACAAAATTGCACGCTGTCAGCGTGGTAGGATGATGCCGTGTAGCAGGCTTCAGGCTGGAAATCAATAATGATATAAAGAAGTCTTTATGTCTTTATATCCCAATTTGAGAGACCAAGCGGCGATGGCTTACATCTCTTCGCCGAACTTGTCGGCGACAAGCTTGTCCAGCGCCTCGAGCGCTTCCGTGGCCTGCTTGCCGCTGGCGGTCACCAGCACGCTGCAGCCGGGGCTCGCCGCAAGCATCATCAGGCCCATGATCGAGTTGCCGCCCACCGTGGTTCCGTCCTTGGAGACGGTGATGGTGGCGTCGTAGGCTTCGACGGTCTGGACGAATTTGGCGGAGGCGCGGGCATGAAGGCCGCGCTTGTTGATGATCAGAAGTTCCCGGGAGAGCGCGGTCATAGGCAGGATGTTTGTCTCGTCATTTGCCGCTGAGCACGCGGCTGGCCACGTTGATGTATTTGCGCCCGGCCTCGGAAGCTTCGACCAGGGCGCGCTCCATGTTGTTGTCGCCGCGCACGCCCGCTAGCTTGATCAGCATCGGCAGATTGACGCCGGCAATGACCTCGGTGTGGCCGCTATTCATGACGGAGATGGCGAGATTGGAGGGAGTACCGCCGAACATGTCGGTCAGGATGATAACCCCGTGTCCATCGTCAGCGCCGGTCACGGCCTGCAGGATATCCTGCCGCCGCTTGTCCATGTCGTCTTCGGGACCAATCGATACCGTCTCTATGAACTTCTGCGGACCAACGACATGCTCGACCGCATGCCGAAACTCTTCAGCCAGCTTGCCATGAGTGACAAGCACAAGTCCGATCATGATATTACTGCTCCCATCGCACACGCAAACAGGTGGGCCATATCGCAATGCAGCAATGTCGTCCACCAGTGGGGGGACATCTTGGCGATGAAAAGACGAAGTGCAAGCTTAAAATACGATAATTGCGTGGCTATAGCGGCGAGAATGGCCGATTAATCTAAATCCACAGCGATTTTTGCCATAATTGCAGCGAGCGGATTAACCGATATTGCCGAGAGCCGGATCAGTGGCAGACGGATGGATCCGGTGACATCGATCTGCTCGTCCTCGGGCGGAAGCCGCTCTGCCGTTGCCGGATCGACCGGGCATATGGCGAAATGCATTTCGGCCTCAGAAACATGCGGGAGCCGCACGATACCGGTGTAGCGGATCTCCATCAGCCCGGCGATCGCAGGCGGACATTCGGCGATGACGGCGCCGTCCCGCCGCGCAATGAAAACCTGATCGTCGGCAACCAGGGATGCGGCAAGGCCGAGCGGCTTGGCGGCGGCAAGGCACGAGAAGGCGAGCGAGGATTTGCCGCTGCCCGAAGCCCCAAGAAAGAGAAGGCCGGTCTTGCCGACGACGATCGCCGTTGCGTGGATGTTGGTCGCCTGGGTGTTCATGCCGGCGTTTCGGCGGGCAGCGAGAGGATGAAGCGGGCGCCGAGCAGCGTCGTGCCGTCGCCGTCGATGATGTTTTCGGCGCGCAGCGATCCGCCATGCGCCTCGGCGATCTGTCGGCTGATCGACAGGCCGAGACCCGAATTCTGGCCGAAATCTTCCACCTCCGGCCGGTCGGTATAGAAGCGCTCGAAGATGCGGTCGATATTTTCCGCCTGAATGCCTGGGCCGTTATCCTCGACATAGATGACGCAGCGCGTTCTCGTGCGCGTCAGCCGGACCGTGATCTTTCCGGTGTCCTTCGCAACGAAAGAGCGGGCATTTTCAACGAGATTGGTGATGATCTGGCCGATGCGCAGATCATGGCCGTTGGCGGTGAATTTGGTTTTCGTGCCGGGCTTGCGCTCGACGATATACTCTATCTCGACCGCTTTCTTGCTGTGCCCGACCTGCCGGGAAATGTCGATCATGTCACGCAGCAGCACTTCGAGGTCCAGGGATTTCTCGTCCGAGCGGGCGAGTTCGGCATCGAGGCGCGATGCGTCGGAGATGTCGCTGATCAACCGGTCGAGGCGGCGCACGTCATGCTGGATCACGTCCATCAGCCGCTTCTTGGAATCGTCGCTCTTGGCAAGCGGCAGCGTCTCGACGGCGCTGCGCAGCGATGTCAGCGGGTTTTTCAATTCATGGCTGACATCGGCGGCGAAACTTTCGATCGCATCGATGCGATCGTAGAGCGCCGAGGTCATATCACGCAGCGCAATCGACAGGTTGCCGATCTCGTCCTGACGGGCGGAGAAATCCGGGATTTCCTCGCGCTCCTTGGCACCCCCGCGACGCACGCGGATGGCGGCAGCCGAAAGCCGGCGCAGCGGATTGGCGATCGTTGAGGATAGAAGCAGCGACAGGACGACGTTGACCAGCGTCGCCACCCCGAAGACGCGCATGATCGCCAGCCGCTCGGCATGGACGATCTTGTCGATGTCGCCGGCCTGGGTCGAGAGCAGCAGTACGCCGAGCACGGCACGGAACCGCTGGATGGGGACTGCGACAGAGACGATCAGCTCGCCCTTTTCGGTGGTACGCACGACCGCGCCGCGCACGCCGGTCAGCGCATTCATCACTTCCGGATAGATCGAGCCGTCGCCGCCGGGGGCTTCCTTATAGACGGGCAGGTTGCCGGGCTGCAGCATCTTGTTGAGCAAGCCGCTGAACCAGTCCGACCAGCTCTGTTTCTCGTCGTCGACCGGCGGCAGGTCGTAGCGCAGCACCTGGCCGCGCGAATAGAGGTGACGGCTGTCGAGCAGCAGGTTGGCATCGGCATCGAAGATGCGGGCGCGGGTGCGCGTCGGCGAGATCAGCCGCGTCAGCACGGGTGCTACCTTTTCCGGATCGATCGGGAATTCCAGGTCCTCGTCGTTCGGGACAGGCGTGATGCTCTGGCCGGCCTGGAGCTCCAACAGCTTCTGCGGATCGATGGTGATGGAGTTGGTGTCGACCGAGGCGGATGCCGAGACCGCGCCGGCGATGATCTCGCCCTGGGTCAGCAGGCTTTCGACGCGGGCGTCGATCAGGCCTTCGCGGAACTGGTTGAGATAGAGGATGCCGCCGACGAGAACGACGAGAGCGGCGAGGTTGAAGAACAGGATGCGCCGCGTCAGGCTGGAAAAGACGGCATTGCCGAAGATGCGGCGGATCAGCGTGAAAGGGTGCGTCCAGCGCCGACGGGCGATCCTGGCACCGCTCGGGGTTTCCGCGTCGTCGATATCTCTATCTCTGTGCTGCACCAGCTGCGCCAAGCCAACGGCCCTTTCGAAGAACGGGATCGCCGATCCCGTCCGCATGCTCTTATTCCATTGTCCGCCGCATGGTCCAGTTAACTATTCGAGCATGATGCCGAAAAATGTAAGCGGTTTTCGGACGACATCACGCTCAATTTTTTTCTAGAGCGGATTCGGATTTTAGGTCGATTCGACCTAAAATCATCCGGCTCTAGGCAGCTTCGCGGAAGCGATAGCCGACGCCATACAGCGTTTCGATCATATCAAAATCGAGATCGACCATCTTGAATTTCTTGCGCAGCCGCTTGATGTGGCTGTCGATGGTGCGGTCGTCGACATAGACCTGCTCGTCATAGGCGGCGTCCATCAGGGCGTCGCGGCTCTTTACGACGCCGGGGCGTTGCGCCAGCGAATGCAGGATCAGGAATTCCGTGACGGTCAGCGTCACCGGTTCGCCCTTCCAGGTGCAGGTATGGCGTTCCTGGTCCATGACGAGCTGGCCGCGTTCCAGCGAGCGGGCCTGCTGGGTGGCGCCCGGCTTCGGCGCTGCGCTGCCGCCGGCATTGTTTGCGGCTTCGCGGGCGGAGGCGCGGCGCAGCACGGCCTTGACGCGCTCGACCAGCAGACGCTGCGAGAAGGGCTTGGTGATGAAGTCGTCGGCGCCCATCTTCAGGCCGAAGAGCTCGTCGATCTCTTCATCCTTCGAGGTCAGGAAGATCACCGGTATATCGGACTTCTGCCGCAGGCGGCGCAGAAGCTCCATGCCGTCCATGCGCGGCATCTTGATGTCGAAGATCGCCAGTTGCGGCGGCCGGGCAAGCAGGCCATCGAGCGCGGAAGCGCCGTCGGTGTAGGTTTCGACCTTATATCCCTCGGCTTCCAGGGCAATCGACACGGAAGTCAGGATATTGCGGTCGTCATCTACGAGCGCGATTGTCAACATGGTGTTCGTCTCCGTCATTAGTGCGCATCTCCCGGATTTGGAATCCAGCCCAGGTGGCTTGCCAGCTCGGTTGGCGGTAACCTGGCGCGCTTATGGGGATAAAGGTGGAACAAATTGTGGCAAAGATAAAGGGGTGGATTGTCGAGCCAGAAAAACCTTGACCAGGAGTTGTGCGACGAATCGTCCCGATGTCGCTCATTCAAACGATTTAAAATTATTGATATTTATCTAAATCGATTAAATGTCTGATATCATTCGATATTTCTCGTTATTTGCTCTTGTGCTTTTAAAAAGACGCCACTAGGTTTCATTTAGTTTAACGGCCACGGCCTTGTTAGAGGAATGAAGCGATGGAGCAATTCGGCGTCCGCAACCCCGCAATCGAACTCGACTCGATCGGTCTGGGAGCCGCTGCCAGCGTGCGCTATAACCTCCTGGAGTCCCATCTTTACGAGGAAGCGATTCGTCGGCGGGAAGCCGATCTGACCGCTCACGGTGCGCTCAGGGCATTGACCGGGCAACATACTGGCCGTTCGCCGAAGGATAAGTTCGTCGTTCGCAACGCCGTGACCGAAGACCAGATCTGGTGGGACAACAACAAGCCGATGTCGCCGGAGCATTTCGCCCTGCTGCATAAGGACATGCTGGCGCATGTGCACGGCAAGGATCTGTTCGTTCAGGATCTGATCGGCGGCGCCGACCATGACTATGCCCTGCCGACGCGCGTCGTCACCGAATTCGCCTGGCACTCGCTGTTCATCCGCAACCTTCTGATCCGCCCGGAGCGCTCGGCGCTGGAAAGCTTCGCACCGAAGCTGACCATCATCGACCTGCCGAGCTTCCGCGCCGATCCGGAGCGTCATGGCTGCCGCACGGAAACGGTGATCGCCTGCGACCTCGTCAACGGCATCGTCCTGATCGGCGGCACGTCCTATGCCGGCGAAATGAAGAAGTCGGTCTTCACCGTGCTGAACTACTTCTTGCCGGAACGCGGCGTTATGCCGATGCACTGCTCGGCCAATGTCGGGCCGGAAGGGGATGCGGCGATCTTCTTCGGCCTGTCGGGCACCGGCAAGACGACGCTGTCGGCCGATCCGACCCGCACCCTGATCGGTGACGACGAACACGGCTGGGGCGAAAACGGTATCTTCAACTTCGAAGGCGGCTGCTACGCCAAGACCATCCGCCTGTCGGCCGAGGCCGAGCCGGAAATCTATGAGACCACCCGTCGCTTCGGCACGGTGCTGGAAAATGTCGTGCTCGACGAGCATGGCGTACCGGATCTCGACGACGGCTCGCTGACAGAAAACACCCGCAGCGCCTATCCGCTGGACTTCATTCCGAACGCCTCGGAATCCGGCATGACCGGCCATCCGGAGACGATCATCATGCTGACGGCCGACGCTTTCGGTGTCATGCCGCCGATCGCCAAGCTGACGCCGGACCAGGCGATGTACCACTTCCTCTCGGGCTACACCGCCAAGGTCGCCGGCACTGAAAAGGGCGTCGTCGAGCCGGAAGCCACCTTTTCGACCTGCTTCGGCGCTCCCTTCATGCCGCGTCATCCGACCGAATACGGCAATCTGCTCAAGGAGCTGATCGCACGCCACGGCGCCGGTTGCTGGCTCGTCAACACCGGCTGGACCGGTGGCGCCTACGGCACTGGCCGGCGTATGCCGATCAAGGCGACGCGCGCTTTGCTCGCCGCTGCTTTGAAGGGTGACCTCGACAAGGCCGAGTTCCGCATCGACCCGAATTTCGGCTTCGCGGTGCCGGTTGCCGTCGATGGCGTCGACAGCGCCATCCTCGACCCACGCTCCACCTGGGCCGACGGCCAGGCCTATGACGCGCAGGCGGCCAAGCTGGTGCAGATGTTCGTGTCCAACTTCGCCAAGTTCGAGGACCATGTCGACGGCAACGTCCGCGACGCGGCCCCGGGATTTCGCGCTGCGGCGGAATAAACGATCGCATCGCATTGATGACTCACGTGAAACCCCGGCAGCTGGTCTGCCGGGGTTTCATTTTGCCGCCGTGCTGTTTTCAACCGCCGAACAATATGGGATAGACAGGCGCGGAGAAAAACATGGCCAGCGACGCGCTTTACATCAACGACCGGATCACCATTGCCGGCTGGGAACTGACGGAACAATTCGTTCTGGCGGGCGGTCCCGGTGGGCAGAATGTCAACAAGGTCGCAACCGCCGTCCAGCTCTTCTTCGGTCTCGTGAGTTCGCCGTCGCTCAACGATCGCGTCAAGGCCAATGCCGTCAGGCTCGCCGGCCGTCGCGTCTCCAAGGACGGCGTGCTGATGATCGAGGCCAGCCGTTTCCGCAGCCAGGACCGCAATCGCGAGGATGCGCGCGAGCGCCTGAAGGAACTGATCCTCGAAGCCGCCGCCCCACCGCCGCCGCCACGCAAGAAGACCAAACCGACCAAAGGCTCGATCGAACGGCGCCTGAAGGAGAAATCCGGACGCTCCGAGGTGAAGAAGATGCGCGGCAAGCCGGGCGGCGATTAGGCTTTCGGGCTGTGGTTTTGGTTTGGTTATCTCTCCGCTTATCGGAGACGATGGTTTCTGCGGCAGCCCCCTCACCCTAGCCCTCTCCCCGAGGGGAGAGGGGACGACTATCGCAGCCGTCTCAGTTTATTCGCAAAAGGGGCCGCCAACGCCAACCCCCTCTCCCCTCGGGGAGAAGGTGCCCGATAGGGCGGATGAGGGGGGCGCGGCAGGGAGAGCAAAACCACCTAGCCCATTCGGGCAGCGATAGCGTAACCTGACCGGCACCGCCAAACTTGGAACACATAGATGCTTCTTCCCAACGGCATTCGCCATCTTCCTGGTTATCTCGACCGGCCCCAACAGGAAGCCCTGGTCGAAGCCATCCGCAAGGTCGTCGCTGAAGCACCACTCTACACGCCCGCCATGCCTGGCACCGGCAAGGAGATGTCGGTCCGGATGACCAATTGCGGCTCGCTTGGCTGGGTGACGGACAAGCAGCATGGCTATCGTTATCAGCCGACCCATCCGGTGACGGGCAGGCCGTGGCCGGCGATTCCACCGAAGCTGTTGGAGCTTTGGGCTAATATAGCCGGCTATGAAAAGCAGCCGGAGGCATGTCTCGTCAATTTCTACAATGACGATGCCCGCATGGGCCTGCATCAGGATCGCGACGAACAGGATCTTAAGGCACCCGTGCTGTCGATCTCGCTCGGCAACACCTGCCTCTTCCGTGTCGGCGGTCTCAACCGCAATGATCGTACGCTATCCTTCAAGCTTTCCAGCGGCGACATCGTCGTGCTTGGCGGCGAGGGCAGGCTCTGCTTCCACGGTGTCGACCGCATCCATCCTGCAACTTCAACGCTCTTGAAGAATGGCGGGCGGATTAATTTGACGCTGCGACGCGTCAATCCCTGAACCGGTCGTCAGAGCTTCCTGAGCGCCACCTGCTCAATCAGATGGTTCTTGCCCTTACGCAGGATCAGGTCGGCGCGCGGGCGGGTCGGCAGGATATTCTGGCGCAGGTTTTTAAGGTTGATGTTCTTCCAGAGTCCCTCAGCGATCCCAAGCGCCTCTTCCTCGGTGATCGAGGCATAGCGGTGGAAGAAGGAGTGCGGGTCGCGGAAGGCGGTTTCGCGCAGCCGCATGAAGCGGGTGACATACCAATTGTGGATCAGCGGCTCGTCGGCATCGATATAGATCGAGAAGTCGAAAAAATCCGAGACCATCGGCACGATCTTGCCGTCGGCCGGCAGGTGTCGCGATTGCAACACGTTGATGCCTTCGAAGATCAGGATATCCGGCCGGTCTACGGTCTTGTATTCGTTGGGCAGCACGTCATAGACGAGATGCGAATAGCAGGGCGCCTTGACATCCGGCTGCCCGGCCTTGATGGCCGAAAGAAAACGCAATAGTTCGGCGGTGTCGTAACTCTCAGGAAACCCCTTGCGCTGCATCAGGTTGCGGCGCTGCAATTCGGCATTGGGATAGAGAAAGCCGTCGGTGGTGATCAGGTCCACCTTCGGGCTCGACGGCCAGCGGCGCAGCAGTTCCTTCAGGATACGGGCCGTAGTGGACTTGCCGACGGCGACCGAGCCGGCGATGCCGATGACGAAGGGCGTCTTGGCGACACCGTTGAGGCTGAGGAAGCGGTTGCGCTGCTCGAACAGGATCTGCGAGGATTCGACATGCGACGACAAAAGCCGCGACAGCGAAAGATAGATGCGCCGGACTTCGTCGAGGTCGATCGGGTCGCCCATGGAGCGCAGCCGCGTCACTTCGTCGGCGGTCAGGGTCAACGGCGTATCGGCTCGGAATTTCGCCCATTCCTCCGTCGAGAAGAAATAATAGGGCGAATAGGCCTTCGCCTGAAAAATATCGAGCGTCTCGGGTGTGGTCGGGGTTTTGGTGGCTATTGTCATCGCGTTCTACCGGCTTGCCTTCTCCTGAAGGCCGGATTGAGCGGTGCGCCTTTCGAGCTCACCCATGACATTCTGCAACGGAATGCCTGCAATCTTCAATACGACCATAAGATGATAAAGCAAATCCGCTGCCTCATAGGTGAGGTTGTCGCGATCGCCGGTGACGGCGGCCATCACGGCCTCGATCGCTTCCTCGCCCAGCTTCTTTGCCGCTTTCGGCTGGCCGGCGGCGCAAAGCTTTGCCGTCCAGGATTCCTCCGGCTGTGCCTTGGAGCGCTCGTCGACGATCCTTTCGAGGTCGGAAAGGGTAAATCCGCTCATCCGTCGTTGTCCTCCCTAGTCGAGCCGCATGGCGATGCCATGTTCCGACATATACCGTTTTGCTTCGCCGACCGAATAGGTGCCGAAGTGGAAAATCGAGGCTGCGAGCACGGCGGTCGCATGGCCTTCCTTGATACCTGCGACGAGATCGTCGAGATCGCCGACGCCGCCCGATGCGATGACGGGCACGCGCACCGCATCCGCGATCGCCCGCGTCAGCTCCAGATCGTAGCCGACCTTGGTGCCGTCGCGGTCCATCGAGGTGACGAGAAGCTCGCCGGCGCCGCGCTCGACCATCCTGCGGGCAAAATCGACAGCGTCGATGCCGGTCGCGTTGCGGCCGCCATGGGTATAGATTTCCCAGGCGCTCTGATTGTCGCCGCCCAGAGCCTCGGTGCGCCGCCGCTTGGCGTCGATCGAGACGACGATGCATTGGTTGCCGAACTTGTCGGCGGCTTCGGCGACGAAATCCGGATTATTGACGGCGGCCGAGTTGATCGACACCTTGTCGGCGCCGCAAAGCAGCAGCTTGCGGATGTCGGCGATGGCGCGAACGCCGCCACCGACGGTCACCGGCATGAAGCATTGCTCCGCCGTTCGCGCCACCACGTCGAAAATAGTTTCGCGATTGTCTGAAGAGGCGGTGATGTCGAGGAAGCAGAGTTCATCGGCGCCGGCGGCATCATAGGCCTTGGCAGCTTCGACCGGATCGCCTGCATCGACGAGATTGAGGAAATTGACGCCCTTGACGACACGGCCGTCCTTGACGTCAAGGCAGGGGATAACGCGGGCTTTCAGGGTCATTGCGCGATCTCCTTTTCCTTGGCCGCCTTGATCAGCGCCAGGGCTTCCTGCGGATCGATACGGCCATCATAAAGCGCACGGCCGGAAATCGCACCCTCCAGTTTGCGGGCATCCGGCTCGATCATGCGGCGGATATCGTCCATCGAGGCCAGCCCGCCGGAGGCGATGACGGGAATCGAAACGGCATCGGCCAGTTCCAGCGTCGAAGCCCAGTTGATGCCGGTCAGAATGCCGTCGCGGTCGATGTCGGTATAGATGATCGCGGCAACGCCGGCGCCTTCGAATTTCTTCGCCAGCTCGATGATGCCGAGTTCGGAGGCTTCCGCCCAGCCTTCGACTGCCACCTTGCCGCCCTTGGCGTCGATGCCGACGGCGACATGGCCCGGAAATCTCTTGCAAGCCTCGATCACCAGCGCCGGATCGCGCACGGCAACCGTGCCCAGAATGACGCGGGTGAGCCCGCGCGCCAGCCAGTTCTCGATATGGTCGAGCGTGCGGATGCCGCCGCCGAGCTGTACCGGGTTCTTCGTAGCCTTGAGAATTGCATCGACGGCAGCGCCGTTGACGGTTTCGCCGGCAAAGGCGCCGTTGAGGTCGACCACATGCAGCCATTCGAAGCCCTGGTCCTCGAAGGCCTTGGCCTGGGCGCTGGGGTCTGGATTATAGACGGTCGCCTGGTTCATATCGCCGAGCTTCAGGCGTACGCACTGGCCGTCTTTCAGATCGATGGCGGGGAAAAGAATCATGGTTTCTGTCCTTGAAGCGCGAGCCTTACGGCTTCCAGCGCAGGAAATTGGCAATCAGGGCGAGGCCGAGCTTCTGGCTCTTTTCCGGGTGGAACTGCGAGCCGGCCATGTTGTCGCGGCCGACGAAGGCGGTCATCGCTCCGCCATAGCCGGTCGTGGCGATGACGTCGTCGGCGTGGTCGGCGGCCAGATGGTAGGAATGCACAAAATAAGCGTGCAGCCCGTCCGGGCCGGTCGGGATGCCGTCGAAGAGCGCGTGCGGATGCCTCAGATCCAGCGTATTCCAGCCGATTTGCGGGATTTTCAGACTCGGATCGCTCGGCGTCATCTCCTTGACGTCGCCCTTGATCCAGCCGAAGCCTTGCGTGATCGTCTTTTCCAGCCCGCGCGACGACATCAGCTGCATGCCGACGCAGATCCCGAGAAAGGGGCGGGCCTTGTTTTCCACGACATCGATGATGGCTTCCGCCATGCCGGAAACGGCGTCGAGCCCGCGGCGGCAATCGGCATAGGCACCGACGCCTGGAAGCACGATGCGGTCGGCGGTGGCGACGCGCTCGGCATCATCGGTCAGATCAATCTCGGCGTCGATGCCGGCTTCGCGAGCGGCGCGTTCGAAGGCTTTGGTGGCCGAGCGCAGATTGCCCGAGCCGTAGTCGATAATCGCGACGCGCATAGTCAGCGTCCTCCATCATAGCCGGGCAGACCGAATGTCGATCCGCCGTGGCCGGAATTATTGTTTGGATAGGAAGGGATATCCCAGTTGTTCACGTGGATATTTTCCTGCACCTTCGGCTCGATGCCCGAGAAATAGACTTCTTCCGCCATTGCCAGATTCTGCGCCGAAACCAGCCCTTCCGTCCTCCATCCACCATCGGCAAGACGACGGTAGACGGCATTCGGGCCTTCGAGCGCCGCAAGGATGCGGACGCCGATGAGAATCGCGATGCCTGCGGCGAAAAATCCCGGCCGGCGGAGCAGCTCCAGCGCGACGCCCTGCAGCAGAAAGGCGGCGGCGGCATGCAGCCACAGCCGATGGTAAATCATCCAAAGCGTCGGAAACAGAAAGGCTAGCCAGGAAAAGCCGTCGCGGATGAAGCGCGTCTTGTCCTGGTTGCCGTCCGGCCCGCCGGGTGGCGTCAAAATCAGATAGCTTGCCATCTCTTCACTTCCCCCATGATGGGGCTCAGGCGAGGGTGCCCTTTGTCGAGGGCACACGGCCTGCCTGCCGCGGGTCGATCTCGGTTGCCGTGCGCAGCACGCGGGCAACGGCCTTGAAGCATGTCTCGGCTATATGGTGATTGTTGGCGCCATAATGGTTGAGGATATGCAGCGTGATGCCGGCATTCTGCGCCAAGGCCTGGAAGAATTCGCGCACCAGTTCGGTATCGAAGGTGCCGATCTTCGGGGCGCTGAAGGCAACGTTCCAGACGAGGAAGGGCCGGCCTGAGAGATCGACGGCCGCCTTGGTCATCGTCTCGTCCATGGCGAGATCGATCGAGGCATAGCGCGTAATGCCGCGCCGGTCGCCCAGCGCTTTGGCGATGGCCTGACCGATGGCGATGCCGGTATCTTCAACCGCATGGTGATCGTCGACATGCAGGTCGCCCTTGGTGTCGATCTCCATGTCGATCAGCGAATGTCGCGACAGCTGTTCCAGCATATGGTCGAAGAAACCGACGCCCGTCGAAATGGTCGACTTGCCGCTGCCGTCGATGTTGACGGATACGGAGACCGAGGTCTCGTTGGTCTTGCGGGAAACGCTTGCCGTGCGGCTCGCTACAGTCTCTGCCATGGGCTGCTCCATCGGGATGACGGCCGTTCCTTATCAGGCACATCGGCAAATATCCAGAAGTTAAGTCTCCAATGACTTATCTAGCCGGCTTCCAGGCATCATTCCAAAATGGGAGGCATTTGCAATCGCAAAAAGCCCTCTTACATAGATCACGACGGGGCCGAAACGCGGCCCGGCAGAACGCCCGCCAGAATGGGGGCAAACAGGTGTTACATGACGACAATTGTGACTATTCGCAAAGGTGGCAAGGTTGTGATGGCCGGTGACGGCCAGGTCAGTCTTGGCCAGACGGTAATGAAGGGCAATGCCCGCAAGGTTCGCCGCATCGGCAAGGGCGACGTGATCGCCGGTTTCGCCGGCGCGACCGCCGATGCCTTCACGCTGCTGGAGCGGCTTGAAAAGAAGCTCGAACAATATCCCGGCCAGTTGATGCGTGCGGCCGTCGAGCTCGCCAAGGACTGGCGCACGGACAAATATCTGCGCAATCTCGAAGCCATGATGCTGGTGGCCGACAGACAAGTGACGCTCGCCATTACGGGCAACGGCGATGTGCTTGAGCCGGAACACGGCGCGCTCGCGATCGGCTCTGGCGGCAATTATGCGCTCGCCGCTGCGCGTGCGCTGATGGATACCGACAAATCCGCCGAGGAGGTCGCCCGCCGCGCCCTCGATATCGCCGCCGACATCTGCGTTTACACCAACCATAATGTGGTGATCGAAACGCTCGATGCCGACGCCTAATTCCTATCTTGATCGTATCCAGCCCTGACGGGAAACACACGAAATGACCACTTTTTCCCCCCGCGAGATCGTTTCCGAACTCGACCGTTATATCGTCGGCCAGCATGAGGCCAAACGCGCCGTGGCGATTGCGCTGCGCAACCGCTGGCGCCGCCAGCAGCTCGAGCCCGATCTGCGCGACGAAGTCATGCCCAAGAACATCCTGATGATCGGCCCGACCGGCGTCGGCAAGACGGAAATCTCCCGTCGCCTCGCCAAGCTCGCCGGCGCTCCCTTCATCAAGGTCGAAGCCACCAAGTTCACCGAAGTCGGCTATGTTGGCCGTGACGTCGAACAGATCGTCCGCGATCTCGTCGAAGTCGGCATCGGCCTGGTGCGCGAAAAGAAGCGCGCCGAGGTGCAGGCCAAGGCGCATATGAGCGCCGAAGAGCGCGTGCTCGACGCCCTGGTCGGCGCGACCGCCTCGCCGGCGACGCGTGACAGCTTCCGCAAGAAGCTGCGCGACGGCCAGCTCGACGACAAGGAAATCGACATCGAAGTGGCCGACACTGGCTCCGGCATGCCCGGCGGCTTCGAGATTCCCGGCATGCCCGGCGCCAATATCGGCGTGCTCAACCTCTCCGAGATGTTCGGCAAGGCCATGGGCGGCCGCACCAAGAAGGTCCGCACCACGGTCAAGGATTCTTATAAGGAACTGGTGCGCGACGAATCCGACAAGCTGATCGACAATGAGGCGATCCAGCGCGAGGCCGTGCAATCCGCCGAGAATGACGGCATCGTCTTCCTCGACGAGATCGACAAGATCGCGGCCCGCGACGGCGGCATGGGCGCCGGCGTCTCCCGCGAAGGCGTGCAGCGCGACTTGCTGCCGCTGGTCGAAGGCACGACGGTTTCAACCAAGTATGGTCCGGTCAAGACCGACCATATACTCTTCATCGCCTCTGGCGCCTTCCACGTCTCGAAGCCTTCGGATCTCCTGCCGGAATTGCAGGGCCGCCTGCCGATCCGCGTCGAGCTTCGGCCGCTGACCAAGGAGGACTTCCGCCGCATCCTGACCGAGCCGGAAGCCAGCCTCATCCGCCAGTACAAGGCGCTGATGGAGACGGAAGACCTGAAGCTCGACTTCACCGACGATGCCATCGATGCGCTCGCCGATGTCGCCGTGCATCTGAACTCCACCGTCGAGAACATCGGCGCCCGTCGCCTGCAGACGGTGATGGAGCGGGTACTGGACGAGATTTCCTATAATGCCTCGGACCGTGCCGGCGTATCGGTGACCATCGATGCCGCCTATGTCCGTGAACATGTCGGCGATCTCGCCAACAATACCGACCTGTCGCGCTTCATTCTTTAGTGCGAAGGATGCCGGCATCGGCATTTTGAAATATTAATCACTCGACAGCGGGCCGTTAACTTTTTAGTTAGGGGCCTGTTTCTTTGCGTGACTTGGCTTCAATCGGCCAAGATTGTCCGTCAGGCAGCCGCATGGAAGCATCGGATAAAACTTCGATAGGGCAGCCATCGTGCGACGCATACTGATCCCCCTTCTCCTGGCGATTGTCAGCTTTTCCTGGATACCGGCCTATGCGGACGCGGCAACCATGGTGCCGCCGGGCAATCGCAACGCCGAGCAACCGGCGATCCCCGGCGCCTCCGTGCGCCGCACGAGGGGCACGAATTCGACCTTCGACCGCAAATACCAGAAGGTCCGCGAGCTGCTTGCGACCGACACTCGACTGATGTCGAAGATAAAGTCGACGGCGCGCGCCTATGGCATCGATCCGATCCACATCGTCGGCGCGCTGGTCGGCGAGCATACCTATAATGTCGACGCCTATGACGGCCTGCAGTCCTACTACGTCAAGGCCGCGTCCTATGCCGGCCAGAGCTTCCGCTTTGCCTATAGCGGCGAAAATATCGATGATTTCGTTGCCCGGCCGCAATTCGACGTCTGCAAGGCAAAGAAGGATTCCTACAGCCTCTGGACCTGCCGCGAGGATGTCTGGGACAGTGCTTTCCGGGGCAAGAAGGTCGATGGGAAATCTTTCCCCGACAATCGTTTCAGCGCCGTGTTCTTCCAGCCCTTCTATGCCGGTCAGACCTTCGGCCTCGGCCAGATCAATCCGCTGACCGCTTTGGAGCTTTCCGATCTCGTGAGCTCCACTTCGGGCATTGCGAAGCTGGATGAGAAGGATGCCAGCGGCGTCTACAAGGCGATCATGGATCCGGATCTCTCGCTCGCCTTCGTCGCTGGCTCGATCCGCAAGTCGATCGACGATTATCGTTCGATCGCCGGCATGGATATTTCCGGCAATCCCGGCCTCACGGCGACGCTCTATAATGTCGGGAATTCCCGCCAGCGCGCTGCGGCACTTGCCGCCAGGAACCGGGGCGCGAGCCAGCCGGTCTGGCCGGAAGAAAATTACTATGGCTGGCTTATCAATGATAAGCTGAGCGACCTGAAGTCGCTGCTATAGACTTCGCGGGCGGCGCTCACCATATCGGATACCTGACGCCGCCAAGGGCGCTGCGGGCCAAGCAGGCCGGTTTTCGAGGAGAATTGATCTCATGGATATGATCCCGGAAGCCTTTTCTCCGCCGGCCCCGATCCCACGCACCGTGCCGCCGTCGCGGCTGACGATCATCCGCACCATCCTGCGCAATCCGCTCGAACTTTGGGGCGAGCCTTCCTATACGCTGCCTTGGATCATGACGCGCTTCATTCGCGAGCGCACGCTGATCGTCAACGACCCCGGCCTGATCAAGCATGTGCTGGTCGACAATGCTTCCAACTACCGCATGTCCGATATCCGCCAGCTCATACTCCGGCCGATCCTGCGTGACGGTCTACTGACGGCGGAAGGCCCGGTCTGGAAGCGTTCGCGCAAGGCCGTTGCTCCGGTCTTCACGCCGCGCCATGCCCAGGGCTTCGCCGGCCAGATGCTGAGCCAGAGCGAGGATTACGTCCGCAAATACGAGGATGTCGGCAACGAGGGTGAGGTCTTCGATATAGCTGTCGATATGACCGAGCTCACCTTTGCCATTCTCGCCGAGACGCTGTTCTCCGGTGAGATCGTCACGGAAGGCGCCAGTTTCGCCGATGACGTCAACCAGCTGCTGCATCGCATGGGTCGGGTCGATCCGATGGACCTCCTGCGCGCGCCATCCTGGGTGCCGCGTGTCACCCGCATCGGCGGCCAGAAGGTGCTCGACAAGTTTCGCGGCATCGTCCGCGATACCATGAACCTGCGCCTCGGCAAGATGCGCCGGGATCGCGCGTCCGCACCCGACGATTTCCTGACGCTGCTCCTGGAGAAGACCGGCCCCGACGGCCTGACCATGGAGGAGATCGAGGACAATATTCTCACCTTTATCGGCGCCGGCCATGAGACGACGGCCCGCGCGCTCGCCTGGACGCTCTATTGTGTTGCCAATAGTCCGCATATCCGCGAGGCCATGGAAGCGGAAATCGACGGCGTGCTCGCCACCGGTGCCGAGCCCGTCGCCTGGCTTGATCTGATGCCGAATGTCCGCGCTGCTTTCGAGGAGGCGATGCGGCTTTATCCGCCGGCCCCCTCGATCAACCGCGCCTCCATCGCCGATGATGAATGGACAAGCCCCAGTGGCGAGCGTGTCGAGATCCCGGCCGGGGTCACCGTGCTGATCATGCCCTGGACGCTGCATCGCCACGCGCTCTATTGGGACAAGCCACGCGCTTTTATGCCTGAACGCTTCCTTCCGGAGAATCGCGGCAAGATCAACCGCTTCCAGTACCTGCCCTTCGGCGCCGGCCCGCGCGTCTGTATCGGCGCCACCTTCGCCCTGCAGGAGGCCGTCATCGCCCTTGCCGTGATGATGCACCGCTTCCGCTTCGATCTCACCGACGAGACCAATCCCTGGCCGGTGCAGAAGCTGACGACGCAGCCGCAAGGCGGCCTGCCGATGCGGGTGTCGAGGCGGTAGGATTATTTTTGCCGCTTCGCAGCTAGCGGGTCAGGCGGGAAGGGTGCAATAACAGGTCACCTTCCGTTCAAAAGGTTAGATATCAGCGTGACATCTCACTTCCTGCTCGGCATCGACACGGGTGGAACCTATACCGATGCCGTTCTTCTTCATGAAACCGATGGCATCGTCGCCAAGGCGAAGTCGCTGACCACGCGGCATGATCTGGCCGTCGGCATCGCCGGCGCCGTCGATACGGTCATCGCCAAGGCCGGCGTCCCGGTTTCCGCCATCGGCCTCGTTTCGCTGTCGACGACGCTTGCCACCAACGCGCTGGTCGAAGGGCAGGGTGGCCGCGCCGGGCTGGTGATGATCGGCTTCGGGCCGGATGATCTGAAGCGCGATGGTTTGGCCGAGGCGCTGGGATCCGATCCCGTGCTGTTTTTGCCTGGCGGGCATAATGTCCACGGCAATGAGAGCCCGCTCGATCTGACGGCCTTGGAAGAAGCGCTGCCGGAGCTTTCGAAGAGCGTGTCGTCCTTTGCTATCGCCGGCTATTTCGCCGTGCGGAATCCAGCCCATGAAATCCGCGTGCGTGACGCCATTCGCGAGCTGTCGCATCTGCCGGTTACCTGCAGCCACGAACTCTCCTCCAAGCTCGGCGGCCCGCGCCGGGCGCTGACGACGCTGCTGAATGCGCGCCTCGTCTCGATGATCGACCGCCTGGTCGGCGCCTGCGAAGGGTTTCTCGCCGAACGCGGCATCGCGGCGCCAATGATGGTGGTGCGGGGTGATGGTGCGCTGATCTCAGCCGCCGAGGCCAAACTCCGTCCGATCGAGACCATCCTCTCCGGCCCGGCCGCGAGCCTTGTCGGCGCGCGCTACTTGACCGGTCTCGACAGTGCCGTGGTGTCCGATATCGGCGGCACCACCACCGATGTCGCCGTCATGGAGGCCGGTCGGCCCCGGCTCGATGCCGATGGCGCCGTGGTCGGTGGTTATCGCACCATGGTCGAAGCGGTTGCCATGCGCACCTATGGGCTCGGCGGCGATTCCGAGGTGAAGATCAACGACCGCGGCCTTGTCGCCGGCTTTGAGCTTGGACCGCGCCGGCTACTGCCGCTCAGCCTTGTCGCCCATACGCATGGTGAGACCATTATCGTTGTGCTGGAGCAGCAGCTGCGCGCGCCGCATCTTGGCCGCAACGCTGGCCGTTTTGCCGTGCGTACCGGTGTGCCGGATCATCTGGCAAGCGGACTCACGCCGTTGGAGCAGGTGCTGTTCGACAAGATCGGTGCCGCACCCTTGGCGCTTGACCAGCTTCTGACCTCGACATCGCAGAAGGCGACGCTGGATCGGCTGGTGGCGCGCGGTCTTGTGCACCTTAGCGGCCTGACGCCATCGGATGCCATGCATATGCTCGGCCGGCAGAGCCAGTGGAACGGGGAAGCCGCACGGCTCGGCCTCGCACTGGCAATGCGGATGAAGGACGGTTCCGGCCGCCCAATCGCGGCATCCGTCGAGGAATTGGCGCAAAAGATCGTCGATCGCCTGACCCGGCAGTCCGCCGATGTCATTCTCGCCGCTTGCCTTGCCGAGGACGGCGTTGCCGATCTCGATCCGGCCAGGTCGATCTCGATCGACCGTGCGCTTCGTCGTGCCCCAGGCATCGCTCGTTTCGCCATCTCGCTCGATCGTCCCCTGGTCGGCCTCGGCGCCTCCGCCCCGGTCTATTATCCCGCCATCGCCGAAATGCTGGCGAGCGAGAGCGCCATTCCCGCTGATTCGGACGTCGCCAATGCCATTGGTGCTGTCGTCGGCCAGGTCCGCACCAGCGCCACCGTCTTCGTCACCATGCCCGAGGACGGCATCTATGTGCTGAACGGCGCCGGCGAGACCTTGCGGTTTACCGACGAAGAGAAGAGTTTCTCCATGGCACGGGAGCGGGCGATCGAGATGGCGATGGCGCAGGCGCGGCTGAATGGCGCTGTCGATCCCGTCATCGCTGTGGATGAGCAGGTCGATGCGCCGGAGGTTGAGGGCAATCGCAAGCTGATCGAGGCCCGCTTTATCGCGACGGCCAGCGGCCGCCCGCGTATTGCCGCAGATTGATTGTTTCCAAAATTGCATAAATCTTTCGAACTATTGCCAAATTGACGGAAGGCGAAACCACCCGCAAAGTGGCACCATGTCAGAATTGAGCCGTTGAACGGCCGTGAGGAGTTGAGTGTATGAGCCGCATCGAGAAAAATGGGCTGCAGATCGAACCGGTCCTGTATGATTTCCTCGTCAAGGAAGCCTTGCCGGGCTCCGGCATCGACGCGGATGCCTTCTTCGCCGGTTTCTCGGCGATCGTCCACGATCTCGCTCCGAAGAACCGCGAGCTGCTTGCCAAGCGCGACCGGATGCAGGCTGCCATTGACGATTGGTATCGCAAGAACGGCGCGCCGGTGGATCTCGCCGCCTACGAAGCCTTCCTGCGCGAGATCGGCTACATCATCCCCGAAGGCCCAGCCTTCACAGTCTCGACCGCCAATGTCGATCCCGAGATCGCCTCCATTGCCGGTCCGCAGCTCGTCGTCCCTGTCATGAACGCCCGCTATGCGCTGAACGCCGCCAATGCGCGCTGGGGCTCGCTCTATGACGCGCTCTACGGCACGGATGCCATCTCCGAGGCGGATGGCGCCGAAAAGGGCAAAGGCTACAATCCGAAGCGCGGCGAAAAGGTTATCGCCTGGGTGCGCGATTTCCTCGACTCTGCCGCGCCGCTTGCAGGGGCGAGCTGGAAGGATGTCGCGGGCTTTGCCGTCAAGGACGGCGCTCTGGCGATTGCGACGAAGAGCGGCACTGTCGCTCTCGCGGACGGCAGGCATTTCGCCGGCTATCTCGGCGATGTCGCCGCGCCGTCGCATCTTCTCCTGAAGAACAATGGCATCCACATCGAGATCGTCATCGACGCCGGCACCGATATCGGCAAGGCCGATCCGGCGCATATTTCCGATGTCCGGCTGGAATCGGCGATCACCACGATCATGGACTGCGAAGATTCGATTGCGGCCGTCGACGCCGAGGACAAGGCGGAAGTCTATCGCAACTGGCTCGGCCTGATGAAGGGCGACCTGACGGAGGACGTCGCCAAGGGCGGCAAGACCTTTACCCGCCGCCTCAATCCCGATGTGACCTACACGGCACCTGATGGCTCGAAGTTCGAGCTGCATTGCCGCTCGCTGATGCTGATACGCAATGTCGGCCACCTGATGACCAATCCGGCGATCCTCGACCGTGACGGAAACGAAGTGCCGGAAGGCATTATGGATGCCATGGTCACCGGCCTGATCGCGCTTTACGATGTCGGCCCGAACGGCCGCCGCAAGAACTCCCGCGCCGGCTCGATGTATGTCGTCAAGCCGAAGATGCACGGGCCGGAGGAAGTCGCCTTCGCCGTCGAGATCTTCTCGCGGGTCGAGGACGTGCTCGGCATGCCGCGCAACACCATCAAGATGGGCATCATGGACGAGGAGCGCCGCACCACGGTTAACCTCAAGGAAGCCATCCGCGCCGCCAGCGAGCGCGTCGTCTTCATCAACACCGGCTTCCTTGATCGTACCGGCGACGAGATCCATACCTCGATGGAAGCCGGCCCGATGATCCGCAAAGGCGACATGAAGCAGGCCGCCTGGATCGCTGCTTACGAGAACTGGAACGTCGATATCGGCCTCGAATGCGGCCTCTCCGGCCATGCGCAAATCGGCAAGGGCATGTGGGCCATGCCCGACCTGATGGCGGCGATGCTGGAACAGAAGATCGCCCACCCCAAGGCCGGCGCCAACACTGCCTGGGTGCCGTCGCCGACGGCTGCAACGCTGCATGCTACGCATTATCACAAGGTCAACGTCGCCAATGTCCAGCAGACTCTGAAGAGCCGCGCTCGCGCCAAGCTTGCCGATATCCTCTCCGTGCCGGTCGCCTCGCGCCCGAACTGGACGCCGGAAGAGATCCAGCGTGAGATCGACAATAATTGCCAGGGCATTCTCGGCTATGTCGTCCGCTGGGTCGATCAGGGCGTCGGCTGCTCAAAGGTGCCGGATATCAACAATATCGGCCTGATGGAGGATCGCGCCACGCTGCGCATCTCGGCGCAGCACATGGCCAACTGGCTGCATCATAAGGTCATCACCGAGGCGCAAATCATCGAGACAATGAAGCGCATGGCGGCCGTGGTCGACCAGCAGAATGCCGGCGATCCGCTCTACATCGCCATGGCCGGCAATTTCGACGGCTCGGTCGCCTTCCAGGCTGCGCTTGAGCTTGTGCTCAAGGGTCGCGAACAGCCGAACGGCTATACCGAGCCGGTCCTGCATCGCCGCCGCATCGAATTGAAGGCGAAGCAGGCGGAGTGACGATCCGTTTGTGACGCGGAGGGCGCTACTTGGCAAGGTTCCTTCTCCCCGAGGGGAGAAGGAGGACAGTGTCCACTTCCCCAAACAAAAAAGGCCGCCGGATATCGATCCGGCGGCTTTTCAAATTCCGAATGCCAGCAATTACTGGATCACGACGACCTTGGTGCTGTGGCCCGGCAGAACGCGGCTGTAGAGGTCGATGACGTCCTGGTTCATCAGGCGGATGCAGCCCGAGGAAGCGGCGGTGCCGATCGAAGCCCATTCCGGCGTGCCGTGCAGGCGGAACAGCGTGTCCTGGCCCTTTTCATTGTAGAGATACATGGCGCGGGCACCGAGCGGGTTCGAGAGGCCCGGGTTCATGCCGCCGTCGACATATTTCGCGATCTCCGGACGGCGCACTGCCATTTCCTTCGGCGGATGCCAGGTCGGCCATTCCTGCTTCCAGGCGACATAGGCGGTGCCGGACCAGGAGAAACCCTGCTTGCCGACGCCGATGCCGTAACGCATCGCTTCGCCATTGCCGAGGATATAATAAAGATGGCGCTCGCGCGTGTTGACGATGATCGTGCCTTCAGCCTCGTTGGACTGGTAGGACACGATCTGACGGCGGAACTGCGGCTTCACCTTCTGGATCGGGATCGCCGGCAGCTGGTAGCCGTTGTCACTGATCACGCCGTAATCACCATCGAAGGACTTTACGGTCTCGGTTGCGGAATTGGCTGTGGCGGTCGGCGTGGCTGCGGCCGTGGTGGCATAGCCAGCCATAGCGAGCGTCGCGACAAGGCCGAGTGCGGTGATAGCATTGCGGGTGCGCATGGAAGTCTCTTGGTGCGTTGTGGCAGGGAATGGGATGGTATTCACCATCTTTGAATATGGTTTATTTTCCATTAAACTTTGCTTTGCAAGCGGCAGCGCTCCTAGTTCAATGGCGCCGCTGCGCAAATTAAAGGGACATGGCTTTTTTGCAACGTTTCTTGCCGGTTCCCGAGGCAATTCATGACGATTTTGAATGTTTACAATAATAATCCGTTAATAGATGGCCGCCAGTCAGAACGGGCGATGCTTGTACGTCGGGGCGTGCAACTATTACTGCATGAGATGCGTCACGCTATCTTGCCGGAGTTGCCGCTCGCAAGCGGCCGCCGGGCCGATCTCCTCACCCTGTCGGAAAAGGGCGAGATCTGGATCATCGAGATCAAGACCTCGATCGAGGACTTTCGCGTCGATCGCAAATGGCCGGACTACCGCCAGCATTGCGACCGCCTGTTCTTCGCGACCCATAAGGACGTGCCGCTCGATATCTTCCCGGAAGATTGCGGGCTGTTCCTGTCGGACGGCTATGGCGCGCATATGATCCGCGAGGCGCCCGAGCATCGCTTGGCGCCGGCGACGCGCAAGTCGGTGACGCTGAACTTCTCCCGCGCCGCCGCCCAGCGGCTGCTATTGGCCGAATGGGCGACGGGCAAGGATTTTGCCTTCTCTCCGAGGGGAGAAAGTGCCCAAAGGGCGGATGAGGGGGCCGAGGAGCTTTAACTCCGAGTAGTCGGAGCCTAGCCAAAGGTGTTTTCTACTTCGGCGCGCGCTTGGCGAGAATGCGTTGTAGCGTGCGGCGATGCATGTTGAGGCGGCGGGCCGTTTCGGAAACGTTGCGCTCGCACATTTCATAGACGCGCTGGATATGCTCCCAGCGCACCCGATCCGCCGACATCGGATTTTCCGGCACTTCGGCTTTTTCGCCTGGCCGCTGCGTCAGTGCCGCATAGACATCGTCCGCGTCT
This sequence comes from Rhizobium sp. RCC_161_2, assembly GCF_041355235.1. Classification (NCBI taxonomy): domain Bacteria; kingdom Pseudomonadati; phylum Pseudomonadota; class Alphaproteobacteria; order Hyphomicrobiales; family Rhizobiaceae; genus Rhizobium; species Rhizobium sp. RCC_161_2. The sequence goes on along the minus strand of NZ_JBFUPL010000007.1, from coordinate 5,556 downwards.
GCGGGCTTGGCGAGATAGTCGAGCGCGCCGAGCTTCACGGCGGTCACCGCCGTTGCGATATTGCCGTAGCCGGTCAGGACGACGATATGCGTGTCGTCGCGCCGCTGTCGGATCGCCTCGATGACCTCGAGGCCGGTGCCGTCGCCGAGGCGAAGGTCGACCACGGCATATTTCGGTGGAGTAGCCTTGGATTTGGCGACGCCTTCCGCCACTGATTCCGCCGTCTCGACCGTGAAGCCACGCGTCTCCATGGCGCGCGCCAGCCGGCGCAGAAAGGGTCCGTCATCATCGACGATCAGCAATGTCGCATCCGGGCCGATATGGTCCGCAATATCCTTGGCCCCAGTGTGAGGGTCGGCAAGCTCTTTATCCGTCATCATCTTCAATCTCGGCGGCATCCCGCCTGCACAGTCCTACTGATTTTAACGACCGGTGTTTTAAGCCGTGAAACTCATTTTGTCGAATTACTGTCGATCAAAACGCGCGGCCATTCGACGCGGATACGGGCGCCCGGTGTCTCCGGATCGCGATTGCCGAAGGAAATGGCAGCGCCTGAACGTTCCAGCAGGGTCTTGGCGATGAACAGGCCAAGCCCGAGGCCGCCGGCCGTGTCGTCGCGCTGACGCGTCGTGACATAGGGCTCGCCGATCCGCGTCAGGATATCAGGAGCATAGCCGTTGCCGTCGTCCTCGATGATGATGATGAGCAGGGCCGGGTCGTATTCCACCGTGACGGTCACAGTCTTGCGGGCATAGTCGACGGCGTTTTCAATGAGATTGCCAAGCCCGTACATGATGCCGGCATTGCGGTTGAGCACCGGCTCGCCGGCCCTCGGGCTCTTTTCGATCAGCTCCAGCCTGATGCCGAATTCCCGATGCGGCGCGATGACCTCCTCCATCATCGACGACAGCGTCAGCCGCCGCATATGCGCTTCGTCTTCGGCCGACAGCGTCGTCAGCCGCCGCAGGATATCCCGGCAACGTTCGCTCTGACTGCGCAGGAGCGCCACGTCCTCGCGGAAGCGGTCGTCATGCAGGAGCTCTCGCTCCATCTCCTTGGCAACGACGCTGATGGTCGCAAGCGGCGTGCCGAGCTCATGAGCCGCGGCCGCCGCCAGCCCGTCGAGCTGCGACAGATGCTTTTCCCGCTGCAACACCAGTTCCGTCGCCGCCAGCGCATCGGCGAGCTGCGACGCCTCCATGGAGACGCGATAGGCATAGAAGGCGGCAAAAGCCATGGTCGATGCGATCGAGCACCAGACGCCAAGCTGCATGACGCTATGGACGTTCACCTCGACGCCGCCATACCAGGGCAGGGGAAAGGGCGAAAAGGCAAGGCCGGTGATGCAGATCATCGCCAGCACGATCAGCACCATGCTGTAGCGGATCGGCTGCGAGGCAAACGAGATGATGACCGGCACGCAGACCAGCGCCGAAAACGGATTGGCAAGCCCGCCGGTAATCAACAGCAGCCCACAGAGTTGCAGAAGGTCAAGGCCGAGCAGTGCAAAGGCGGCCGGCGGCTCGAGCCGGTGCGTCGGCGGGTAACGCAGGGTCAGGAAGAAGTTAATCCAGGCAAGGCAGGCGATCAGCACGCAGCAGGCCAATAGCGGCATCGGAAATTTCAGCCAGAAGGCGACGATCATCACCGTTGCCGTCTGGCCGCCGACCGCGAGCCAGCGCAGGCGCACCAATGTCTGCAATCTCAGCCGCCGGCTGGTGTGGTAGTCGTCCTGCAGCTTGGCGTCCGCGATCGCGATCTTGTCCAATCCTTTGAAGAAGCTGGCCATGTTCAGGTTCCCCTCGGCTTGGTTCGTGTCGTCGGCGCAGCCTCCGCCGGATCTTCCGGCCAGGGGTGCCGCGGATAGCGCCCGCGCATGTCGGCACGTACGTCCTTCCACGATCCCGCCCAGAAGCCCGGCAGGTCGCGCGTCGTCTGGATTGGCCGGTGCGCCGGCGAGGTCAGTTCCAGCACCAGCGGCAAGCGACCGCCGCCGATCGCCGGATGCTGTTTCAGCCCGAAAAGTTCCTGCACACGGATCGTCAACAGCGGCTCCTCGCCCTCATACTGGATCGGGTGGCGCTGGCCGGTCGGTGCCTCGAAATGTGTCGGCGCCATCCGGCCAAGGTCGCGCTGCAGCTCGTGCGGCACCAGCGACATCAATCCATTGGAGAGCCCGCCGGCCGAGATATCGGAAAGGCCGCGCGCCTCGGTCTGGAACGGCGTGAACCAGTCGTCGAGGCGTGAAAGAAGAGCCTCGTCGCTCATGTCGGGCCAGGGCTCGCCGATCGTCCGGTACAGGAAGCCGATCCTATCCCGCAATTGCGCCGCCTCCTTGGAAAACGGCAGCACACCGATCCCGAGCTCGCGAATGCCCTCGGCCAAAGCCTTTGCCGCCTTTTCCCCGGATAGACGCGGCAAGGGTATCTCTTCAAAAATGATGGCGCCGAGCCGGGTGACGCGGCGGGCGCGCACCTGCCGGCTCGCCTTGTCGAAGACGCTCTGGTCCTCGGTGCGGATTTCGCCCGGCAGATGCTCCTCGATATCCCCCCGCGAAATCTCCGCCGCCGCCAGGATACGGGCTTGCGCGGCGCGGCCGGTCAAATCGGCGATCACCAGCATCTGCGCGCCTGCAAGCCGCTCCGCCTCCGGCAGTTCGGCTCCACGTCCGTTCGCCATGACAAAACGTCCACGCCCGCCGCGTTGCAGGGCAATACGATCCAGGAAAGCATGCAGCAGCAGGGAACCGGCCAATATCGGCGCACCCGCGGTCGTGGTCTTGCCACCGCCCGCTGCCGTCGCCAGCCTTCCGGCCAGCCGCCGTGCCGCCTCGGCCCGCTCGCCCTTTTCCGTCTTGAACCGCCTTAGCCGCTCTTCCAGATTGACGCTCGGCCCACCCAGCCCCTGTTCCGTCAGCAGCACGGCGAGCATTGCTGCCTCCCGCGCCTGGCCGAAGTCTGCCGCCGAGATCACCATGGCCGACAGCCGTGGCGGCAAGGCCAGATCGCGCATCAGCCTCCCGCGCGCCGTTAAGCCGTTCTCGGCGTCCAGCGCCCCCAGCTGCCGCAGCAGCGCACGCGCCTCATGGAGTGTTGTCGCCGGCGGCTGATCGACAAAGGCAAGCGTGGCGGGGTCCTGCACGCCCCAATGGGCAAGATCGAGCGTCAGGCCTGAGAGATCGCTGGAGAGGATCTGCGGCGGCGTGAAGGCCGGCAGCGCTGCTGTCTGGCCGGGGTGCCACAGCCGGATCGCAATGCCGGGCTCCGTTCGTCCGGCGCGGCCGGCTCGCTGGTCGGCGGAGGCCCGCGACACGCGCACCGTCTCCAGACGGGTAATGCCGGTCGATGCCTCGAAGACGGGCAATCGCTGCAGGCCGCTGTCGACGATGATCCTGACGCCGTCGATGGTGATGGAGGTCTCGGCGATCGAGGTCGCCAGCACCACCTTGCGGGTGCCCTTGGGTGCCGGGCGGATCGCCGCGTCCTGTTCCTTCTGACCGAGATTGCCGTAAAGCGGTGCGATGACCGTGTCCGGCGGCAATCGGTTCTCAAGCCTTTCGACCGTGCGGGTGATTTCCGCCTGTCCCGGCAGAAAGGCGAGGATCGAGCCCTGTTCCGTCGCATGGGCGTCGAGGATCGCCCGGGTCACCGTATCCTCGATGCGCTCGCCGGCCGGCCGGTCCTGATGGCGGATGTCGATCGGAAAACCGCGGCCCATGCTTTCGATCACAGGCGGATGGTTAAGCAGCACTGCTACCCGTTCGACATCAAGCGTCGCCGACATCACCAGGATACGCAGATCCTCGCGCAGGGCCGATTGCACGTCGAGCGCCAGCGCCAGGCCGAAATCCGCATCCAGTGATCGCTCGTGGAATTCGTCGAAGATGACGGTGGAGACGCCGGCAAGTTCGGGATCGTCGAGAATCATCCGCGCGAACACGCCCTCGGTCACCACTTCGATGCGCGTCTTGGCCGAAATGCGATTGTCGAGCCGCATCCGGTAGCCGACGGTACCGCCGACCTCTTCGCCGAGCAGTGAGGCCATGCGCGCCGCCGCCGCCCGTGCCGCCAGCCGTCGTGGTTCCAGCAGGATGATCTTGCCGTCGCCGCGCCAGCTCTGGCCCAATAGGTAAAGTGGCACCAGCGTCGTCTTACCGGCGCCGGGAGGCGCAGACAGCACCGCTCGCCGCTCTTGGCCAAGCGCCGTGCCGATATCGGCAAGCACATGCGAGACCGGCAGCTCGGGCAGCGGAGGCGTCATGGATGTCACGCCTGCCGGCCCCGCGCATATTCATAGGCCAGAATTGCGCCGGCGAGATCCTCGAGTGCCGCGCCCACCGATTTGAACAGGGTGACGTCGGCGTCGTTGCTGCGCCCCGGCTTTGTTCCGCGAACGAGCTCGCTGAGTTCGGCGCGGATGGCATCCTCCGTCAGCACGCCGTTCTTTAACGGCTGCACGATATCGCCGGCTTCCTTCATAGCGCCGGCGCGCGTATCGACGAAAACGTCCGCGCGTCGGATCGCGGCGTCGTCGGTCTCGCGCATGTCCGGCTTGAAGCCGCCGACGAGATCGAGATGCGCGCCGAGCTTCAGCCATTCGCCCTTGATCAGGGGCGTACTCGACAATGTCCCGCAGGAAATGATGTCGGCACTGCGGGCGGCGGCCTCGAGATCGGTGACAGCGATGACATCCAGACCAAGAGCCCGCGCTTGGCCGACGATGTCTGCCGCCTTGTCGTAATTGCGGCCCCATATGCCGATCCGCTTCAGGCTCCGTCCTTCGGCATGCGCCTGGATCAGATTGAGCGACAGCCGCCCCGACCCACAGACCAGCAGCTCCTCGGCATCCGTGCGCGCAAGATAGCGCGCCGCCAGCGCCGAGGTGGCCGCTGTGCGTCGTGCCGTCAACTCGCCGCCATCGATTACCGCCAGCATCTCACCGGTCTTGCCGGAGGACAGCAGATAGGTTCCAAAGATCGCCGGCAGGGCGCGGATGGCATTATCGGGAAAGACCGAGACCATCTTCACGCCCATATACCGTCCCGGCAGCCAGGCTGGCATCAAAAGCAGGGTCGCGTCGCTTTCGCCCGGCACCTCCATATCATGGTGATGCCTGACCGGCATAACGCAGTCGCCGGTAAACATGGAGGCGATCGCCTCGATCAGCGCCGGCCAGGCCAGCGCTGTACGTGTCTGCTCTTCATTAAGGACCAGCATTGTCCGCTCCTCTATTGCTTGAGACTTCTATTAGGTCCTAGCTGAGAAAGTGGCAATTGCTGGCGCTGGCCGGCGGTGAACTCGGTAGGGAACCCGATTCCGCGATCTTCACCCTTCATAGGAAGATGGATTCCCCGGTGACTCGTAAAATGAATCCGGAAAAGGCCGCTTAAGAGGACGATTTTCACTGCCGTTCAATCGCCTCGACAAATCCCTTTGTAAAATCAATTAGTTATAAAAATGTCAGAATTTTTACAGAGTTGGTGTTGACTTGATCGAGGGGTGGGGATTATAAGCCCACTCACTGAACGAGGGCGGCGGCGCTGCTAGCGACGAAGTC
>NZ_JBFUPL010000006.1:278709-413419 GCF_041355235.1 Rhizobium sp. RCC_161_2 | reverse complement strand
GACCAACACAAACGATACCTAAGGCGGGTCACTTCTCGGTGGAAATGCCGGGTCAGCTCTCAGTGGAAATCAACACATCCCCGCATTCAAGAGTTCTTGAGATCTGGCATTCGCGCATCGTTGTTGACCATCGGCTACTCGCCGGCCTTCCGACAGGACAACTCCGCGGCTAGTGCAACAAAGCGGGTCAGAGGGCGTAACCCGATGCCATATCCAGCGAATGGTCCCGAACTCGCAGCACATCGCAATTAATTAGGGACCTACAGTCCGTCGATTGTCAAGCCGTTAATATGCTTGTTTTGCAATATGGACGTGCGACAGACCATCGGTTGGAATCTAAGGCGACTTCGGGTCGCCAAAGGCCTGTCGCAGGAGCGGCTAGCATTCGAGGCTGAAATCGACCGCTCTTACGTTGGACGCGTTGAAAGAGGCACAGAAAACGTCACCGTGGCGACCCTTGAGGCCTTCGCGAAAGTCTTGTCTGTGAATGTTTCTGAACTGTTCGCGGAAATTAACCCCGAGAACAAGAAACCCCCGGGTCTTCGCTCAGGCCGCAAGCAAAAGGCATCCTAGCTTCGGAGTTAGCATGGGGTTTTCTGAACGGCTCTCGCCCGCAGGCGTATGGTTCGACGAATCGGGAGGCTTACGGTTCCTTTTGCAGCTGCGATCCGCACTTATATCGCGACATTTAATTGATATTGTACAGCTTTTGGTGGCATACTGCTTTAGAGCAAAAACTTCGAAGAATGCGTGGCGTGGCAAAAAGACCGTTGATACAAAAAGGCGTGGCGGAACTTGAAAAGTTGTTCGATCAACGGCGCGGAGATCAGCAATTTCTTGGCGATCTGATCGAGGAACTGTCCGAACGAAAAACCCAACGCGCGCAGGAACTGCGGCAACGTGCCGTACAGGCGAAAGGCACGACCGGTCAACGACCGGCAGCACCTATCGAGAACCACAAAACAACTCCGGACCGCTCACCGACAATCGCTATCGCGGCTGTCGATCAACCTGCAACGGCACCTCCCAAACAGACTGCAATCCCGAAAGATGCCTCGCCGATAGCGACCCGCGCGCCGCTTGAGCGGCCCCCTGTCAGCAACAACGCCGGAAACGTCCTGTCGGCATGGACAGCGATGGAGGTTTTGTCTCCGCCGTCTTTCCGTAAGCTCGAGGATTTGGCGAGCGGGGATCGATACCGCGTCGCTGCGATCGACAAGGAGGTTCTTCCCTGGGAGAACGGAGGCGAGAAAAGCCGCCCCAACCAGAAACTCTATTATCAGGTCATTCTCGGCAGCATCGATATGGAAGCATCGGTGTCTGCCTTACTGGCCGTTTACACCGACAGCCGCGCCGAGCGCCCGCAAGCGCGCGGCGAGGCAGTCCTCGCTACGATCATGGTGGACCGCGATGGCCGCCCCGTGGAGAACGAGGCCGTTTCCATTTCGAGTTTCGGTTGGGGAGTTCCGGTGGCACTGAGCGGCAAGCTGCGCGATCTCGGGCAATGGTCGCAGGCGGAAAAGGCGCTCCTGGAGGGCCTGACCGCGAGAGTGACAATCCTAGACAAGGACGGCAACGTGTTGCCGCTCACGCGAGAGATTATTCAGAATGCCTATGATTGGCTTATCCAGACAATCGGTCTTCCCGCACCGTTCGCCAAGCCACCAGCTTTTGCCGTGCGGTCCTTTCAATATTTCAAGCTGCAAGACCCGCCGGAATCGATCCTGCTCAATTCGTTCTTCCTTGACGATCTCGCAACAGCCCGATCGCTCGTCACTTCCGGCGAGGCGACACCAAACCTCAAGCGCTATCTGGGTGTCCTCAAACCGCGTAGTCGCCGCAACCTGATGAAGGATAATGGCGCGCTTGCCGATGCACTGGAACCTCAGAAATTTCCATTGGGATCATGGCCGGGCGACGGGCGACATCCGCTGGCACTTCTTCAGCAATGCGCGGTCAATCTCGCCCTTCACGATCTGAAGACGGACGGCATTCTGGCGGTGAACGGCCCGCCCGGTACCGGTAAAACAACGCTCCTTCGTGATGTCATCGCTGCCCTTGTCACGAAGCGGGCGGAAGTCCTTTGCACCTATGACGAGCCGGAAGACGCCTTTATCCATTCCGGGCAGAAGCTGAAGAAGGGAAATGCCTTCGTTCATCTCTACCGCATGGACAATAAGATCAGGGGCTACGAGATGATCGTTGCCTCCTCGAACAACAAAGCGGTGGAAAATGTCAGCGCCGAACTGCCCGCCATGCAGGCGATAGCGGCAGATGCGGACGGCCTGCGGTATTTCAAGACGGTATCGGACGCCCTTTTACAGCGCGACACTTGGGGTGCCATCGCGGCGGTTCTTGGCAATGGCAAGAACAGAAGCGATTTCCGGCAAACCTTTTGGTGGGACGAGGATGTCGGTCTCCAGAGGTATTTGCAGCAGGCAAGCGGCAATCCGCAGCTCATCACCGAGAAGACGGAAACCGGGACGAAGCAAAGGCCGCCGCATATTGTGATCAAGGAAAATGCCCCGGAGGATCATGACGAGGCGCTGCGGCGCTGGAGGAAAGCCCGTCAGCATTTCCGCAAGGTGGCGGCATCCGCCAAATCCGCATTGGCCGAATTGCAGAAGGCCCAAGATCTCTTGCGCTCCATCCGGCAGAAGCAAGAAGCGGTTGACGGCCTCGCTATCGAAGTCGAGGCCATGGCGCCTGTGTTGGCGCAGATGCTGGAGCGCGCCCGGAACGCGGTATCCGCATTCGAGAACCAAAAGCACATCGTGGAAGCGCTGGAACGGGACCGCGCCGCTTCCTTAAACCTCCGTCCGGGGTTCTTTAGCCGCCTATTCGGCACACACACCTATCGGTCATGGCATGCGGCGCACGACGTCATCTCGAAACGCCTCGCGTCCGAACAGGCAACCCTTTCGCGCCTGGAGGCGGACGCCGACGCGAAAAAGTCGGAACATGCGCGGGCCAATGGCGAGCTTCAAAAGATGCAAGCCTCGATCACCGGATTGACCGAGGCGCTGAACCGCGAACGGAGTGCGTGCGAAAGCCTTGCGCTCCAGTATCCCGGCACGTTCATCTCAGATGATTTCTTTGATCTGCGGCATCAGGAAAAGCAGAAGAGCGCGCCCTGGCTTGACACAAAAGCAGCCCGCCTACGAAACGATGTCTTCGAAGCGGCAATGGCTCTTCACAAGGCTTTCGTCGATGCCGCCGCCAAACCGATCCGGCATAATCTCAACGTGCTGCTGGACGGCTTCGGCACGCGCTCGCTGGGAAGTCCGGAAAAGGACGCGCTGATCCCCGACATGTGGTCCACTTTGTTCCTGCTGGTGCCGGTGGTGTCCACGACGTTTGCATCGGTCTCGCGGATGTTCACGAAAATCGGGCCAGAATCCTTCGGATGGCTGCTCGTGGACGAAGCGGGTCAGGCTTTGCCGCAGGCAGCTATCGGCGCGTTGATGCGGACGCAACGGGCGATGGTCGTGGGCGATCCTATCCAGATCGAGCCGGTTGTCGTCCTGCCCGATCAATTGACCGAAGCCATGTGCCAACAATTCGGGATTGATCCGCTGATCTACAATGCGCCTGGAGCCTCGGCGCAGACGTTGGCCGACAGCGCCACCGAATATTACGGCACGTTCGAGACAAAGTTCGGAACGCGCGAAGTCGGTGTTCCCCTACTCGTCCATCGCCGTTGCGCCGAGCCGATGTTCAGCATCTCCAATTCCATCGCCTACGAGAACCTCATGGTTCAGGCGAAGGTCGCAAAGCTCTCCGCGATCCGGGAAGTTCTCGGCCCATCCAGATGGATCGATGTCGAAGGACGCGGACAGGAAAAATGGTGCCCACAGGAAGGCACCACGCTGTTGGCATTGTTGCGTCAGCTTCGGGACAACGGATGCGTTCCCGATTTCTATGTCGTGACGCCGTTCGTGGTGGTACAGGATCGCATGCGGGAAGCGTTGCGGACGAGCGGCCTGCTCGATGGCTGGGTCGAGAACCCCTATCAGTGGGTTCGTGACCGCGTGGGAACGGTTCACACCGTTCAGGGTCGTGAAGCCGAAGCCGTCTTCTTCATCCTGGGCGCTCCCGACGTTCAGCAACGCGGCGCTCGCGGCTGGGCCGGTGACCGCCCCAATTTGCTGAACGTCGCGGCGACAAGAGCCAAGGAGGCGCTTTACGTCGTCGGCAATCGGAGCCTCTGGAAAACCGCAGGCGTGTTCCAGTCGCTTGATGATTTTCTCGACTGACCGGGTCAGTTCTCAGTGGCAATCAACAGATTATCCACAAAGCGTACCGTCGTATGCTCACTTGTTTTGCGCGTCATTACCGTTTTTATGCCCACCGATTTCTGTATCGCTGCTCCGTCTGAACCCTTGAAAACCCGCCGGGGCTTCAGTTGCCCGCCGGATGAAAATTCAATGGCACGTCATCTTCCGGAATAGGGCGGCTTAATTGACATGTGTTCTCGTGCCGCTCCTCCCACGAAGTTCCCGCGTAGCGAACTTCACTGCATCTTTCGTGATTCTCCTCAAAAGTTTTAGCATATTTCTTACCGAGCGGCTGAGACTACCCAACATTGCCGCTACAGCGAGCTTGCTTGCCAATCGTTGATCCATCGGCTTTATCAGCACTGGTCCATTACACGGATCGCTCTCTGTTGCGCCCGTTACGGACGCTCAAAAGTTGCGTCGATATGCGGGACAGATTTTATCATTTTGATCTGCCGGCGACTTCTGTGGGTTCTATTTTAGCGAATGATCATGCAAGTAGTGTTCGGGCGATCGTAAGGTGAACTCAGATCGCCTAAGAACACAGCATCGATCTTGACGGCTTGAACGGCATGCTCCCAACAATGCTGCCTAAACCTACTATCGATCAAGCCTGAGCTTACTTCGATCGAGCTGAAGCTGCAGCAAGCTATTTTCTCAATTCGCGGAAAACAATTCCATTTTTTTCAATAGTTTACGTTCGATTTTGGCAATTGAGCGGGCACCGATTGGCACTCGGGATTCGACGTGGCGGTCGTGAAAAGCGGAACATCGTTCCAAAGAGTTCCATTCAACGTCTCGCGCGCACCCAAGGTGAATACGGTCCGCATATAACCATCGTTGAAGGGGTCGGCGATGTCGTAGGGAATTTGGCAATCGATCGATGCAACGTGAAATGTCGCGCCGGTTCGGTGTGCCCAGCCGTATAGCGCCATCAGCGCATCGCGCTCCTGCGCCTTGATGAGCGTGGCATAGGCCCGCGCCATGACGGGCAAGGTCCGCTCGGACGTATTGGAAAATTCGGGCATGAGCGCATTATTGACGAGCACGAAAATGTTGAGTTTCCGGGCCTTTGGCCGAGGCGCGCGGGATGCCGACGCCAGCACGGCGCTCGGGAAGGTCAGAATCTGCGAGGAAGAGCCGCCGTCGGAATGGAGCTCCTGAAAATGTCGGTCTCCCGCCTGCACCTTGATCAACACCGGCGGATATACGCCGGGAATACTTGCTGAGGCGACAAGCACGTCCCGGAATAGCTGAAGGGCACCCGGCCGGCCGCTTGCGGCGATCGCGCCCATGTTCCAGACCACCGCCCTCTGCGAGTCGAGATTGGCGGTGAGAACCAGGAGCCGGCGCCCGTTCCGATGTTCTCTCGCAACCGCGTCGAGGACGTCCTGCGTGATGTACTGATCCACCATGCTGCGAAGCGTGCGTCCGCGCAGAAGGCTCTTTCCGAGCATCTGGTTTGGCAGCAGCCTGCGGTCGACGAGGTTCTTGGCAACGCCGATCGTGTAGAGATGCGCGATCAAATCGTCATAGGACGATCCAAGAAAGGCGAAGGGAGCGATGAGCGCGCCGGTGCTGACGCCGCTGACGATGTCGAAGCGCGGCCGGGCACCGGTCTTCGTCCATGCCGACAACACGCCGGCACTGAAGGCGCCTCCAGCCCCGCCTCCCGAGATCATCAGGTAGTTGACATCTCCCTCCGCGGCGGCAGGCCGCCAGTCAAAGGCGTCTTCCCACGAGCTGGGGCCTTCGTCGAGATAGGATCTTACTCCCGGAAACCCGGGAACCTCCGCAGCAGACGATTGGTCGGCACGGTATTGCGGGCGTGATGTGGTCACGCAGCCTGCAAGGGGAAGAAGCAGGATGATCAGCAGGCAAAGACGCCTGTAATAGGTTTGGTCGCGGTTCGGCAACGCGGATACTCCGGGGAAAGCTGTCGCGTCATGTGTGAACCGCTCTCTAGCGTCGGCTATTGGCGCAGATATGTTCCGCATATTTCCATGGGTGAACGCCTTGTGACCAAACCATGGCCAACGCGGCAAGCCGATCCCGACCGAGCAGCTTTGGTGCCTACTCGGCTAAACCGCTCGTGGAGAAACTATCTCCCATGGCACGCATGATAATCACGGCAGATGCCGCGCCCTGATCGATATGTCCCAGCGAGCGCTCTCCCAGCCTTGCCGCGGCGGCAATCATAGAGTGGGTCGAATTCGTGCCGGTTTCCGCAGCCTCCACGATGCTGTTCCAGAGTTCACGCGTCCGCATTGCCTGGCCAGCGCATTGACGGCCGCTTCCGTGGCGGGAATCCAGGCATCCAGCATGGCCTTGTCGCCGCGCTGGCCCTTGCCGCGCTCTTTTATCCCGGCCGTCATCGCTTCGACGATTGCGACCTGGCCAGCGACCGAAAGGGATTCATCCTGTTTGAGCGCTTGCGCCGCTCTTCTGAAGGCGGTCGCATAAAGCGGGTCGGCGGATGCGCCGACGGCATCCAGAAAAGCCGAGGCGGCAACCGTAAAGATATCCGAGGGAAGCGTTCGCTCCAGGTCGAGTTTTGTCAGCTCGGCATTCACGGCCATGAAGCCAAGCGCCATGGTGATCCCGTGATCGGCATCTCCGATAGCACCGTCAAGTTCCGAGAGATGATCCTTCTCGGCGGTGATCGCTATGTCACCAAGCTACGGGAATCCGGCCCATCCGGCCAACAAGCCAAGCGGGATCATGCCAACGCTTCAAAGGTCAGGTGGAGAGAGTCGTCGAGGGTGAATTGATCGTGGCGTGTCGGTTGCGGAACCCGGCGGCAAACTCAGCCGCTGCTGCGAGCCGCATCCCCTATCCGGGCCTGCCACAGGAATCGGAGCGCAATCAGTACGACGCACAGGACCGAGATCAGAAAGATAGCGCCGGACATGGCGTAGATGACCGGCGACGCACCGGAGTTCATCTTCCCGAACAGCACCACGGGTAAGGTGTTCTGCCGTCCCGCCAAATAGAAGGCCCGCGTGAATTCGTTGAGCGACAGCAAAAAGGAAAAGATGAAGGCGCTGATCAGGCCGGGGCGGATCAGCGGCAGGGTGATATCGATAAACCGGCGCCCCCAGTTCGCACCCAGATCGGCCGCGGCGACCAGATAGGCGTTCCGCACCGCCGCAAAGCTCGTCAGAATGACGATGAAGGCGAAAGGCATGGCCCACAGCAAGTGACCGGCGATGACCGTCAACATCGACGCCTTGATACCAACGCGCGTAAACACCGCTGAGAGCGCCAGCCCGTGAATAACACCCGGCACGAACATCGGCAGGATCACCGTCAGCAGCCATGCGGTCCGGCGCGTGCGCAATTCGAAATAGGCCAGTGCCGCCAGCAGCGACATGATGGTTGCCAGAACCGCCGTCGCCATGGCGATGATCAGCGATTGCTCCAGGGCACCGATCAGCGCCGTCTCCTGCGGCAGCGATGCGTACCATTTCAGGCTGAGGTCGGAGACAGGCGGCAGGCCAGGCTGCAGGGCGGGATTGAAGGAGATCGCCAGCAGATAGAGCGGCGGCGCATAGATCACCAGCAGGCCGGCGATGGTAACGACCCAAAGCAGAATGCGGTTGGCAAGACCTTCGCGCAGCATCATGGCGACTGGTCCTCGAACAGTGATGCAAGCCCGAAGATGCGGTTGCCGATCAGCACGAGCCCGAAGATCACGATAAGCACGATGGTCGAAATGGCGAAAGCCATCGGATAATTGGCGACGCGCATGACGTCGTTGATCATCACCGACACGATCGACGCGCCCGCACCGCCCAGCATCTGCACTTCGGTGGACGAGCCCACCACCATAACGAAGACGAACAGGAAGCCGGCGAAAATGCCCGACTTCGTCAGTGGCAAGAGGATCGTCGTCAGGCTCTTCCAGAATCCGGCGCCAAGATCCTGGGCGGCCGCCAGATAGGTTGGATCGACCCGGCGCATGGACAGCAGCAACGGGAAGATCGCGAACGGCAGGTAGGAAGCAACCAGCCCGACGATGACGGCGAAATTGCTGAATAGCAGCCAGTCAACCGGCGCATCGGTGATACCGACAGCCTGCAGCCAGTCGTTGATAATTCCGACGCGCCCAAGCACAAGCCGCCAGGAAAAGGACCGGATCAGATAGGAGGTGAAAAAGGGAATGGTAATCAGCGCCAGGAGAATGACATTCAGCCGCCGCCCGGCCAGGAAATGGATCGCATAGCTGGTCGGATAGGCGATCAGCAGGCATAGCAGCGCCGTACCGAAGGCCTTGATCAAGGTCGAGACGATGACTGTCCAACGCCCGGCATCAAGGATGCCCGCATAGCCGGCAAGGTTTAGATCCGGCTTGATCCAGTATGTCACCGGATCCCAGCTCCAGAAGCTCCAGACGACGACAACGATCAAGGGCACGAGTCCGAACGCCAGGATCGCCAGCAGCGGCGGCGCCAGCAGCATCGACGAAATCGGCAAACGTGCTCTGAACATACGGGCCTTCAAGAACTGATGGCAGCGGCGACAACAAAAATCGCCGCTGCCCGTGATTATAGGAACTCAGGCGTTGCGCAGCTTCTGCCACCACTCTTCGTAGAGCTGGAAATTATCCGGCCGCGTATTCTGCCAATAGACCTTGCCGGCAAACTTTGCCTTGACGTGCTCTGCCAGTTTTCCGACCTCATCCGGCTTGTATTCGTCCGGATGAGCCTTGGCGTAGGTCAGGTTATTGTCGGTCGGCACGAGATAGCCGCGGGACTGGCCGAGTTCGCAACCGTAGAAGCCGCCGAGCAGGCCGTTGACGAATTTATGAGCGACGTCGGTAACGCCGCGATCGCCAGCACCCTTCAGGAGCACCGTATTGTTGCCCCAGGCCTCGTAACCTTCGACGGGTGCTGCATATTCGACCTGAAGGCCACGCTTGCGCCCTTCGTAGACGATCGGCTCCCAGCCGGTCATGGCATCGACTTCCTGATCCGCGACCAGTTGAACGCCCTGCTCCCAGCCATTCCAGAAGGTGCGGAACTGGCCGTCCTTCTTGTGCTTGATCAGGAACTCCATGACCAGGCCAAGTTCGGATTCGGTCAGATTGCCCGGCTCGACGATCGGCTTGTTTTCGCTTTCTTTCAAGTACATCGCGGTGAAGATGGCGCTGTTGATCCAGGCATCTTCCATGGCCACGCGACCCTTGAGCTTGGGATCGAAAATGACACCGTAACTATCGACCTTGCCGAGCTTGTCCGGCCGGTAGATGATCGAGTCGGCATTGACGACGGTGGGGATGCTGTACTGCTTGCCGTCATGCTTGAGGTAAGGGATATCCTTGGCCCACTGCCAAACGCTTTCATAATTCGGGATCTTCGTCAGATCCCAGGGAATGATGACGCCCTGGCGCGCCAGCTCCTTCTCGGCACCGCCCTGGAACCCACCAACGTCGAAAAGATCATTGGCATTGCCGGCGGCAAGACGCGCAATGACGGGGCCGATGTCGTTGCCGTTGTCTGTGAATTCGGGGGCAACGCCATTCTGTGTGCCGAAGGCCTTCCATTTGTCGCCGATATCCAGTGTCGCAGTTGCCCAGAAGGCGACCGTTGCGGCATCCTGCGCTGCAAGGCGCGAGGCCCAGCCAAGACTGCCGGCGGACAGGGCAACACCTCCTGCCCCCATAAGCTTCAGAAAATCGCGCCGCTGCACATTGCTGTGCTGCGCCGATGCAAACATTCCGACATGCTTCGTCATTGCCATTCCCCCTTGCGGACCGGTTGAATCACTCGCCACACCACAAAGCAGCCATTCAGCTCGTAGGCAATAGTCCCGCATCGGAAATTAGAACGGCGGCATCCGGCCGCAGGCCGACCCGGATGGATCTTCCCGCCTCGAGCCTGCCAGATCCCACCCCTTCCTCAATCGCCATCGTCAATATCTGGCCATCCCAGAAGGCGAGCTTAAGATCATGATACAAGCCGCGAAACGTCGTTTCGACCACGGTCAGCATCAACGTCGCCGATGCATCCGCGGCCGCCAGAAACAGCCGGTCGGCGCGGATGGCAACGACGGACCGAAGTGGGTCCATCGGACCGGCGACCTGCACCGGCACATTTTGCCCGGCAATCACCGCGTAGGTCTGGCCGTCGGACGTTATGATCTTTTCCGGACGCACGAGCGTATCGATGCCGACGAAACGAGCGACAAAAGCATTGGCCGGAGCCTCGAAGAAGCGGGCGGGCGTATCCACCTGTTCGATGCGCCCCTTGTGCATCACGGCCATGCGATCCGAGAGGCTGAGCGCTTCATCCTGATTGTGAGTGACGAGGACGAAGGTCGCGCCGGTGCGCTTGTGCAGTCGTGCGAATTCGTCGCGCATCTGCTGGCGCAGGCGCTCGTCGAGGCCGGTCAAAGGCTCGTCGAGCAACAGGATACCGGGCTCCATGACCAGGGCTCGGGCAAGGGCGACACGCTGACGCTGGCCGCCGGAAAGAAGATTGACGTCGCGCGGACCGAAGCCGGAGAGCTCCACGAGGTCAAGGGCGTCGTTGATCTTGGCCGTAAGCGCACCACCCGACACCCCCCGCAGCCGCAGCCCGTAACCGACATTCTGCGCGACCGTCATGTGCGGGAAAAGCGCAAGGCTCTGGAAGACGGTGTTGACCGGGCGCTTATTGGCCGGCACGTCGCTCACTTCCTTTCCGTCGAAGGAAATACGGCCAGCGGTCTGCCTGTCGAAACCGCCGATGAGCTTCAACAACGAACTCTTTCCGCAACCCGATGACCCGAGCAGCGTGAAGAATTCACCGGCGGCGATATCGAGCGTTACATCATCGAGAGCCTTGACCGGCCCGTATTCCCTGCTGACCTTCTCGATCTGAATGGATATAGCCACTAGCCTGCCTCGAAAACGCTTTCGCGAATGATCAGGACGCCATTATCGGCGACGCTCAGTTGCTGGTTCTCCTGTACGAGCGTCGTCGCCGTTGCCTCCTCGACAATCATCGGACCCTCGATCGACTGACCGGGCGCCAGCAGGCTGCGCTCATAGACCGGGCAAGAGACCCAGCCGAGCACAGCACCAAAATAGACATTACGCCGACCTGTCAACGCAGCCTCGATACTGCGTCCGTTTTTGGACAAAGGCGGCAGTGCGATCACGGGGCCGTCGAGAACCGCTTCAAGATGCAGCGTGGTGATTTCGATGGCCGCGTGCGGCAAGCGGAACGAATAGGCGCGCTCATGCACGGAATGAAAGCGCTCGGCAAAGACCTCGCGATCGTCGCCGCGCTGGAACTGCGCGAAAACCCCGTGTTCCTGGCCGCGATAGCGCGCCTCGACCTGATAGGTGAAGCGGATATTCGCATCCTGTCCCTTGGCGAAATAGGCGATCGCTTCCTTTTCGAGCTTGTCGAAGCGCGCCAGCAGCGCCTTGATCGCCTCAGCCGTCAGAGCCGAGAACCAGGTATGACGAAAATCGGCGCGCGGCTCGGCGGCGAGCATGCCCCAGGCGGAGAAAAGCCCGGGATGGAGCGGAATAACCGTCGACTTGACGCTCAGGTCGCGTCCAAGCCTGGTTGCAAGCGCTGGGCCGGCACCGCCGCTGATGACGAAGGCCACGTCGCGCGGATCATGCCCGCGCTGGACCGTGACCAGTTTCAGCGCATTGATCATGCTTGCATGCGCGATATCGATAATTGCGATAGCGGCGTCCTCGATGCTCATGCCAAGGGGCGCGGCGATGGTGGCAATCGCTTCGGCCGCCTTCTGCTTGTCGAGATGCATGGAGCCGCCGGCGAAATTGGTGGGATCGAAGACCCCGATCGTGAGAATGGCATCCGACAGCGTCGGTCTCGTGCCACCGCGACCGTAACAGGCCGGCCCCGGCATGGACCCGGCACTTTCCGGGCCGACACGAAGGACGCCACGCTCGTCGAGCCAGGCAATCGAGCCGCCGCCCGAGCCGATCTCGACAATATCGACCACCGGCACCTGAATGGGATGCCCCGGCTCGATGCGGGTATGTTCGAGCTTGTACTCGACGTTCAGCGTCGGGCGTCCACCGTGGATCAGCGAGCATTTGGCTGTCGTGCCACCGACATCCAGCGACAGGACTTCGCTTTCGCCGAGTGCATTGCCGATCCGTGCCGCGCCCGCGACACCGCCCGCCGGACCGGATTCGATCAGAGTTAACGGACTGCTGACTGCCTGTTCGAAGGTGGCGATGCCGCCGTTCGACTGCATCGCATAATAGGGGCATGTCAGGTCACGCCGCATCAGCGCATCTTCCAGCCGCTCAAAATAGCGGCGGATGATAGGCTGGACATAGGCGTTGAGCACGACAGTGTTCGAACGTTCATATTCGCGCCATTGACGCGACACTTCATAGCTGGCGCAGACGGTCGCATCCGGCAGGGCGGCGGCCAGAATATCGGCGCAAAGAATCTCGTGCTCGGGATTGGTATAGCTGTGAAGGAAGAGGATCGCGACCGCTTCGATCCCTTCCGCCTTGCATTGGGCGATGATCGGCTTGAGGTCTTCGACGTGCAACGGCGTAATGATTTTTCCCGAAGCGTCGAGGCGCTCGCGCACCTCAAAGCGCAGGCTCCGGGGAACAAAGGGAGCCGGGCTGCGGAATCGCAGATTGTAGAGATCGGGGCGATTGCCACGACCAATCTCCAGAACGTCGCGAAAGCCCGCAGTCGTCACCAGTGCGGTTCGCACCCCCTTGCGCTCGGTAATGGCATTGATAACCGTCGTGCCACCATGGGCGAAAAACGTGACATCCCATGTGCGAAGCCCATCCTTGGCTTCCGCCGTGGCGATCGCATCGAGCACCCCGATGGATTGATCGGGCACCGTCGTCAGGCTCTTGGCCGTGAACAATTCGCCGCTGCGTTCGTCATATCCAACGAGATCGGTGAAAGTGCCACCGACGTCGGTTGCCAGTCTGATCATACCGCCACTTTCGTTTGGTAACCGTAAAGCTTCACTGCCTGTGCTTCGGTAATGAAGCCATTGCGCAAATCGCGCTCGATCAGATGCTGTTCGCGCTGACGCGCGTCGCCCCATCCCCCGCCGCCGCCAGTGATGACCCGCAGAATATCGCCGGCATTGAGGTCGATATGGGCAATCCTGCCGTAGGTCCTCACCTTGCCATCGCTCACGGATGAGATCTGCAGCGCATTCACCGTTCCGCTCCCTCCCCCGTCCATGCCCCAGGGCCGGGTGCGGGTGCGGCCGAAACTACCATAGGCGGATGCGTCCTTGCTGAGGATTTCATACTCGCGCACGATACCGAACCCTCCCCGCCGGCGACCGGCGCCGGTGCCGGCCTGGATATTGTAGCCGTAGCTCTTGACGCGCAAGGGGAACCGCGCCTCGATGGCTTCAACCGAATAATTATAGGTGTCTCCATCCGTCAGCGCTATCAACGCGCCGGCGCCGTCGGCCTCTTCGCTGGCACCCCAGCCGCCATGCTGCGGTTCGATATGGATAAAGGGCTGGCCGTTGCGGTCCTTGCCGGAGATGTAGACAACGCAGAGGCTGGAATAGGAACCAGCAGAGAAGCGCGACGGCACCAAGGGCGCCAGCGCCTTCCAGACAAGCTCGGACGCATGCACCGACCCCTCGTAGTACCAGCCGGTCGGCGAGGGCTTTTCCGCGGTAAAGATCGTTCCGGGCGGCGCGATGACGGTCAGCGGACGGAACCATCCCTCGTTGGAAGGCTCCTGCGGCCCGACCAATGCCTTGACGATAGTTCTGACCGCCGACTGCAAGGCGCCGCGCGCGCAGTTGATCGGTCCGGGCACGGCTGGTGGGCAACCGGTGAAATCCGCGATGATGCTGTCGCCATCGATGGTAACAGCCACCTGCACGGGGATCGGCGCATCGGTGATACCGTCGCCGTCGATGATATCGCTCGCTTCATAACGGCCGTCCGGAAGAGCGGCGATTGCCGCCCGGCTGCGTTTTTCGCTGGCCGTCAACAGATTGGCGAAAGCTGCCCTGACGACATCGACCCCATATTTCGCCGCCAGTTCGGTCAGACGCCGCGCGGCGACCCGAACGGTCGCCACCTGCGCATTGAGATCGCCAAGGGCGATTTCCGGCAGGCGCACATTCTCGCAAATGATGCTGAGGATGTCGTTCGAAAAGACGTCGGAGCGCGCGATCTTGACGCCCGGCAGACGTATTCCCTCCTGGAAAACAGAGGTGGCGTTCGGCGCCAGGCTTCCCGGTACCGAACCGCCGACATCGAGATAATGAGCGACATTGATGGCATAGGCGATGATCTCGCCATCGACGAAGAGCGGCTTGACGATGGCGAAATCGCAGGCATGCGTGCCGCCGGCATAGGGATCGTTGGAGAGGAGAACGTCGCCATCGCAGAGATTGCCGGCGGACTTCTCGATCAACGCCTTCACCTGGACGCCGAAGGTGCCGGTGAACAACGTGATGCCGTTCATCTGCGCGACGAGTTCGCCCTCGGATGTCAGCAATCCACAGGCGAAATCAAGGACTTCGTAGATCACCGGGCTCATGCTGGTGCGCGCCATGACGATCCCCATCTCGTCGACGATGGCCGTCAGCTTGCCCTCGATGATTTCCTGAGTCACGGGATCGACGGAAATTGCCTCAATGGTCATCGTCTCAGTCACCCTCATCGTTGTCGTTGCGGGCAGACTAGGCGGCTTACCTGGAGGCAGGTAGCCTGTCAGAAGGGTGGGTAGCATTCGCGAACCCTACCCGAACGGGTGGGTTGAGCCCGGATCAGAGAAGGATGCCGGTATCGCGCGCTATGGTAACGGCGGCCGTCCGCGTCGTCACATTGAGTTTGGCGTAGATGTTGCGCAGGTGGAATTTGACCGTGTTGTTGCTGAGGTCGAGCTTGCGACCGATTTCCTTGTTGCTGAGACCGGCGCTGAGCAATCGGAGGACGCCGCGTTCGCGGTCGGTCAGTCCGCCGGTTGCTGAGGCCGGCACGGAGAGCAGGTCACTGTCCTGGGTACTTGTGGTCGCAACGACTTCCTGCAGATGCTCCAGCCGCTGCATCACGACATCAGGCACGCCCCGGCTAGCGGCCAGCTGACGCAGGCGGCTGGCGAATTCCGGTCCCTCGATCAGAAGAATGGCGCGGTAGTCCGGCACCGGCAACGACAGCATCATCTCGGAAAGCTTGGCTGCGGCTGTGGCCTCGTCGCCTTCGGCGAGCAGCAGGCGTATATCGAGGAAACCCAATTCAATGCGCCGCGGCACATGCAATTCGCGCGACTGCCCCATGATCAGGCGATCGAATGTAGTACGCGCGTAGGCAATCTCGCCCTGTGCGAGATAGATTCGCGTCCACAACAAGGCAGGCACGTTGCCACGCAGATTGACGGCAAGATCATTGGCGTTATCAGAATTGATGCTTCCGGCACCGAAGCCGGTGACTTCGGCGTAACGCACCGCCTCGTCGATGTCGCCCGATGCAAGAAGAAGTGCCGCCCGTTCGCCATCGATCAACCTGATCAAGCGGTCGAAACCACGCCGCTTGGCGGCTGAACGCGCGCTGTCGATCGCCGCATGAGCCGCCATGATCTCGCCGTTCAGCCGCAAGATGCGCTGTTGCGCCATAATGCCGGCCGCGAGAAGGTCAAACCACGCATCGTGCCGCTCCAGATGCGGCAGTGCCCAGGCAAGCACTGCGGCGGCCGCCTGCCGGTCGCCATTCATCGAAAGCAGCTCGCTCTGCAAGACGTGGCTGATGGCATCAAGATCGCAGCCCTTGCCGATATTGGCCTGCGCTTCAGTGATGAGGCTTTGATAAGCATCGGCGGCACTGACGCAATCGCCGCTGAAGAATGAGGCCTGTCCGATATGAGTATAAAGGTGCATGGCACCGAAATCGGCACCCGCATCACGGAAGGACCGTATGGAAAGCTGGCCATAGTGCAATGCGCGCTCCAGATCCGTGCGGATCAGGAAATTGTAGGACAGCATATTGAGTGCCAGTGATCGATGGATCGGCTCCATGCCGCTGTCCTGAGACAGGTCCGCCTCGAGCGCCGAGAGATCCGCTGTTGTCGCCCATCTATCCGTATAGAGCGATAGCAGCACGCGAACGACACGCAGATCCTGCGCCAGCTTTTCGCCCATCGTGGCTGCGGCGCGCTCGGCAAGGGCAAGATAGTGGTTGGCGGCGTCGAGCTGGCCGGCCTTGGCGTTGATCACCGACAATCCCAATGTCGTCAGGGGGAAGTCCGCCAGATTGATATCGGCCGCCCTGGCAATCAGCGTCTGAAACAGCGCGGTGCCGCCGCGTGTCTTCGCATAGACGCGCCGCCATCCGCCCGCTCTTTCGATGATCTGGGCGGCAAGCGTCGCGTCGGAGGCCAGAAGCGCGTGGCGCACCGCCGCATCGCAGTCACCGCCCGCCTCGAACCACTGCGCCGCCTTTCGCAATACCTGCCTCGTATCGATGCCGAGGCGCTCGGCCTCCTCCTTGAGATAGCTGTTGAACACCGGATGATACCGGATCCACGTTCCCTGCCCATCGAGAACGGCGATCGGCAGCGCGTAGTCGCCGAGCCGATTGAACAGTGCCACCGCATTGTCCTGGCCCGATACAGCGCCGATGAGGGCGCGGCTGACGGCGGGGAGCGCGGCACTTTCGGTCAGAAAATGCCGGACGTCTTCCGGCAGGCTGGAGAAGACCTGCTCCGAGAGATAACGGCCCATTTCGGCATTGCTGCCATCGAACGACGAGAGGATGGCACTGCTATCCATATTGTCATTGACCAGAACCCGAACCATCTGCAGCGCCACCGCCCAGCCTTCCGTTCGCTGGTTGAGCTCGCTGACCTGCTCGCTTGTGAGTTTCTTTGCCCGACTACCGAAAAACTCCTGGGCTTCCGTATCGGTGAAACTGAGATCGGCGACACCGATCTGCTTCAGCTCGCTGTTGAGCCGCAAAGCGGAGGTCGGAAATCGGGGTGGGCTGCGCGAAATCAGCACGAACTTCACGTGCCCGAGATCGCTCGCCGCCAGCAGCTTTGCCATCAGCGATTCCGTGGCGTCGTTCTGGGCAAAATGGTAGTCGTCGAGGAAGAGAACGATTGGCTCCCCTATACGGCGCAGCCGCGTGACAAGCGCGGAGAGAAGCGTGGCAACCGGCATGCTGTTGGCATCCGACCCGTTCCTTTCGTCAGGGAGCAGCTTTTGAAGCGATTCCAGCAAAGCCAGAAGAAAACGGCCCTGATCACCATCCTCGGGATCGAGGGGAATCCAGACAACCTGACTGCGCTGAGTTTTGATCAGCTCATACCATTGCGCGGCAAGCGATGTTTTACCATATCCCGCCGGGGCGACGATTGTCGTCAGCCGCCTTAAGCCCGAACGTTGCAGCAGCGCCAACAGACTGCGGCGCCTGACATGTTCATTGCCGGCACTCGGCGGTTGAAAACGAGTTTGACTGATGATCATTCCTCATGATTGCGGCGGCAAAGCAAGTTTGCAAGTTAGGAAGCCGAAAAAGCGACAAATTTAATAGATTTAAGCACAAAAGCATAGGCCCCTGCTCCTCCCTTCCATCCGGTGAGAAGAAACAACACCGCTTTGTCGCTCGGCGAATTACACCCTGGGAAATACAACTTGCTCGACGGCCAAGGCGGCCGCCAACAGCTGTTCATCCTGCCCCCTCTTGGCCGACAACAAAAATCCGACAGGCATGCCGCCGTCGCCTGCACCACAAGGTAGTGATACACCGCAGCAATCAAGGAAATTGCCGATCAGCGTGTTGCGCAGGGTCTTTCCATTCGTCTTCACAAAGAGGTCGTCGTCATCGCGCAGCGGTGCCAGCGGTGGCGCCACATGGGCGACCGTCGGATAGGCGATGAACTCGTTCGGTGCCGTCGCCGTCGCAAATTCCTCGATCAGCCGCTCACGCCCCTTCAACAGCGCGATATAATCGATCAGGCCGATCTTCTCTCCCAGCGATGTGCGGGCCACCACGCGGCGATCCATCTCCGCGGCGTCAGGCCCGGAAAGCCGATGATAATGGAGTGCATAAGCCTCGGCAGTCACCATCGGGCCGTGCTTTGCCATCAGCTCGAAGACGCCATTGAAGGTCGGGAATGCCGCCCGGCGCACCCGCACTCCGGCCTGCTGCAATCTCTCGATGGCGGAGTCGAAGGCCTGGCGGACACCATCTTCGATATCGTCCATGACGACGGTCTCAGGCACGACCAGCGAAATATCCTTCAGGTTCGCGTGAACAATCACAGGCGCTGTTAGGCGGCGCATCGCCGCATCGACCCAGATGGCATCCTGAACGCTGCGGCAGAGAGGACCGAGCGAATCGAGACTGGTGGCCAGGGGGAAGACACCGTCCATGCTGTAGCGCCCACGGCTTGCCTTGTAACCGACCAGCCCATTGAAGGCGGATGGAATGCGCACCGAGCCGCCCGTATCCGTGCCGATCGACACCGGCACCAAGCCTGAGGCGACAGCAACGGCCGAACCGGAGGAAGAGCCGCCCGGTACACGCTCGACATCCGTAGACACCGGATTGAGCGGTGTGCCGTAATGCGGATTGAGGCCAAGGCCGGAGAAGGCGAACTCGCTCATATTAACCCGGCCGACGCTCACCATGCCGGCAGCCGCCAGCGCCTCGACGACATCGGCGTCCTTGGCTGCCGGCGCTTCACGCGCAAGAACCGCGGATCCGGCCGTTGTCGGCAGCCCGCGGATGGCGAAGAGATCCTTCCAGGCGATGGGAATACCGTCGAGAAGCCCGCGCGAGCGTCCGTCCCGCAGCCGTTTCGAAGCGGCAACAGCCTCTTCACGCGCCCGCTCCTCAAGCAGGCTGATGAAGATGGCCTGATCCTGATGGGACCGGATCGCGTCCAGGCTCTCTTCGGCCAGCTCTACGGGATCGAGCGTTCCCGACTGCATCAGAACGGATAGCTGCGCGATCGACTTGCCCAGATGCGGATATGCCATGACCCTCTTCTCCTTATCGACCGACGAGTTGCATCCATCGCGGTCCTTACCGCAATGCAATTAACATGCTGCCAATAGAATCCGCAGCCCTGACTGTGTTCGGTGAAAATCTAGGACAGGTCGGTGTTGACCGCCAGCTCCATATATGGAGCACCATGCGATTTCAGATGAGAAGCCGGCGCCGGCAAGTTCGCACGGGGCGCCTACCTGAAGAGTTAAGTCGATGGCGGCCGGCTTGCGGGTACCATTGGTTGTCGGAAGAGCCGACCACGCGGATGTCGGGGAGCAAATGAGGCCTGCCGCACGCATGGCGGCGGCAGGCCTTGATCCTCAGCCTTCGATTACCAGGCCCTTGGCCTTCAACACAGCTTCGAGATTGCTGACCTCGACGACCGACTTTCCGGCCTTGTATGCTGCAATATAGCCCGCCTCGGCGTCTTCCCTGGCCTGCGCCAGTTTCGCCACCTCGACGGCCTCCGACTTGCGCACGACGACTAGACCATCGGCATCGCCGACGATGATATCACCTGGGTGAACAATCTCGTCACCGATCAGGATCGGCTCGTTGGTAGCACCAAGCGTTTCCTTGACGGTGCCCTTGATGCAGACGCTGAGTGAAAAGACCGGGAAGCCCAGATCGCGCAGTTGCAGCGTGTCACGCACGCCCGTGTCGGTCACCAATCCGCCGATGCCCTTGGCGAGGCAGGCATTGGCAAGCACGTCGCCGAACGAGCCGGCCTCTTCATATTCGCCGGCAGAGACGACGATGATGTCGCCGGGCTGGGCGTAGTTGATCGCCACTTGAAGCATGATGTTGTCACGCGGCGCGCATTTGACGGTAAAGGCGGGTCCGCAGAGCTTCATCCGGTAGTCGATCGGCTTGATCCGGGAAGACAGAGCGCCGCGACGCCCTTGCGCTTCGTGAAGGGTCGCTGGCGAAAATTTCGCGATGGCCGCGATCTCTTCCTGGCTGGGACGATCGATCTTCTGCTTCAGTATCACCACTTCATGGTCCTCCAGACAAATTAGCAATTGCACGCCTGCTTCATCGGGCAGGCTGAAAACGTCGTGCGGTCGCGATACGGCGCGGCGAGAAGCCGGCTGCATCGCCAAGAGCGCCGGGGCATTCGCGCCCCGTTCGCAAAATTACGGGATCGGATCGAACTTCAGTTCGGTGATCGGGACGACCTTGTCCGTGCGGGTCATCTTGTACTCGGTATTCGGGCCGAGCCACTTGTCCCAGATCTTGTTGATCTCACCGGACTTGTCGAGCGAGACCAGGACTTCGTTGATCTTCGCAGTCAGCGCCGGCTCGTCCTTTTTCATGCCGATGCCGATCGGCTGATAAAGCATCGGCTCGTCGATCATCCGCATCTCGGCGCCCTTGGTCTTCGATTCATTGACGATCTTCGTCGTCGTCATCGTGTTGGCGACCATGCCGCGTGCCTTGCCCTGCTGGACGGCAAGATAGGCCGACCCGGTATCCTGGAAGGTCAGCGGCTGCGACTTGTTGAGGCGGATGGAGAGTTCCGAGGTCGAGCCCTTGGTCGATGCCAGGCGAACGCCGGCAAAATCGGCCTTCTTCTGGCCGGCATCGCCGACCTTGACGATCAGCATTTCCTTAGCCAGGTAATAAGGGTCACTGAACTGGATCTGCTCGGAGCGACTGACGGTGTAGGCGAGATTGGCAACCGCGATATCGACATGACCGAGCTTGACTTCGGGAACGCGGGCCTCGACGGAAACCGGCTTGATCTCCGGCTTGACGCCGAGTGCTTGGGCGATCGCGCCGCAGAGATCGACGTCGAAGCCGACCATCTCGCGCGTTTTCGGATCCGGAGATGCAAAAGGAGGAACATCGGCAAAGGTTCCGCAACGGATCACCTTCGCCGTCATAATATCAGCCAGCTGATCCGCATTCGCCGACCCGGCTAGCGCTGTTGCTGCGAGCGCGATGCTTAGGGTCCATGACGTCATGTTCATTGCAAAGTCTCCTGTGGGTTGGACGAAATTCAATGCCGCAAATCAGCGAGAAACCGCTGAGCACGCGCATGTTGCGGGTTGGAAAAGAATTCTTTCGGTGGCGCCGCCTCGAGGATCAGCCCGTCATCCATGAACCAGACGCGATCGGCCACATCGCGGGCAAATCCCATCTCATGGGTGACGCACATCATCGTCATACCGTCGGCTGCCAGGCTCTTCATGACCGCGAGCACCTCGCCGACCATTTCCGGATCCAGCGCGCTTGTAGGCTCGTCGAAGAGCATCACCGGCGGCTCCATGGCCAAAGCACGCGCGATCGCGACCCGCTGCTGCTGCCCGCCGGAAAGCTGGGCGGGAAAAGCACCGGCCTTATCGGCCAACCCTACCCTGTCGAGAAGCTGTTTCGCCTTGTTGCGAGCAACATCACGCGCAACACCCTTCACCCGGATCGGCGACATCGCGATGTTGTCGAGAACCGACAGATGCGGAAACAGGTTGAAATTCTGGAACACGAAACCGATGCGGCTGCGTCGGCGGTTCATCTCGCTGGCGGGCACCGAGCCGTGCATGTCATTGCCGTCGCAGGTGATCGATCCGCTGGCGATTTCCTCGAGACGGTTCACCGTCCGGATCAAGGTGGATTTTCCCGAACCGGATGGACCGCAGACGACGACGACCTCGCCGCGCGCCACCTCGGCATCGATCCCCTTGAGGACTTCGAAATGGCCATAGGACTTGCGCACCGCGGACAGCCGGATCATGGGCGGATTCTGGGAGGACTGGGCGAGGGTCATAGCGACAGATCCGTAAGAGCTTTGAGTTGCAGGACGTTCTCGGGCTTCTGTGCAGCCGTGCCGGCGCGCTTGCGGGTGATCCGACGCTCCAGAACCGATGCCACCTGGGTCAACGACCAGCAGATCACGTAGTAGACGGCCGCCAGGATGAAGAAGACCTGGAATGGCTGGGTCAAAAGCTGGTTGTTGATCTGGTTGGCCGCGAAGGTGAGGTCCGGCACGTTGATCACGTATCCGAGCGTCGTGTCCTTTATCGTCGACACCAGAACCGAAAGGATGCTCGGGATGACGTTGTACAGCGCCTGCGGCAGGACGACGTAGCGCATGGCGCCGAAATAGCTGTGTCCAAGCGCGCGTGCCGCCTCCAGCTGGCCGTGCCCAAGCGCAAGAATACCGCCACGCACGACCTCACTCAGGAAAACACCCTGATAGATGACCAGCGTCACAAGCATGGTGACAAAGCTCGGAACGTCGGCGCCCGTCAGCAGCGGCACGAGGAAATAGCCCCAGAGGATGAGCATCAAAAGGGGCACGCCGCGCGTGAAATAAACCAGCGCGGTAACAGGCCAGTTCAGAAACGGCGACTTCGAAAGCCGGGCAAGAGCCAGGAGGATGCTGACCGGAAAGGCAAAGACGATTGCCAGAACCGAGAGGATCAGGGTCGCAGCAAGGCCGCCGATCGGGCCGTTCGGATATTGTCCGACGAGCAGCAGCAGCCAGTAATCGTGGATGATCTGGATGATGTCGCCGATCATGCCCGTCCACTCCTGATCGGATTGGTTCTCCGGGTGATGTATGAGCCGGCGATCATGATCATCAGCGAGAAAGCGAGATAGAGAACGGTTGCCAGCAGATAGGTCTCGAAGGTCAGGAAGCTCAGATTCTCCACTTCCTTGACGGCATAGGTCAGTTCCGCAACGCCGATCGCGACCGCCAGGCTGCTGTTCTGGAACAGGGAAACGCTATGATTGATCAGCGCGGGCAGCGCATTTCTGATCCCCTGCGGGATCATCACGAAGCGCATAGCCGAGATATATCCATGACCGAGCGCGCGTGCCGCTTCCATCTGCCCGGAGCTGACCGAGCGCAGGCCGGAGCGAAGATCCTCGCTGAAATAGGCCGCCTGGCACAGGCCGAGCCCGATGATCGCGAAGGTCGCCTCGGCATTGTGGTCGTTCAGCCAATCGGTGACCGGCTGCGGCATCAGGGCGAAAATGCCGAAATACCACAGCATCAGCTGCACCAGCGTCGGGACGTTGCGGTGATAGGAGACATAGGCGGTGACGACCGCGTTACCGATTGGGCCGGGCGCATATCGCAAACCGAGAAGGAGCATGGCAAGGGTCATCGCGAGCAGCCAGGAACCGATGGCGACAACAAAGGTCATCTCGACCCCGTGCAGCAGCATCGAGACATATTCCGGATTGCCCAGGATCGCCGAGAGATCGAGCTTGCCCACCGCCTCAGTCCCCTTGCTTGGAAGATTGGGGCTTTGCCGTCTGCAAGCCACCCATCACCTGAAGGGTCGGCGTGATTTCCATATGGCCGATGTTCACGGCGACCGGTGCTGCGATCGCAAAGGCGATGGCATCTGCAATGTCTTTCGCCTCGGGCAATTCGAAGCCGTCGATGAAGCGCTCCCGTATCTCGGGGCTGTCACCATGGACATGCGCGAAGATGTCGGTGGCGACGCGGCCGGGGCAGATTTCCGTCACCCGGACCCGCTTACCGAAAGCGTCGATGCGCAGCTGGTTCGACAGCATGCTCACGCCCGCCTTCGTCGCGTGATAGGAGGAGTTGCCGCCGAAATTATAGGCGCCGGCGATCGATGAGATATTGATGACGTGACCACGATCGCGCTCCACCATGCCCGGCACCACCATGCGGCAGAGATGAAGGACGGCGCGCAGGTTGACGTCGACAAGAAGATCGATGTCACCGTCCTCAGCTTCGAGGAACTTCTTGGGACGATCGACGCCGGCATTGTTGACGAGAATGTCAAACGGAGTGCGCTTCGTCAGATCGGCAAGGGTCGCCCGGTCGGTGACATCAATCACATGCGCGATGCAGCCGGTGCGTTCCGCCAGCTTCCGCAGGAGTTCGCCATTGCGCGCGACCGCATGTACCTCAAGTCCCTCGGCACAAAGGCGCTCGACGATAGCCGCCCCAATTCCGGAGGAGGCACCCGTGACCAGTGCGGTCTTATAATCGGAGAATGGCATCACTGTTCCCTTTTGTTTGTCGAACCTTAACCGACCTTTCCGCCGCGCGATAATTCCGATTATCTTTGGAGGGATAAGCCGATCTTATGAGGGACATCCAGTGGCATCATCGCATTGATTCCATTCAAGAAATCCGCACTATTTTGCAGCCGGAAACCGGCTCTCGGCTCTCTTGGCGCAGTGTTTTCCACCTAAAAAGTGCTTGGGACAGACCGAGTTACAAACTAACAATCACGCGGTAATATATCGGGCGGCAGCAAGAGCGAGCATTAATCTTAAATGGACATCAGGCGTTTCAAATCGTTCGTTGTGATCGTCGATACGGGCAGCATCACAAGAGCGGCCGATATACTCCACATCGCACAGCCGGCGCTCAGCCAGCAGCTCGCGGCACTCGAGGAACACTTCGGAACAAAGCTCCTCATCCGCAGCCAGCAGGGCGTCACCGTGACGGATGCAGGCGCCGAGGTGTATCGGCATGCCCAGATCATCCTGCGCCAGATGGAGCAGGTCCACAAAGACGTCGTTACCGCAGGCAAGCACCTGGCGGGCCGCGTTTCCGTCGGCCTGACACCGTTCAGCAGCGCCGCAACGCTTTCGTTCGAGCTTTTAGCGGAAACGAGGCGCCGGCATCCGGGGATCGTGCTGCACCTCACCGAGAGCGTCGGGCAGACATACAGCCAGATGCTGCTGAACAACCGGCTCGAGATCGCGCTGATCCACGGCGCCGGCCCCATGAAGGGCTTGCGCTTTTCTCCCCTTCTGCGGGAGGATTTCTACCTGGTCGCGCACGAGACATTCGGCATCGAAGCCGGCGACACTCCGATCTCCGTCTCGGCGCTCGAATCCCTGCCGTTTCTGTTGCCGCCGCCCTATAATTTCGTGCGGCGGGCGGTGGAGACCGCCTTCTCGCGAAGCCGCGTCAATCTGGAGGTAATCGGTGAGGTCGAGGTAATCCGAACGCTGGCACGTGCCGTCGGCACCGGTCTCGGGGCCACGATCATGCCCAAGGCGGTCGCCGACCGCCTCGTCTCCGAGAGCAACGGTCCGATCGTCTGTCGGAGCGTCTCGCCGAAGATCGAGGAGACGCTGTCGCTCTGCGTGTCCGAATACGCATCGCTTTCGGACCCCGCCGCCGCCGTGCAGGAAATTCTTAAGGAGCTGACCGAGCGGCTGAAGCAGTAAATGCCCACCGCCACCCTGCCCGTCTCATCCTATTTCAGATCTCATCCTATTTGAGATCATGGCAGAACTGCGCGATACGCGTGCAGCCATCGGCGAGCTTCTCCATGCTGGTGGCGTAGGAGATGCGAAAGAACGGGCTCATGCCATAGGCCGCGCCCTGTACTGTCGCCACATGTTGCTCATCGACCAGAGCCAAGACGAAATCCGTGTCGTTTTCTATCTTGCGGCCGGATTTGCTGGTCTTGCCGAGAAGGCCGGCAATACCAGGGAAAATGTAGAATGCGCCTTCCGGCTTGTGACACGTCAGCCCGTCGATACCGGCGAGCTTGTCGAGCACGAAGTCGCGGCGCTGTTTGTAGATCGCCGCCCGCTCCTTCAGAAGGTCCTGTGGGCCGTCCAGCACCGCTACGGCGGCAGCCTGGGTGACCGTCGACGTCCCGCCGCTATTCTGGGCGTTGACGTTGCTGATGGCGGAGATCAAGTCCTTTGGCCCGCCGCAGAAGCCCAGCCGCCATCCCGTCATGGCATAGGCCTTGGAGACGCCGTTGACGGTCAGCACCCTGTCGTAGAGACGCGGCTCGACTTCGGCGATCGTGCAGAATTCGAAATCGTCGTAGATCAGATGCTCATAAATGTCGTCGGTCATGATCCATACGTTGGGATGGCGCAGCATGACTTCGGCGATCGCGGCCATCTCGGCTCGCGAGCAGGCAGCACCCGTCGGATTGTTCGGAAAATTGAGGAACAGCCACTTCGTCTTCGGCGTGATGACCGCCTCCAGATCCTCGGCGCGCAGCTTGAAACCGTATTCCTGCTTGCATGCGACGGGGACAGGCACGCCGCCCGCAAAGCGAACGATGTCCGCGTAGCTGATCCAGCCCGGGGCGGGGATCACCACCTCATCGCCGGGGTTGCAGGTCGCCATCACGGCGTTGAAGATCACCTGCTTGCCGCCGCCGGCGACGACGATCTGGCTCGGATCATAGTCAAGCCCATTCTCCCGCTTGAACTTGCGCGCAATCGCGGTTCTCAGCGCCAGCGTGCCGTCGAGCGGCGGATATTTGGTGTCGCCGGCCAGAGCCGCGGCATGGGCCGCCTCGATCGCGTGCAACGGCGTCGGAAAGTCCGGCTCGCCCGACGACAGGGAAACGACATTGATCCCCTTCGATGCGAGGTCACGGGCGCGCTGCGTCATGACGGCGGAGGCGGATATAGACACATTCTTGAGGCGGTCGGCTGTGGTCGGCATTGTTTTGCAGCTTTCGATGATCGTGGGAATGTCGGGTTTCAGTGCAGGCGTTCTGGCAAAGTCCTCGCGGCGGGCCGCTATCGTCGTGACATGGTCGCGAGCGCCTGGATCAGCGTCGGCGCCGTGTGGCGGATATCCTCGAGATAGGCTTGCAGTGCTTGCTCGGCTGCGCGCGCCTCGGCGACATCAGAGCGAATGAACCGGATGCGGCTGCCAATGCGCGCCTGGCCCAGCCGCCAGAGATCGACCTCGACGACGCCGGCGATTTTGGGATAGCCGCCAGCCGTATTGGCGTCGCTCATCTGGATGATCGGCTCTCCCGCCGGCGGCATCTGCACGACGCCCGGAACGACACCGTGCGAGCGCATCTCCACGGGAGAGGCAAGCATGATCGGTTCGCCCGAAAGCCGGTAGCCGGTACGGTCGCTCTGGGACGAAATCTTCCATGTCTGGGTCCAGAAGCGCTCTGCTTCATCGCCGAAAAGGGCATGCTCTCCGGCCGGGATCGCCCGGACGGGAAGCACGCCGTCTTCCGGGGCCGGAAAATGCGACGCAAGCGCCGTTTCGGGCGGAACAGCACCAAACCCGCCACCCGGCACTGCGCTGATCTCCCTCTCGGCAATGCTCAGGCGATCATTCGCCGCCAGAAAACGGCCCTCCAGTCCACCGAAGCTACCGCGCAGCGACGTGCTGCGCGAGCCCATCACCGGCTCGACGTCAAGTCCGCCGGCAAAGCAGAGGTAGGCGCGTGCGGACCGCAGCGGAGCTCCGAGTTCCAGCACCTGCCCTTCCGATACCGGCATTGCCCACCAGGGCGGCAGCGGTCGCCCGTCGAGGCTTGCGTTGCAGTCCGCGCCGGTAATGGCAACGACCGTGTCCTTCTCGAACCGAACGCAAAACGGGAAGGTCTGAATCTCAAGACCCGCCGCCCCATCCTCATTGCCAAGCAGCAGATTGCCGACGGTGAGAGCCAATCTGTCCATCGCACCGCTCGACGTGACGCCGATGTTCCGGTAGCCGAAGCGGCCGAGATCCTGCACTGTATTCAAGGGGCCGGTCTGAAGAACGTGGATCACAGCTCGATCCTCTCGGGCAGGAAGCGAACCTTGTCGCCGGGGGTCAGCAGTGCCGGGGACGCCCTCGTGGGATCAAACACCGATAGTTCCGCAAAGCCGATCGAGTTCCAGCCATTCGGTCCCGTCAGAACCGACACACCCGTCTGCATGCCGCCGATCGTCACCGTGCCCTTGAGCATTTTCAGCGACGGCACCTTCTTGCGCGGCATATAGATGCGTGGATTGAGGCCGTGCAGATAGCCGAAGCCCGGAGCACTTCCGAGGGCGAAAACGGTATAGCTGCCTTCCGAATGCAGCTGGACGACCTCACGGTCGCTAAGGCCGGAGAAATCGCAAACGGCCGCGAGATCCGTCGCATGCTCGCCGCCATAGGTCACCGGAATCTCGATCGTCTTGCCGGCAAGATCGATACCACGGGCACGATCCCATTCCTGTCTCAGCTGGGCTTCAACCTGGTCCGGTTCCTCGGGCGTCTGCTTGAGGATCACCAGAAGGTTGGTAACCCCGGGAACGATTTCGCGAACCTCGGACCATGTTTCTACCGCTTTGGCCAGTGCCCAGATCCGCCTCTGGGTTGGAAGGTCAAAATCCCCGGGCGCTTCCACCAGATAGGCGCTGGTGCCGATAACGGAGATTTTCGGAACATCGGCAAGAACCGGAGAGATGTAGCCTGGTGTTGAAAGAGCTGTTGCTTGCATGTCCGTCATTCTGCTGGCTCGATCGGAAAAATGGTGTCGCCATAGCCGACGAGATCACCGGCCTTGACCGGGCTTTCGTTCAGCGTACCGGCCTCGGGAGCGCGAACCGGCAGCAGGAGCGGTCCCACCTTTATGAAACCAACGATATCCCCGGCGGCAACAGCAGCGCCTTCCGCCGCCGCAGGAACGTCGCGCGCCGGATGCGTATCGAGAAAATGGCCCGCGAACGGCGCCTTGGCCGCCGAAACGCTTGCAGGCGTGGTCGAAATCATGTCGCGCGGTCCGTCATCGGCACGCAGACAGGCCTCGCCGTCCATGACGATCCGAACGTGACGGCCATCCTCCATGTCGATCTCGATCGCGCTTACGCCGGCCTTTTCCAGCCAAACGGCGATTTCCTGCATGATCGCCGGATCGGTGAAGTCTTCGGTCATCGCCTTGGCTGTCCGCTTTGCTCGCTTCATCATGGCTTCCGCTCGCTCAGCCAATGCTCAAGATGATGAATGTCCGTTCCGCCGGCTCTGAAAGCCGGGTCCTCGAAAATTTCCCGATGAAGCGCAAGATTGGTCGCGATCCCCTCGATCCTCGTATCCGCCAGCGCGATCTGCATGCGGCGGATTGCCTGGTCGCGCGTCGGCGCATGCACGATCAGTTTTGCGATCAGGGAGTCGTAATGGGGCGACACCTTGTAGCCGGTCATAACATGGCTATCGATGCGCACGCCGGGACCTGCCGGAAACCGTGCATTGGCGATCCGGCCCGGAGACGCGGCAAAGGTGAATGGGTCTTCCGCATTGATGCGGCATTCGAAGGAGTGACCCGATGTCTGAACATCCGCCTGGGAAATATCGAGCGGCAGGCCCTGGGCGACGCGAAGCTGCTCGCTGACGATATCGATGCCCGAGGTCATTTCCGTCACCGGATGCTCGACCTGAAGACGCGTATTCATTTCGATGAAATAAAATGCGCCGTTCTCATAGAGAAACTCGAAGGTCCCCACTCCCCGGTAACCGATCCGGCGGCAGGCCTCGACGCAACGTTCGCCGACAGCCGCAGCGATCTCGGCCGGAATGCCGGGCGCCGGTGCTTCCTCCACCACCTTTTGATGGCGTCGCTGCGTCGAGCAATCGCGGTGACCGAGCCACACGGCGTTGCCGTGATTGTCGCAAAGAACCTGGATCTCGACATGCCGGGGATGTTCGAGAAACTTCTCGAGATAGAGCTCCGGCGTGCCGAAGGCTCTTCTTGCTTCTTCGCGCGTCACCGACACGGCGTCTTCCAGCGCCGACGCGTCATGGACGACACGCATGCCGCGTCCCCCGCCGCCGCCCGCCGCCTTCACGATCACCGGATAGCCGATGTCGCGGGCGATATTCCTGATCGTAGCGATATCTTCGGGGAGCGCCGTATCCGGGCCAGGCACGCAGGGCACGCCGGCCTCGATCATCGCCCGCTTGGCGGCAATCTTGTCCCCCATCATGCGGATCGCCGAAGCGGGCGGCCCGATGAAAATCAATCCGGCATCCTCCACAGCTTGGGCAAAGCCCGCATTCTCCGACAGGAACCCGTATCCCGGATGGATGGCCTGTGCACCCGTCGTTCGCGCGGCAAGCAGGATGGCTGCCTGATTGAGATAGGTTTGGCCCGGCGCCGAAGGCCCGATGCAGACGAATTCATCGGCTGTCGCCCCATAAGGCGCATCCCGATCGGCTTCGGAGCAAATCATCACCGAACGCAGGCCCAATTCACGGCATGCCCGCTGAATGCGCAACGCGATCTCGCCGCGATTGGCGATCAGCACGGTGTTGAACCGACGTTTACTTTCGCCCGACGACATCAGCCGATCTCCATCAGCGGCTGCCCGGCGTCCACTTCCTGACCGTCATCGGCCAGGATACGCAGAATCGGCCCCGTTTTGTGCGCCGACACCGTATTGAAGACTTTCATCGCCTCGATGATGCAGAGGCTCTGGCCCGCCTCGACGACATCGCCCACCTTGACGAAAGGCGGCGCACCGGGGCTTGGCGAGCGATGCAGCAGCCCGAACACAGGCGCGGCCACCATTTGTGCGGTCTTGCCGCCTTCAGGCACAGCGGCATCCGTGACGACGTGTGATCGGGCGGGCTGTTGCCGCGCAACGGTCGAATTATCCGCAGCGGTCGCCTGCCTGGAAATGCCGTTCGAGATCCGCACGGTCGTGCCGTCCTGGCTCACCACCAGTTCGGATATGCGCGATCGACCGACGAATTCGATCAGCGTTTTGATCTTTTGCAGATCCATGCTCTCTCCACCATCCACGGCGTTCGACTTGCCTCTCCGCGTCGGACTGGAGGCAAGTGCAAGGCGTGGCCGGCCAGTCGAAGCTTTCAGGATAGTTACACAACGCCTCGTCTGATGGGGGCAAACAAAGTTTCAATGGAGCAGCATCCGGCACCCGGCCGGAGCACGAAAGGCCCATCGAAACAAAATGTCATAAATAATGTGATTTTGTCATTTTACATTGTTATGTAGCTGGATATGTTGGTCAACGCCTGAGTGGGATTTCGTGTGTGGGGAATGGCCGGAAGACCTCAAGGCAAGTGCCGATGGGTATGGTCAGTTTGCGAAATCACCGTTCTCATGCCGTCGAAAGCGCCGATATTTCAGTCGATGATCGGAATGATCATCGATGCCCAGTCTTATCAAAGGAGAGTTGAATGGCACGCATTACGCTGAGACAGTTGCTCGATCACGCTGCCGAAAATAGCTATGGCGTGCCCGCTTTCAACATCAACAACATGGAACAGGCTCTAGCCATCATGGAAGCGGCGGATGCAGCCGATGCACCTGTCATCATCCAGGCTTCGCGCGGCGCAAGAGCCTATGCGAACGACATCATGCTGAAGCACATGATGGATGCCGTCGTCGAGATCTATCCCCATATTCCGGTCTGCGTGCATCTCGACCATGGCAACGACGCTTCGAGCTGTATGACGGCCATTCAGGCCGGCTTCACGTCGGTGATGATGGACGGTTCGCTCAAGGCTGATGCGAAGACGCCGGCCGACTGGGACTACAATGTCGGCGTCACGAAGATGGTCACCGAGATGGCGCATCTCGGCGGTATTTCCGTGGAAGGCGAACTCGGCGTGCTGGGCTCGCTGGAAACCGGCATGGGCGAAGCCGAGGACGGCCACGGCGCCGAAGGCAAGCTCTCGCACGACCAGTTGCTCACCGATCCCGACGAGGCGGTCAAGTTCGTACGCGAGACGAAGGTCGACGCACTGGCAATCGCCATGGGCACCTCGCATGGCGCCTACAAATTCACCCGCAGGCCGGATGGGTCTGTGCTGGCGATGGAGGTCATCGAGGCGATCCACCGCAAGCTGCCGAACACCCATCTGGTGATGCACGGCTCCTCGTCGGTCCCCGAGGATCTCCAGGAGATCATCAACAAGTATGGCGGCCAGATGAAGCCGACCTGGGGCGTGCCGGTCGAGGAAATCCAGCGCGGCATCAAGAACGGCGTGCGCAAGATCAACATCGACACGGATGGCCGCATGGCGATGACCGGCCAGATTCGCCGTGTGCTGCAGGAAGACCCGAGCGAATTCGATCCGCGCAAATATATGAAGCCGGCCATGGCCGCCTTGACGAAGCTCTGCAAAGAACGCTTCGAGCAGTTCGGAACGGCCGGTCACGCTTCCCGGATCAAGCCGCTCCCGGTCTCCGACATGGCGAAGCGCTACAAGGCCGGCTCACTGGACCCGGTTTTCTCGTAAAGAACGGCCGCAGCCGGAAGCCGGATCTACTTAGATCCGCGCTTCCGCCGGCTGGCGCCCGGCGGTGTCGGACAATCGCAGACCGTGGAATTTCGCCAGCGATGTGACCACGTCGTCGATCTCCGTCGCCAGTCTTTGCCCGTTCCATCCAAGCGCCGCGCCGGCGATCATGCCGATCTGGCGCAGGCCTTCCATGGTCAGCGCCCCTTCGATCGCAAGCGTCGTGCGGCGGAAGACGATATCAGAGAGATGCACGACCATTTCCTGCCGCGTGATCCAGTCGATTTCCAGATGGCTATAGTGGGAAGCGCCGGCAAGGCGTTCCGTGTCGCTAAAGGTTGATCCACAGCCCAGAATCGCCGAAGCCGTGGTGCCGTAGCGCGCCAGAAGCTCGTCGACCCTTTTCGGGTTCACGCCGGTCTTTCCTGCCACTGCCCGTACCCACTCCGCCCTTGCGGCGGGATCAGCAGGGAAATTGCGGCCGCCGCCGATCGCCAATTGCTGCGTCGATTGGCTCCTGATGCGCTTGAAGCGTGTCAGAACGGTATCAGCGACCTCCTCGGCAAAGCCGCGGAAAGTGGTCCATTTGCCGCCCACCAGCGAAATGATCGCAAAGGGGCGGCCCTCTTGCGGCTCCATCACCGGCGCGGAGTGGTCACGGCTGATCAGCCCAGGGGAAGAGGCGTCGGAGGCCGGCAGCGGGCGGATGCCGCTATAGGTATAGACCACCTGTTCCGGCCCGAAGCGCAGCCCCGGCAGGAGCGACCTCAGACTGTCGAGGAAATATTCGAGTTCCGGCTCTTCGCAGCGGACATTGTCGGGATCGGCGCTCGGAATGTCCGTCGAGCCGACCAGCGCCAGGCCGAGATAGCCGTAGACCAGGCAAATGCGCCCGTCGTCGGCTTCGAAGTAGATCATATGGCCGTTCAGGCTGCGCACGAGCTCGGGATGATCGAGCAGGATATGCGAGCCCTTGGTGCCCCCGATCAGGTGCGATGGCGCGCCGAGCGCCTCGTTGACATGATCGATCCAGGGACCGGCGGCGTTGACGACGAGTTTTGGTGTGACGGAAAAGGTGCTGTCGTCGGAGCGCCGGAAGGTAAGTTTTCCGTCCGATGAAGCGATCAGCGTCGTGGAATTCGCCGCCAGCGCACTGCCGTTCGCTTCCAGCCCATCCTTGACCAGCTCGTAGACGAGCCGTTCCGGCCGGCTGATCTTGGCGTCGTAATAGATGCCGCCGGCGACGATTTTCGGTGTGACATACGGCATTTCCTTCAGCGCACGTCTCTTGAAGATGAACCTGTGGCGCGGCATGACGCGGCTGCGGAAGCCGAAGAAATCGTAAAGAGCAAGTCCGATCTTGATGAGTACGGCGCCACGGCTTCTCGGCGCCGTGGTCGA
The DNA here is from genome assembly GCF_041355235.1 of Rhizobium sp. RCC_161_2. Classification (NCBI taxonomy): domain Bacteria; kingdom Pseudomonadati; phylum Pseudomonadota; class Alphaproteobacteria; order Hyphomicrobiales; family Rhizobiaceae; genus Rhizobium; species Rhizobium sp. RCC_161_2. Next base: position 379,806 of record NZ_JBFUPL010000006.1, on the reverse strand, counting down.
ACCCGTCAGTGTCCGGAGCGCTGCCCAAATGCCGCGCGTCCAGGAGAAGATCGGCACGAATGTCGGCAGCGCCTCGACGCAATGCGGCGCGTTTTTGAGAAGCAGATTGCGCTCCAGCGTCGACTGCGCGACCAGTCCGAACTCGCCTGTCTCCAGATATTTCAGGCCGCCATGGATCAACCGCGACGGCGCGGCGCTGGTGCCCGAGCCGAAATCGGACTTGTCGACGATGAGACAATTGACGCCCTGGACGGACAGGTCGCGAAACAGCCCGGCGCCATTGATGCCCGCGCCGAGGATGACGACATCGATGTCCCCGTCCTTCAGTGTCGAAAAGCGCTGTTCCTGGTCGGCGGCGGTGTCGGTCATGGCATCATTGTCCTGCTGCATCTCTAGTCTTGGGATTCCGCCGGCACGAGGCTGCCGATCTTGGGCCAAAGCGGCGTCATCGCATCGGCAATTTCCCGGAAGACGTCGTATCGGCGCCGATAATCGGCGCTGCGGCCCGCATCGGGATGATAGGTCTTCGCAATCGCGCCGACATCACGGGGATCGCTCTGCGGATCGGCGTAGAGACCGATGCCGGCGCCAGCGCATAGCGCCGCACCCCAGGCTGCCGCCTCGTCCGTTTCGGTCACCGTCACCGGCATCCCGAGCACGTCGGCAAACATCTGGACGACAACAGGGTTCCGAGAAATCCCGCCGGCAAGCCGCGCCTCGCTGAAGGAAAAGCCATCGCCCAGCGCATCGACATGGATCTTGTGATTGAAGGCGATGCCTTCCAAGACAGCCCGCAACATGTCGCCGCGATCATGCCAGCCGCCGAGACCGAAGAAACCGGCGCTCGCCGAGGCACCATAGGGGGAGCCGAAGAGATAGGGATGGAAGAGCGCCGTTGAAGGACGGTCAAAGGCTGCCTCGATCTCGGGCGCGAGCAGCGCATGAATGGACTGTCCCGCCGCCTCGGTACCCGCACGTTCGCCGGCGCAGAGTTTATCGAGAAACCAGTCGTAATTCGCCGTCGATGCCGGCGAGATCGACATGTTGTTCCACTGGCCGGGCGCGATCGCATTACGGCAGAACCACCGCTTGTCTACACGCGGCTCCGAAGACAGCGTTTCGTTGATCGAATAGGTCCCGGCAATTACCGCGACCACGCCGGATGCGTAGCCGCCGGCACCCAAAGCCGATGCCGTGACATCGTGCAGCCCGGCAACCACCGGCGTTCCCTCAGCAAGGCCGGTGCGGCTTGCAACAGCGCTGGTGACACGACCGACGACTTCGTCGGAACGCGATGCGAGCGGAAGGGCGCCTTTGAGTTCATCGAGCCCGAAGAGCTTCAGCGCATCCTGCGAATAGCCTTGGTCCCTGACGTTGGTGAAGGATGTGCTTGCCTCCGTCCGGTCGGTGCCGACCACGCCGGTCAGGCAGAAGCGCAGCCAGTCCTTGCAGCTCAGAATACGGCCGATGCGCTCGAAACGAGCGGGCTCCTTCTCCTTGATCCAGGCGAGAAGCGCCGAGGGCGCGGAGACATGCGGAAGCTGGCCGGTGAGGTTAAGGGCCTCATCGGCGACCGGGCTTTCCAGCCAGCGGTCGACAATGGCGCCTGCCCGGCTGTCCAGCGACAGGATGGCGCGGCCGAGCGGCTTGCTCGACCGGTCGAGCAGATAGATGCCATCGCCATGGGCCGTTGCCGCGATCGCCTGGATGTCGCTCGCCGGACGCCCGCTGAGGCTGATCGCCTCCGCGATCGCATCGGCGGTGGCGGTCCAGAGTTCGTCCATGTCCCGCTCGATGTGGCGGGCCTTGGGCATGAATTGCGTCACCCGCCGCCGCGCCACGGCAAGCTGCGTGCCGTCGACATCGAAAATAACGGCCTTGGTGACGGTGAGACCGCTATCGATTCCGAGCAGACTCGGCATGCTGATTACTCCGACTGATGGAAGGGCCGCTCAGGCTTTGCCCTCATGACCGATCTCCGTCGCTCCTGGCGACGACCACATTGATATTCTTGTTTCGCATCCGATCGAGATGATCGGCCGGCGTCTTCTCATCGACGATGACCACATCGAACTCGCTCAAGGCCGCGAAGCTGTGCAAAGCGCGCCGCTCGAATTTCGTGTGATCGGTGAGAAGAATGCGTTTGGCGGCGCTATCGAACATCGCCCGCTTGATGTCGACGATCTCAGGGGACTGATGAAAGACGATGTCATCGGTGATGGCGGACATGGAGATGAAGGCGACATCCGCCCTGAGCCTGTTGATCTCATTGATCGTCATGCGCCCCATGAAGGCATTGCACCAATTGTAATATTGGCCGCCGAGAGCCAGAAGCGTGACATCATGCATGTCCTTCAGCGCGTTCATCAGCGTCAGCGAATTGGTGATTGCAGTCAGCGGAACCTTGGCCGACAGATGCGCCGCCATTTGCAGGACGGTGGTGGAATCGTCGAGGAAGATCGCCTGCCCCGGCTCGACGAATTGCATCGCGGCTGTGGCAATCATCTTCTTTTCCGCCGACTGGCGGTTCGCGCGGTAAACGTCGCTCGATTCGATCAGGCTGGTGGCGGCCGCCGTGACGATGCCACGCGTCTTTCGGAAAAGGCCACGGCTCACCAGCTCATCGACGTCGCGATGCGCCGTCATCAGGCTGATGCCGAAGCGATCGGTCAGATCCTCGATCCGCATGGAGCCCTCCGCCATCACGGCTTCGGCGATCATCTGCCGGCGGGCGAGCTGGCGGCTATGCCGGCTGTCGCTTGGCAGTTCGTCGGACAGGAATGCTCCGATATTCGTCTTCTGTGTCACTGTGGCCTCTGATGCTGACTCTGGGGGTATCAGCTTCGTACTGCGAATGCCGAGCGAAGGCAAAAAGTGGAGATGGAACAATCCTTTGCTACATCTGCGAAGCGGCAAATGATGGGGGACGCCGCTTTCGGCGTCCCCCGCCTTGTTATTGGGACAGAACGAACGGACCCGTGTACTTGTCGACATTGTCCTTCGTGATCAGCAGGCAATCGAAGAGCTGCTTTTCACTCGACGCACCCGTCTTGCCCGTCTTGATGAAGCTATCGGCCTGCTTGACCGCCTCTTCCGAGAAGACGGCAACCGGCTGCAGAACGGTGTACTGAAGTTCACCGGCCTTGATGGCGGCGACTGCGTCCGGAGAACCGTCAAAGCCGCCGACCTTGATGTTGGCGAGCTTGCCGGCTTCCTTCAGGGCTGCGATCGCGCCGAGCGCCATTTCGTCATTGCCGGAGATCACACCGATGATATCCGGATGGGCCTGCAGCATGGACTGCATCTTGTTGTGGCCCTGGGTACGGTCCCAGTTGGCAACTTCCTTTGCGACCTTCTGCAGATCCGGATACTGCGTCAGCACCGTTTCATAACCATTGGAACGGGTTGCGGCGTTGTTGTCGGAGGGAGCGCCGAACAGTTCGGCGTACTTGCCCTTGTCGCCAACGGCTTCGACCCATTGCTGGGCACCGATTGCCGCACCCTGGGCGTTGTTGGAGACGAGCTGCGCCTTGGCGAGACCTTCCTGATTGATTTCCGCATTGACCAGGAAGACCGGGATACCGGCAGCTACCGCCTTTTTCACCGCGCCGACCGAGCCATCGGCATTGGCCGGATCGAGAATAATGGCAACCGACTTATTGGTGATCGCGGTGTCGATCAGGTTGCTCTCGGTATTGGTGTCGCCCTTATGGGCGCTGACCGAGGCGGTGTAGCCGAGCTTCTCCGCAGTCGCCTTGGCAACATTGCCTTCCGTCAGCCAATAGGGGTTGGACGGATCGTTGACGATGATCGTCATCTGGCCGGCCGCCCAGGCGGAGCTTGCGAAGATCGGGGCAACGGCAACAGCCGCCAGAATTAAGCGCATGCCTTTCTTAAACATAGTCTCTCTCCCTTTTTGATGAGCTCTGATGTTACCGGCGAACCGGTCGTGCTTTCCGCAATCGGCTGGCTGTTCGAACCAGATCCGCCGTCGTGGAGAAGTTCAGTTCGTCCGTCAGCTCGCTTTGACCCGACGTCCGTATTGAATGCTGTTCATAAGGACCGCCAGAACGATCACGGCGCCGGTGAAGACGGTCTGCCAATAGGCGGACACGCCGATGATCACGAGACCGTCCGAGAGGAAGCCGATGACGAAGGCGCCGAGCATCGTGCCTCGCACTGTGCCGCGTCCGCCGGTAAGCGCCGCCCCGCCGATGACGACGGCTGCGATCGCCGTCAATTCATAGGTGGTGCCGGCGGTCGGGCCAGCCGAGGTAAGCTGCGAGGACAGGACCAGACCGGCGATTGCGGCGCAGACGCCGGAAAACACGTAGACCAGGATCTTGACGCGCTTGACCGGTACGCCCGAAAGATCAGCCGCGCGCTCGTTGCCGCCGGACGCATAGAGCCAGCGGCCGAAGGCGGTCTTGCTCAAAACCAACCCGCAGATGATCGCAAGGGCCGCAAGGACGATGACGCCGATCGGGATGCCAGCCAGACGATTAAAGCCCAGCCAATCGAAACCGGTATTGCCGAGTTCCGGACGGCCGCCGAGATTGTTGTAGGTCAGGCCGTTGGTCATCAACAGCGCGATGCCGCGCGCAACATAGAGCACGCCGAGCGAGGCGACGAAGGCCGGAACCTTCAGGTAGGCGATGAGCACGCCGTTCACCGCACCGACGATGGCGCCGATGACGCAAGTGATGACGACAACGGCCCAGACCGGCGGATAGAGGATGACGCCGAAGCTCGAGAGCGTCACGCCCTGCATCAGGAAGCCGGCGATGCAGCCCGCAAGGCCGAGTGTCGAGCCGACCGAGAGATCGATGCCGCCATTCAGGATCACCAGCAGCATACCGATCGCCAGGATACCGAAAATCGCGACATGCGAGGCCATGGTCAGGAAATTGCTGAGCGAGAAATAATAGGGCGACAGGAAGGAGAAGACCGCGATGATGACGATCAGCGCGAAAAACGCGCGGCCTTCCAGAATCAACCGCACCAGACTGAAGTTCCGCCGCTGGCCGTTCGAAATTGATTTCTTCTCAGTGATATTCGTGACTGACATAATCAGTGCTCCATGAATGCGGCTAGTGCGCGACCACTGCTTCGCCAGAGGCGGCCATGATCTTCTCTTTGGTGACGTCGGGACCGAATTCGGCGGATATCTTGCCGCGGTGCATGACGATGATGCGATGGGCGATGCTGAGGCATTCGGCGACTTCCGACGTCGAATAGATCACCGCCAGGCCCTGCTTGGCGCGTTCGGCGAGCAGCTTGAACACTTCCGCCTTGGCGCCGATATCGATGCCGCGGCTCGGTTCGTCGAGCAGGATGACCTGAGGGTTGGTGGCAAGCATCTTGCCGATGACCACTTTCTGCTGATTGCCGCCGGAAAGCGAACCGATCACCGCCTCGCCGCCATCGGTCTTGATGTGGACCTTGCGGATCGATTCACCCACCAGTTCCCGTTCACGACCGCCGGAGGTGAAGAGCCCTTTGGTGAAGGCGCCGATGCTGGCGAGCGACAGGTTGGCGCCGACCGTCATGGTCTGAACGAGGCCGTCGCGCTGACGATCCTCGGGCACCAGGACGAGACCATTGGCGATACGGCCAGCGATGCTGAGACGCGCAACGTCGCGACCGCCGAGCAGAACCCGGCCGCCGCTCGATCGCAGGCGTCCGGCGACACATTCGAGCAGTTCGGTGCGGCCCGCACCCATCAGGCCATAGATGCAGACGATTTCGCCGGCGCGGACCTGCAGCGACATGTGGTCGACAGCGTTATAGGCGGCACCCGAGGGGCCGGGAACGGTCAGATTGTCGATGGTCAGCGCGACATCGCCGATGGTGTGGCCGGTGGGTGGGCTTCCGAGATCGAAATTATCGCCGACCATGTTGCGCACGATCCATTCGAGATCGATGTCCTTGCGCTCGGCATAGGCAGTCATGGCGCCATCGCGCAGCACGACGGCATGATTGGTGATCTGCAACGCTTCTTCGAGATGGTGGGAAATATAGACGATAGACACGCCGCGGCCCGTCAGGTCGCGGATGACCTTGAACAGCACCTCCACTTCCGTGGCGCTCAGCGCCGAGGTCGGCTCGTCCATGATCAGGATGCGCGAATTGACCGAAAGGGCGCGCGCGATCTCGACGATCTGCTGCTGGCCGAGGCGCAGATCCTCCACTAGGGTCAGCGGGTCGATGTGCTCTTCCAACTCCTCCATGAGGGCGCGCGTCTGCCGCTCCTCTTCGGCGAAATCGACGACGCCGCCCTTGATGATCTCGCGGCCCATGAAGATGTTGTCGCGGACGCTGAGATTGGGCGCGAGGCTCAATTCCTGATGGATGATGGAAATCCCGCAAGCCCGCGCATGGGTGGACGAATAGAAAGCAATCGGGCTGCCGTCCAAAATGATTTCGCCACCGGTCGGCTGGACGACGCCGGATAGAATTTTCATCAGGGTCGATTTGCCGGCCCCGTTCTCGCCAAACAAAGTCGTGACCTGGCCGCGATGGATGTCGAAATTCACGCCCTTCAGGGCATGAACATTGCCGTAGGACTTGCTGATGTTGCGGGCGGCAAGAACGACCTCGCCGTTTGCGCCCTGCTTCTGCGCCGCCTCAATCATTTGACGTCGACCTTGACGGGAGTGACGAGCCAGTTCTTCGGGTTGATGAGCTTGAAGACACCAACGACGGTTGCGGTCTTGCCCGTCAGCGTCTCGGCGTCGAAACCCGAGAGAACCGCCTTCTTCATCTCGTTGTTGATCGCCGAACCGGCATCCTGATACTCGATCTGATTGGTGAACTGGCCGAACTGGATGGCGCCGGTGGCGTCGCGCAGGTCTGTGCCGTTGATCGCCGGGCCGGTCTGGACGCGAACGGTGACGTCGGCGGGCAGTCCGTCGACCTTGATCTCGCTATAGTTGGCCTTGCGGGCGCCGAAAGTGCCGGACAGAGAGACAGGCATGACCGCGCCGGTGCTCGTCGCCACGCCGTATTTCTCACCAGCCGCCTTCTTGTCGGCAATGATGGCACCCGACAGCGTCGCGGCATCGACCGCGCGCTTCTCGACATCCGCCTGGATCTTCGGGAATTCCTGGGCGCCAAAGGTTTCGGGCGAGAAGGACTGCTCGCGCACGTCATGCGCGGAACCGATCTTGACTACCTTTGTATCGGCGGCAATCGCGCCGATGACAATCACGGCCGCCGCGACACTTGCCAGTATCGTGAACCTCGTGCCGCCGGATTTGAAAGCTGCGTATTCAGTCTGTGTATTCATATTCGAAAGACCTTCGGCGCTTTTGGCCGGATTGCCTGTTTGCTGGAAAGAAAAGAGGGCGCGCAGATCCGATGCCGATCTATTCGAGACCCGGCCAAGCCCCGCGTGCGGAAACGCGTGAAGGCTGCCCGAAATGCCGCCGGCGCAAGACCAAGCCATGGCCTGGGAAGAGAGTGTTCATAGGAGCCTCCTCAGTGCGGGCGCTTGTTTCCTCCAGCTACCCGCCGTCGCCATTTATCATTCAATCCATGCGGATCATGATATAAGCGCGTTATTAACTTCGCAATCTATGTTATAATTTATCAATCCTGTCAACAGGCCTCTATCGCTTCGGAATTTCATTTTGCTGCTGTCGACTCTGCACGAGAGCCCTTCACAAAATCCCAGCTGGCAGCCATTAAAGGCGCCAACCTCGGGAGGCGCAGTCTTGCGGACCGAAAATCGCGTAAAATCAATTTCCATTAAGCCATTGAATATTATTGATTTTAAAAAATCGGTTGCGGACCGAGCAATCAGCTACATCTTCATCGCGATATTCTTGAAATCGCGGCCGCACGCCTTGCGCCGGCAACGATCTACCTGCCTCCCCGAGGTTGACAGCGCCTATTTTATATGAAAAAAATTACATTACTAGAAAAATATTACACATCTGTGATATCTCTATGTTATAATTTAAGCGTAATCTGAGCGCCGGATTTGGGGCAGCTTGCCTGTCGGAATGAAGAGCGCTCTGAAAGCGTGAGCGGTGGGGTCGGAATGACATGGACGACGGGCGCTTGGAGCCTGACAACCGCGTCGTGACGACTGCCCGCCTGATCTCGACCGAATGACGGTTAGAGGTCGATCAGGAAGGGAGGAGCAGAATGGCTTTGACGGATGCATCGCGCGCGACGGCTTGCCTCATCGCGGCAGGACAGGCCCACGATGCCTAAGAGCGACAAGATCATTATCGGCATCGACGCGGGAACCTCTGTGCTGAAAGCCGTGGCTTTTGAGCTGTCCGGCCGCCAGATCGCCTCGGCATCGGCGCGCAATCACTATGCGATGGGCGAAGACGGCTCAGCCACGCAATCACTTGAGCGTACCTGGGCCGACTGCGTCAGCGCCTTGCGGGGCCTGAGTGACAAAGTGTCGGATCTCGCCACGCGGACCGCCGCCATCGCCGTGACGGGCCAAGGGGATGGGACCTGGCTTATCGGCTCCGGCAATGCACCGGTCGGCGATGCCTGGCTTTGGCTTGACGCCCGCGCCGCTGCGACCGTGACCCATCTCGGCGGCCACCCCGAGAGCCGGGCGCGCTTCGAGGCGACCGGCACCGGCCTCAACACCTGCCAGCAAGGCGCGCAGCTTGCCCATATGGATCGCTTCACGCCGGAGGTCCTCGATCGGGCCGAGACGGCGCTGCATTGTAAGGACTGGCTCTATCTAAACCTGACCGGCATTCGCGCCACCGATCCCTCGGAAGCAAGCTTCACCTTCGGCAATTTCCGCACTCGCCAATATGATTCCGTCGTGATCGACGCGCTCGGGCTCAAGCATAGGCGCTCCCTTTTGCCTGAGATCATCGAGGGAACCGAGATCGCCCACCCGCTATCGCCCGATGCGGCGAAGGCAACGGGATTGCTGGCCGGCACGCCAGTGTGTCTCGGCTATGTGGATATGGTGATGACCGCGCTTGGTGCCGGCGTTCGCAGCGGCGGTGAGAACGCAGCGTGCTCAACGATCGGATCCACGGGCGTGCATATGCGCGCAAAGCCGGTATCCGATGTCCAGCTTAATGCCGAGGGAACCGGCTATGTGATCGCCTTGCCCATCCCCGGCATCGTCACGCAGGTCCAGACCAACATGGGCGCGACGATCAATATCGACTGGATCCTGCAAGTCGCCGCCGAACTCATGTCGGAGGCGGGCAAGCCCGTCGCGCCTTCCGATCTCATCTCGCGGATCGACGCGTGGTTTGCCGAGAGCAAGCCGGGCGCGCTGCTCTATCACCCCTATATTTCCGAGGCGGGGGAGCGCGGCCCCTTCGTCAACGCGCATGCGCGCGCCGGCTTTACCGGCCTTTCGACGCGCCACGGCTTTGCCGACATGCTGCGGGCCGTCGTCGAAGGACTCGGCATGGCAACGCGCGACTGCTACGCGGCGATGGGCAACATGCCCGCCGAATTGCGGATCACCGGGGGCGCGGCACGCTCGCGTGCGCTGCGCGGATCCCTGTCGGCCGCCGTCAACGCCCCCGTCCGTGTCTCGCGCCGCGAGGAAGCGGGTGCTGCCGGCGTCGCCATGATGGCGGCGGTCGCCATCGGTGCTTATTCGAACATGGACGACTGCATCGCCGAATGGGTAACGCCGCTGCTCGGAGACGCCGAGGCGCCGGATGCCGAACAGGCTCGCCGCTACGACCGATTGTTCTCAGCCTACGTACAAATTCGGCAGGCGATCGCGCCTGCCTGGGACACGCTCGTTGCGCCCTGAGCGGCGAGCGAGTGCCCACAGAAGCAAATGACGTGACGATGCAGGAAGCATCCCAAGGAGCATGAAATGACTGAATCCGAAATCTTGGATCTCTTCGTGATCGGCGGCGGCATCAATGGCGCCGGGATCGCGCGCGATGCCGCGGGTCGGGGCCTTTCCGTCATGCTGTGCGAAAAGGGCGATCTGGCGGAGGGAACGTCGTCGCGATCCGGGAAGCTGGTGCATGGCGGCCTGCGCTATCTCGAATATTACGAATTCCGCCTGGTCCGCGAGGCGCTGATCGAGCGCGAAGTGCTGCTGAACTCAGCAAGCCACATCATCTGGCCGATGCGCTTCGTTCTGCCGCACAGCCCGACGGACCGCCCGGCATGGCTCGTTCGTCTCGGCCTTTTCCTCTACGACCATCTCGGTGGCCGCAAGCGGCTGCCCGGCACGCGCTCGCTCGACCTTCGCCGCGATCCGGAAGGTGCGCCCATCCTCGACCAATATACCAAGGGCTTCGAATATTCCGACTGCTGGGTCGACGACGCCCGGCTTGTCCTGCTCAATGCGCTCGACGCCGCCAGCAAGGGCGCGCAAATCCTGACGCGCACGGCCTGCGTCAGCGCACGACGTGACGAGGGCTGTTGGGTCGTCCAGATGCGCGATCAGCGGTCCGGCGAACTACGCACCGTGCGCGCGCGGGTGTTGGTGAATGCCGCCGGTCCCTGGGTCAACGACATCATCGGCCGCGTTGCCGGCTCCAACAGCCGGCGCAATGTCAGGCTCGTCAAGGGAAGCCACATCATCGTTCCGAAATTCTGGAGCGGGCAGCAGGCCTATCTGGTCCAGAACCACGACAAGCGCGTCATCTTCATCAATCCCTATGAGGGCGACATGGCCCTGATCGGCACGACTGACATTCCCTATGACGGCAAGCCGGAAGAGGTGAAGGCCGACGAGCAGGAGATCGACTATCTGATTTCCGCCGTGAACCGCTACTTCAAGGAAAAGCTGCGCCGCTCCGACGTGATCGAGAGTTTCTCGGGCGTTCGCCCGTTGTTCGATGACGGCAAGGGTAATCCCTCGGCGGTCACTCGCGACTATGTCTTCGATCTCGACGAGACCGGCGGCGCACCCCTCCTCAACGTCTTCGGCGGCAAGATCACCACATTTCGCAAACTCTCCGAACACGCCTTGCAGAAGCTCGCCAAGTTCTTCCCGAACATGGGCGGCGACTGGACGCGCGAGGCGGCACTGCCGGGCGGCGATATTCCGAATGCCGACTACATCGCCTTTTCCGACAGCCTGCGCAGCGCCTATCCGTGGATGCCGCGCCAGCTCGTGAACCATTACGGGCACCTTTACGGCGCGCGAACCAAATTGGTCGTTGGCAATGCCACATCGCTTGCCGACCTCGGGCGTCATTTCGGCGGCAATCTCTATGAGGCCGAGGCCCGCTATCTCGCAGCTTCGGAATGGGCGCAGTCGGCGGAGGACGTTCTCATGCGGCGCACCAAGGAAGGACTGCATATGACGGCGCCGGAAAAAGCGAATTTCTCGGCCTGGTTCGAGAGCGAACTGGCGCTCGCCGCCTGAACCATCCGCCCTTCAAGGAGCAGACCTTATGCCGTTGACGCTTTCCCTCAACACCAATCCGCTGGTGAACCGCTTCGCCGACCCCGACGACCTGATCGAGACGGTGGCGCGGGACCTGAAAATCCGTGATCTCCAGCTCACGCACGAGTTCATCAATCCGAGCTGGCAGGCGCCCGTCATCCGTCGCCTCACCCGGACGATGCAGGCAGCCCTTCGGCGCACCGGCGTTCGCGTGACATCCGGCATGACCGGGCCTTACGGCCGCCTGAACCATTTCGGCCACCCCGATGCCGATGTCCGGCGCTACTATGTCGACTGGTTCAAGACCTTCGCCGACATCACCGCCGATCTCGGCGGCCATTCTGTCGGCACGCAATTCGCCATCTTCACCTACAAGGACTATGATGATCCGGCCCGGCGCGAGGAGCTGATCAAGATCGCCATCGATTGCTGGGGCGAAGTGGCCGAGCATGCCAAGTCCGCCGGTCTTTCCTACGTCTTCTGGGAACCGATGAGCATCGGGCGCGAATTCGGCGAGACCATCGACGCCTGCCTCAAGCTGCAATCCCGCCTGACGGCGGCCAATCTCGCGGTGCCGATGTGGATGATGGCGGATATCGACCATGGCGACGTGACCTCGGCCAATCCCGATGACTACGATCCCTATGCCTGGGCGCGCGCGGTTCCGAAGATTTCCCCGATCATTCACATCAAGCAGAGCCTGATGGACAAGGGTGGTCACCGGCCGTTCACAGCGGAGTTCAACGCCAAGGGCCGCATCCAGCCCGATCCCCTGCTTGCGGCCTTTGGCGAGGGCGGCGCGCAGGACAATGAAATCTGCCTCGAACTGTCCTTCAAGGAACGCGAGCCCAACGATCGCCAGGTCGTCTCGCAGATTGCCGAAAGCATCGCCTTCTGGGCGCCGCACATCGATACCGGCATTGACGACTTGCATATCTAGCCGCAAGCGCCGATCAAGCTGTCTTGCGGTAAATGCATGACCAAGTGGGAAAGGGAACCATTGATGGCGGATGCGGATGAGTCGCTTGCGGTACGCGCAGCCTGGCTACACTATGCCGGCGGCTTCACACAGTCCGAAGTCGCCAAGCGCCTGGGTGTGCCCTCGGTCAAGGCACATCGGTTGATCGCAAGGGCGGTTGCCGACGGCGTTGTCAAGGTCACGATCGATGGCGATATCGTCGAATGCGTCGAGCTTGAAACAAAACTCGCGGCAAGGTTCGGCCTGCAATATTGCGAAGTCGCGCCCGATCTCGGCGAGGATGGCTTCGAGTTTCGCGCCCTGGGACAGGCCGGCGCCAGCTTCCTGCGGCGGGAAGTCGAGAGCGGCAAGCACAAGATCATCGGCCTCGGGCATGGTCGAACGCTATCTTCCGCCGTTCATCACATGTCGCGCGTCAATGCCAAGGGCGTGCGCTTCGTTTCGCTGCTGGGCGGGCTGACGCGAAACTATGCTGCCAACCCTTATGACGTCATGCATCGCATCGCCGAAAAGACGGGCACGCAGGCCTATGTGATGCCGGTGCCGTTCTTCGCCAATACAAGGGAAGACCGCGACGTGCTGCTGGCGCAACGCGGCGTGAAAGAAGTCTTCGACCTTGCCAACAATGCCGAACTCAAGCTCGTCGGTCTCGGCACGGTCGATATCGACGCCCAGCTCGTCCTGTCGGGCATGGTGGAGCCGCGCGAGATCAAGGAGATCGCCGCCATGGGTGGCGCCGGCGAAATCCTCGGACATTTCTTCGATGCCGACGGGCACATCCTGGAAACGATGCTGTCGGCCAGAACCCTCTCCGCCTCGCTACCGCGTTCGAAAAAGGAAAAGCTTGTCGCCCTGTCCGGCGGTCTGCCGAAGGTGGAGGCCATCCGCGCGGTCCTCAACAGCCACTGTCTTTATGGGTTGATCACCGACGAGCGGACAGCGCAAGCGCTGCTGAAGAGCTGAACCCACCACAATAAGCAAACATAATTTCATCTCAACATAACAATCTTGATGTTGAATTATGTGATATAAATGTTATGTTTGATGCATTCAATTCTCCCCAAGACCGGAGCGCAAGGTGAAACGGGAAGAGCGTCAACAATCGATCATCAACCTGCTTGTGGAGCACAAGACCGTCGACCTCGACGATCTGGCCGATCGTTTTGTCGTGTCGAAGATGACCATTCACCGCGATCTGGACGATCTCGAACAGGCCGGTGTGTTGCGCAAGGTTCGCGGCGGGGCGACGATCGACGCGGGCACCCAGTTTGAAAGCGACTTCCGCTTCCGCGAGCGACAGGGGCATGAGGAAAAGCTCGCCATGGCGCGCGCCGCGCTTGAGCTTGTCGAGCCTGGCATGTCGGTCATGGTCAATGACGGCTCGATGGCGGCCGTCCTCGGGGAAATGCTGCTCCAGAAGCGGCCCCTGACGCTGATCACCAACAATGCCGCCATCATCGACCGGCTGAAGAACGAAAGCGGCATTACCCTCATCGCGCTCGGCGGCATCTATTCCGCCAAGTTCAATGCCTTCCTGGGCGTGGTGACGGAAGAGGCGCTGTTTCGCTTGCGCGCCGATATCGCCTTCGTCTCAACGCCGGCCGTGTCCGGCGGGCTCGTCTATCATATGGACGACAACATCGTGCGAACGAAACGGGCGATGATTGCCTCTGCCGCCAAAACCTGCCTGCTGGTCAGCCACCAGCGCATCGGCCACACCGCCCTGCATGTGATGGCCGAACTTGCCGATTTTGACGCCGTCATCACCGACCGCGCCCCCGACGCCGCCATTCTCGAACAATTGGACCGTGACGGCATCACTCTCATCATTGCCTCGACCTAGGATTTGAAATGACAGCATCACCGCGCTACTGGATTGGCACCAGCTGGAAAATGAACAAGACACTGGCGGAATCCCGCAGCTTCGCCGAAGCGTTGCGGGACGCGGACGCCCTGCGCGACCCTGCGATCCAGCGCTTCATCATTCCGCCTTTCACCGCCGTTCGCGAGGTCAAGGCGATCCTGTCGGACAGTTACGTCAAGGTCGGCGCGCAAAACATGCATTGGGCCGATCAGGGCGCATGGACGGGCGAGATTTCTGCCCCGATGCTGAGGGATTGCAATCTCGATATCGTCGAACTTGGCCACTCCGAGCGCCGCGAACATTTCGGCGAGACCAATGAGACCGTCGGCATGAAGACCGAAGCGGCCGTTCGCCACGGCCTCATTCCGCTCATCTGCATCGGCGAGACGCTGAGCGACCGGGAAAGCGGCCGGGCCACCGAAATCCTGAGCGCCCAGGTTACCGGCGCCCTTTCCAAACTTTCAGGTTCGCAGAAACAAGCGCAGATCCTGCTTGCCTACGAACCCGTCTGGGCCATCGGCGAGAAGGGAATTCCCGCCGAACCTTCCTATGCCGATGCGCGCCAGGCCGAGATCATTGCGGTTGCCGAACGCGTGCTTGGCCGCCGGATCCCCTGCCTTTACGGCGGATCGGTCAATCCGGACAATTGCGAAGAACTCATCTCATGCTCGCATATTGACGGGCTTTTCATCGGCCGTTCGGCCTGGAACGTCGAAGGCTACCTCGACATCCTCGCCAAATGCGCCGCCAAACTTAGAGGAGACACGAAATGAAACTTGCCATTGCAGGAGACAGCGCAGGCGAAGGCCTGGCAAAGGTCCTCGCGGATCATCTGAAGGACCGCTACGAGGTGAGCGAAGTTTCTCGCACGGAAGCCGGACCGGACGCGTTCTACGCAAATCTTGCCGACCGCGTCGCTTCGGGCGTCATCGATGGCACCTATGACAAGGCCATCCTCGTCTGCGGCACCGGCATCGGCGTCTGCATCTCGGCCAACAAGGTGCCGGGTATCCGCGCGGCGCTGACCCATGACACCTATTCGGCGGAGCGCGCCGCGCTCTCCAACAATGCCCAGATCATCACCATGGGCGCCCGCGTCATCGGCACCGAACTTGCCAAGTCAATCGCCGACGCCTTCCTGGCTCAGACCTTCGACACCAAGGGCCGCTCGGCCGGCAATGTGGACGCGATCAACGACGTCGACGCGAAATATAACGCACGCTGAGGTTCACGCGCGAACCTTACGGCTGTAAACCGCCTCGGAACGCTGAGCCCTCTTAGCTTCCCGACAACGGTTTGAAATTGACAGCAAAATTGGAACATCCAGAGGTCACGACCGGCACCGGTCGTGACCTCTGCGGTTCTGGAAATTCATATTATTTCAATAACTTAATCTCCTCTCGATCGCGTTATCCTTGGATGCTTTTTCGCGGCTGGCAAATGCTTCCCATTTAGGGACGCACTCAGACCGACGTTCTCCCGCCTTGGCCTTAAAATAATAGGCAAAGGCTATTGTCATAAAAATGAAATAGGTATTTCCTATAATTCTGCTCACCGTACCCTTCTTAAAGGGATCTCCCAAGCACGAGAGCAGGGCCGGAAAGATCGCGAACCCGCGGGAGGGTCCGCGCAATTCAACAAGAGGGAAAGATCATGACAGCAAGATCTATATTGTTGGCTGCAAGCGTTGTGGCGGCAGCGGCGCTGCCGGCGATGGCGGCGGATAATGTCGTCACCATCTACAGCGCGGACGGACTTCATGACGGAACGCCGAGCTGGTTTGGCAACGAGTTCGACGCCTTCACGAAAGCAACCGGCATCAAGGTGCAATATGTCGAAGGCGGCTCGAGCGGCGTTGTCGATCGCTTGGCGAAGGAAAAGTCCAACACGCAGGCGGATGTTCTCGTTACGCTCCCTCCCTTCGTGCAAAAGGCAGCTGCCGACGGCCTGCTTCAGGCCTATACGCCAGCCGGCGCCGACAAGATCGATGCTCGCGACAAGGATCCGAAGGGCTTCTACGTCGCACTCGTCAATAACTATCCCAATTTCATCTATAATGCCTCGGTCCTGAAGACCGCACCCACGGCCTACAGCGATCTGCTCGATCCGAAATTCAAGCAGAAAGTCCAGTATTCGACGCCCGGCCAGGCCGGCGACGGTACGGCGCTGATGCTGCAGGCATTCCACGCGTTTGGCGGCAAGGATGATGGCCTTGCCTATTTGAAGAAGCTTCAGGTGAACAATCTCGGCCCTTCGGCCTCGACCGGCAAGCTCACGGCGCTCGTCAATAAGGGCGAACTCTATGTTGCCAACGGCGATCTCCAGATGAACCTGGCGCAACAGGCTGACAATCCGAACATCAAGATATTCTTCCCGACCGGTCCGGACGGCAAGAAGACGGCATTCTCCCTGCCTTATTATATCGCGCTGGTCGCCGGCGCGCCGGACAGCGATAATGGCAAGAAGCTGATCGACTTTCTGCTGACGGCGGAAGCCCAGAAAGACGTGAGTGCCGTCGCACAAGGCCTGCCGGTACGTACCGATATCCATCCGACCGACGAGAATTTCGCCAAGCTCCATGCCATCATGGAAGGTGTGGAGATCTGGTCGCCGGATTGGACCAAGGTTCTGACCGATCTGAAGCAGGACATCGCCGACTATAAGCAAGCGGTATCGGGGAGCTGATATGTCCTCGACCACGGTATTGGCAGGAAAGAAGGGTGCAGCCACCACGGCTGCACCCGGGACGCAGGGCGGCAGCCGGATCGGTTTCGAGAACGTATCGGTTGCCTATGGCAGCCTCGTGGTGCTCGATTCCCTGACCTTGACCGTTAATCCGGGCGAAATCGTCGCCTTGATCGGTCCCTCGGGATCGGGCAAGACGACGGCTTTGCGGACGGTCGCCGGCTTTGTGCGCCCGTCCGGCGGACGCATCACCATCGGCGACCGGGACGTTACACATCTGGCTCCCTATGATCGCAATATCGGCATGGTCGTCCAGAACTACGCCCTGTTCCCGCATTTGCGCGTGGAGGAGAACGTGGCATTCGGGCTTCGTGCGCGTCGCCTGCCGGAGGACGTCATCCGGTCGCGCGTGCCGGAATCCCTGGCGATGGTCGGCATGGCGGCCTACGCCAAGCGCTATCCACGAGAGTTGTCCGGCGGCCAGCAGCAACGCGTCGCCATTGCCCGGGCGATCGCGATCCGGCCACAGGTGCTGCTTCTCGACGAGCCCCTTTCGGCGCTCGACGCGCAGATCCGCCGTTCGATGGTCGACGAGATCGCCAAGCTGCATCGCGATCTGCCGGCGCTGACCGTTCTCTATGTGACACACGATCAGTCCGAGGCGCTGACGCTCGCCAACCATATCGGCATCATGCGCGACGGCAAGCTCCGGGCTTTCGGCGACACGCAGTCGCTGTTTCGCCACCCCCCGAACCGCTTCGCCGCCGAATTTCTGGGACGCGCCAATCTGCTTCCGGTGAGCGGGTTGAAAACGATTGACAGCAATCGGGCGCGGGTCGAGTTCGGCAATGCTGCATTGTCGGCACAAAATCATCATGGCGTGCCCCAGGGCAGTGATTGCCTGCTCTGCGTCCGTCCGCACGATTTCAAGCTTCAACGAACTCACGACGATTCAAACTCGCTGACGGGCGTCGTACGCAGCGTCCAGTGGCAGGGCGACGTCCACAACATTACCTTCGACGTCGGCGGTCACGAATTACGGATGACCTCCATGCCGATGAGCGAGCCACCGCAACCGGGCGCTTCGCTCGAAGTGCATTTTTCCGCCGCCGATGTGACGCTCGTGCCGGAGGACAGCAGGCATGGCTGACCTCGCTGCCACGGCGCCCGCGCCCAGGATGAAATGGGGTCGGTTCTGGATCGCCCCGCCGCTGCTGCTGCTGGCATTGCTGTTCCTCTATCCCCTGGGACTGATCGTGCGCCAATCCCTTGGCGACGGCGATGTTCTGTCATCGGCCGCTTTCGCCGAGGTGCTCGGCTCGCACGAATTTCGTGACGGGCTCCTCCACACCATCGTCATTGCCATCGGCGCCACGGCCGGTTGTCTCCTCCTCGGTTTCGTCTTCTCGCTCGTGATCGCCTTCGTCCCATTTCCCGGCGCAAAACTGGCGAGCCGACTGATCGATACCTTTGTCGCCCTACCGACCTTCCTCGTCACGCTCGCCTTCACCTTCATTTACGGATCGGCGGGCCTCCTCAATGAATCTCTGATGAGGTTGATGCATACCGATCTGCCGCCGCTTGATTTTCTCTATTCGCAATGGGGTGTCATCCTTGCGGAAGCGACGGTTTATACGCCTTTCGTCATGCGCCCGCTCCTGGCATCGTTCTCGCTGATCGATCAGGCACAGATCGAAGTGGCAAGCAGTCTCGGCGCAAGGCCCTGGCGCATCGTCCGACAGATCATTTTACCCGCAGCACTTCCGGCACTCGTCGCCGGTGGCAGCCTTTGTCTGCTCCTGACAGTCAACGAGTTCGGCATCGTGCTCTTCATCGGCGCCAAGGGCGTGATCACCCTGCCGCTGCTGATCTATGGGAAAGCCATCCAGGAATTCGATTATACGACCGCCTGCGTCATCGCCGTCGTCAATATCGTTCTCTCGCTGGGTCTTTATAGTCTCTATCGCGTCGCAATAGCGCATTTAGGAGCCGGTCGTGCTGGTGTGGTCTAAAACAGGGCGATTTGCCGTCTGGGCGGTGGCCGTACCGCTGTTCCTCGTCATCTATGGCCTGCCAGTCGCCGTGATCGCGCTTGCGAGCATCAGCGGCCAGTGGAACGACATACTGCCAAGCCATCTGACGCTGGCGCACTATGCAAACGCTTTCAGGAGCGATTCCTTCAACAACCTGAAATCAAGCATCTGGACCGGCGTCATCGCAAGCGCCGCAGCGCTGGTGAGCGGCACCTGGGCGGCACTTGCGTTGCGCGAGCTCAAGCCGCTGCCGAAGCGGCTGCTGGACCTGTTCTTCTTCATTCCAAGCGCGGTGCCGTCCGTATCGATCGGACTTGGCCTGCTGGTTGCCTTCAGCCATCGGCCTTTGCTGCTGAACGGCACATGGCTGATCGTGCTGATCGCGCATTTCGTACTGATATCCGCATTTACATACGGCAATGTCACAGCGGGTCTGTCGCGCCTGCCGAACGATTGCGAACAGATTGCCGAAAGCCTCGGCGCGCGGCCCTTCTACAAGCTTCGCCGGGTAACCTTGCCGCTCCTCATGCCCTATCTGGTTGCCGCCTTCAGCCTTAGTTTCGCGATGTCGATGGGCGAACTGGGCGCAACGGTGATGGTCTATCCACCGGGCTGGGTGACGTTGCCGGTCAATATCTTTGCGCTCTCCGATCGCGGAGCGATCTTCGATGCGGCAACGCTGACGATGATCCTCGGTGCGGCGACACTAATTGTCCTTCTCGCGTTGTCGCGACTGTCGACGAAGGCGATGTTGCGCTGAGCCGGGGGACCGGTGATCCCAGAAGCCAGGCAAAGCCTCCAACACGGATTGTTTGCTTCGGCTAGGCGGCTCATCTAAGAGGTGTGTTGCCGCGAAGCGAACGATGGAGAATATCGAGCATGGCGTCCCCGACCCTTTCTCAAATGAGAGCCGTTGACGCTCTTGCGCGAACGGGCAAGTTTTCCCGGGCCGCCGAAGCCCTGGGAATCAGTCAGCCGTCGGTCTCCACGCAAATCCAGTCATTCGAGGAGCTTTGCGGGACACGCGTCTTTATTCGCGACGGACACACCATTCATGTCGCCCCGGCAGCCGTCGATCTCATCGCCAAGATCAAGATTGCGCTGAAATGCGTCGACGAAGTCGACATGGCCATAACGGACAAGACGGCCCTGAAGAGCGGGCTTCTTTCGGTCGGCTTCAGTGCGCACCGCCTTATCATGCCGACGCTGACGGCATTCGTGCGCAAATACCCCGGGCTGCGCCTGACGACGCATGGCGGACCATCGCTGGAACTGGCGGACGCAGTCTTGTCAGGCGAACTGGACGTCGCCACGATTTCCCAGGCCGTACCGGACAAACGGTTCGCATCCTTCAAACTGTTTGACTCGCGGGTCGCCATTTATGGCCGCAAAGATCACCCGCTTTTGAAGAAGGGGCAGTTGAAGCTTAAGGATCTGGATGGACAGGATATGGTCCTCTGGAATCGCGCTTCCGGAACCCGGACGGTGATCGAGGAAGCGGCCAATAAATACGGTGTGGAACTGAAACCGGTTCTGGAAGTCGCAACCCTTGATGTCGCTTACGCTGCGGCAGCGGCGGGGATAGGCCTTGCCATTTCCATCGAGGGCGAGGTTCGCGCTGACGAACATATCGATGTCGCACCGCTTGTCGAGCCCGAGTTGGCAATCGGACATTATCTGATCGCCTTGCCGGAGTGCCGTAACCATTCCACAGTCAATGCCTTCTTCGAGGTGGCGAAAGAATCAGGTTCTTCGGCGGATGGCGCAATCCCGAGATAGGCCGCCCGCAAATTTATAGTTTTTGCCTATAAATTATAAATATTCATATCATTGTCATATACAATGAGCTATGGTGAACCCATAGCGCAATCGGCTGCGGTTGGTTCAACTGTTGTCCGACAACGGCCATGGGAAGTTAGCTGTTGCGATCGGATATGACCGGGCAACGATGGCCAGCGTCGCAAGGTGTAAGGATTTAAAATATGACGGTTGAGTATGATCTAGCGGTCGTCGGTGCGGGTATTGTCGGCCTCGGCGTCGCATTGGCGGCGTCTCGGCAGGGTAAGAAAGTCGTCGTCATCGAGCGCAACGCCAAGGCGGTCGGCGCCTCCATTCGCAATTTCGGTTTCATCACCGTCAGCGGTCAGAAGGCTGGCGATCACTGGGCGCGCGCCATGCGAAGCCGGGATATTTGGGCAGAGGTGGTCGAGGAGGCCGGTATTGCCGTTCACCATCGCGGAACGCTGCTGCCGGCAAGGCGCGACGAGGCGGCCGACGTTCTGGAGGCTTTCTTGAAGGGGCCGATGGCCGCAGGCTGCCGGATGATCAGCAAGAAAGAGGCGGCAGACATCGTTCCCGCGCTGCGGCTGTCCGAGGTCAGATCGGTCCTCTACAGCCCGCATGAGCTGCGGGTCGAATCCATGGATGCGCTGCCGAAACTCGCTCTTTGGCTTGCCGCAAAGCACAATGTCGAATTCCGCTGGAATACGGCAGTGCGTGCCATCGAAGGATCGCGCATCGAAACCAGCCGCGGCATCGTCCATGCCGACGCCACCATCGTCTGCCCCGGCGACGATTTCTCGGCGCTCTATCCGGAACGGATCGCCCCGCATGCCCTCTCCGTCTGCACCCTGCAGATGCTGCGTGTGGCGCCCGCCGCGCCAGTTCCCTTCGGCGCTGCCGTCATGTCGGATATGAGCCTTGCCCGTTATGAAGGCTTCGCCGCGCTGCCGGAAGCCAAAGCTTTGGCAAAGCGGCTGGACGCCGAGGAGGCCGAAAGCCGCGCCGCCGGCATTCATCTGATTGCCGTGCAATCTGGCGATGATTCACTGGTCGTCGGTGACAGCCATGTCTATGGGGACGCTCAGGCGCCCTTCGCGGAAGTACGCCTCGATGATCTCATCCTCGCTGAATTCGACCGTGTGTTCGATCTGCCGGGCCGGCAGGTGGTCAACCGCTGGATCGGCACCTACGCCTCTTCCAAGGAGCACACCGTCCTCGTGGATCGGCCGGCTGACAATGTCAGGATCGTCATGGTGACGGGGGGAACGGGCGCATCGACGGGCTTTGCCCTTGGCGAACAAGTCATTGGCGATCTCTTCGGATCGTATTCGGTTTTTCAGGAGATTTCGCAATGAGCGGCTTGAAGGCAGTTGTGTTCGATTGGGCAGGCACGGTTATCGACTTTGGATCCTTCGCCCCGATGGGCGTGTTCGTCGAGGTGTTCGACCGGTTCGGCATCGAGGTGACGATCGCCGAGGCTCGTCAGCCGATGGGACGGCCGAAATGGGATCATATCGACGCCATGCTCAAGCAGCCGCGCATTCATGATGCCTGGACATCCCGCCATGGCAAGGCGCCGACATCGGCGGATGTCGACGCGATCTACAAGGTCTTCGTGCCGATGAACGAGGAGATCGTCCATAAATTTGCCGATCTCGTGCCCGGAACGCCGGAAATGGCCCGGGCACTGCGCACAAGAGGCCTGAAGATCGGCTCCACGACCGGATATACCCGCTCAATCATGGAGCGGCTCCTGCCGCTGGCGAAGGCACAAGGATATGAAGCCGACAACCTCGTCTGCGCCGGCGACCTGCCCGAGGGCCGGCCGACGCCGATGAACATGTACAAGTGCTTTCTTGATCTTAACGTTTGGCCCGCGCATACGGTCGTCAAAGTCGACGACACAGATGTCGGCATCGACGAAGGGGTCGCGGCCGGCTGCTGGACAGTCGGCGTCGCGCTCAGCGGCAATGAAGCCGGCATGACGCAACAGGAGATCGCAGCACTTGCCCCGCACGAACTCGACCGCGTCCGCCAACGCGCCGCTGGCGTGCTGCGCGCACGCGGCGCTCACTACATCATCGATACCGTCGCGGATCTATTGCCCGTGATCGATGATATCGAGCACAGGCTCTCCGAGGGAGAGCGTCCGTAAAAGATTACTTCGGCCCTATTCCGAATATTTCAGAAGGCGTTTGGCACTTCTTATTGAAAAGCCTTGATTTAAAAGGCTGCGGGCGCAATCACTAAGATTGACGCAACATATAATCGTCGCACGCTCGCGGAAGATATGATCCCGACGCGCAGATGTCGGACATGATCGGGGATGGAGGGGCCACGATCCCCATCAAAACGCATCACGAGGAGTACAGGTAGCCGTCTAGTCTCATTGCAATCTGGGAGGAGCGCAACAGTGAACAAGTATGACGACCATCTGGGTCGACGCGCGGCAAACCATTGCCCGATGACGCCGATATCCTATCTGGAGCGGGCAGCCCGAACGTTTCCCGAACAAACGGCGGTTATTCACGGAAGCCAGCGATTAAGCTACTCGCAGCTTTGGAAGAACTGCCGGAAACTTGCCTCCGCGCTTTCATGTCTTGGCATTGGAAAAGGCGATACGGTGACCGTGATGCTGTCCAACACGCCGCCAATGCTGGAAGCCCATTATGGTGTACCGATGGCCGGCGGCGCCGTGCTGCACTCCATCAACACCAGGCTTGATGCGGATTCGATCGCCTTCCAGCTCGACCATGCCGAGTCCAAAATCGTCATTGTGGATACCGAGTTTTCCGACGTCATGCGCCACGCGCTGGAGAAAGCCAAGGTCACTCCGCTGGTGATCGACTTCGACGATGCCGAATTTCCGTCGGACGCACCGTATAAGAAGGGCGCGCCAATAGGGACCGTGGATTATCTGGCGTTTCGCGCCAGCGGTGACGAGGCTTTCGAATGGGCCGATCCCGATGACGAGTGGGATGCCATTTCCCTGAACTATACATCCGGCACCACCGGAAACCCTAAGGGCGCCGTCTATCATCATCGCGGTGCAGCACTTGCATCGCTCGGAAACGTCATCCATGCCGGCATGGGCAAACATCCCGTCTATCTCTGGACGCTGCCGATGTTTCACGCCAATGGCTGGTGCTTCACCTGGACGGTCGCCGTTCAGGCCGGCACGCATGTCTGCCTGCGGTGGGTACGCGCCAAGCCGATCTTCGATGCCATCGCCGATCACGGCGTTACGCATCTGTGTGGCGCGCCCATCGTCATGTCCTCGCTGGTCAATGCGCCGGATAGCGATAGACGCGCATTTTCCCAGAAGGTAGTTTTCAATACGGCCGCCGCACCCCCACCAGAGGCGGTTTTGGCGGCAATGGCCAATGCAGGCTTCGAGGTTACACATCTTTACGGACTGACCGAGACCTATGGTCCGGCCGTCGTCAACGAGTGGAATACCACCTGGAATGACCTTACCGGAGCTGAGCAGGCTGCCAAGAAAGCACGGCAGGGCGTTGCCTATATCGCTCTCTCCGAACTCAACGTCATCGATCCCGAAACCATGAACCCCGTGCCGGCGGATGGAACGACCATTGGCGAAGTCATGCTTCGGGGCAACATGGTGATGAAAGGTTACCTCAAGAATCCGGCAGCGAATGACGAGTGCTTTGCCGGCGGGTGGTTCCACTCGGGCGATCTGGGCGTGATGCATCCGGATGGCTATGTCCAGATCAAGGACCGCTCGAAGGACATCATTATTTCCGGGGGCGAAAACATTTCATCGATCGAGGTTGAGGACGCGCTTTACAAGCATCCAGCCGTTGCGGCAGCCGCCGTCGTGGCCAAGGCTCACGAAAAATGGGGGGAAACTCCGGTTGCCTATGTGGAGCTGAAGCCCGGCAGGCAAGCAACCGAACAGGAGCTGATAGACCACTGCAAAACAATGATCGCACGCTTCAAATGCCCAACGCGCATCGTGTTTGCGGAAATACCAAAGACGTCCACCGGCAAGATCCAGAAATACCTTCTTCGCCAGATGCCGATCTGAGCGCATATCACCGCCTCAACAAAATGCCGCAGCAGAGCGAAAATGGATTCACGACTCTGCCGCCGGGCGCTATAGCTGTCCACGGCTGGCGCACACAGATTGGACCGAATTCATGACCGACACTGTCACCGATCGCTTCCTTCGTTACGTCGTTATCGACACCCAATCCGACCCCGCCTCATCGACGCAGCCTTCCACCGAGAAACAAAAGAACCTCGGCCGTCTCCTGGTGGAGGATTTGCTGGCGATCGGCCTTGCCGACGCGCATCTCGACGAGCACGGCTATGTCTATGCGACCATTCCATCGAACGTCGACAAGCCGGTCCCGACCATCTGCTTCTGCTCGCACATGGACACAGCACCCGATTTCACGGGAACGAACGTGAAGCCGCAGATCGTGCGCAACTATGGCGGCGGCGACATCCGGCTTCCCGGCGACCCGCAGCAGATCATCCGCGTCAGCGAAAATCCGGAGCTCGGCAACCAGATCGGCAACGACATCATCACCTCCGACGGCACGACTTTGCTCGGCGCTGACGATAAGGCAGGCTTGGCCGAGATCGTGACGGCGGCGCAATTCCTCCTCGACAATCCCGACATCAAGCACGGAACCATCAAGCTCCTGTTCACGACCGACGAAGAAATCGGCCGTGGGGTCGACAAGGTGGATCTGGCAAAGCTCGGCGCCGCGTTCGCCTACACGATGGACGGCGAAACGGCCGGCCATGTCGAGGACGAAACCTTCTCGGCCGATGGCGTCGAGATCTCGATCCAGGGCGTCGCCATCCATCCCGGTTTCGCCAAGGACAAGATGGAAAATGCCATCAAGATCGCCGGCACGATCATCAGCCGCCTGCCCAAGGATACGGCGCCCGAAACGACGGCGGGCCGGGACGGCTTTATTCACCCGACGGGCATGACCGGCTCGATGGAAAAAGCATTCCTTGGTTTCATCGTCCGCGATTTCAACGATGAGGGGCTGACGACCAAGGAAGTCATGCTTGAGGCAATCGTCAAGGACGTGATGGCCGGCTACCCCGGTTCCTCCTACACCTTCAAGGTCAAGCAGCAATACCGTAATATGAAGACTATCCTCGACCGCCATCCGCAGATCGTCGATTACGCCATGGAAGCCGTCGGCCGTGCCGGCATGACGCCCGTGCGCGGCAGTATTCGTGGCGGCACCGACGGCTCGCGGCTGTCTTTCATGGGTCTGCCCTGCGCCAATATCTTCGCCGGCGGCCACGCCTTCCACTCGCCGCTCGAATGGGTCAGCCGGCAGGACATGGAAAGAGCCGTCAAGACGATCGTCGAACTTTCGAAAATCTGGGCGGAACGCGCCTGAGCCGCTTCGCGAAGGGTTGACACAGATGCTTATCCGGCACGAGACGCCTGGGGATGTGGATGCGATCCATGATCTGACATGGGCTGCGTTCAAGCCGATGCCTTTCAGCGACGACACCGAGGCAGACATTATCCGGGCGTTACGCGCGGCCGGTGACCTGACGATCTCGCTCGTTGCCGAGGAGAGCAGCAAGATTCTGGGCCATGTCGCGTTCTCGCCGGTAATGATTAATGGCGCGCATAATGGCTGGTTCGGGCTCGGCCCGATATCGGTTGTGCCTGAGAGGCAGCGCCAAGGCATTGGTAAGGCGCTCATTGCCAAGGGGCTTGCGCTTCTGAACGAGAGGGGCGCGAACGGGTGCGCCCTGATCGGCAATCCCGATATCTACAGCCGCGTGGGCTTCGAAAGCGACGGGCGACTGACCTATCAGGGCCTGGACACAAGGTATATCCAGCGGCTCGTCCTTCGAGGTCCTATCCCGAGCGGAGCGCTGCAATTCGCGCCGGCATTCGGACCGTAGAGAAACCCGCCTTCCCTGCCGCGGCGTGAAGCCTCAGGCGATCGCCCGGCCGATCGCACTCGCCAGGCCCACGGGGTTGTCCCATGGCATGGAATGACCCGCGTCCGGTACGATCTCTATGTTGACCCCGTCCCGGGGCAATCCCTCGGCGTCTGGATGGGGCAAGGTCCGGCTGCCGAAGATCAGCGTCCTCGGCATGGGCAAGGCATATAATTGCTCGCCCCATGTCGGGCTGCTGCCCGCGACGAGCGATGACGCACCACGATGCACGGCATAGGGCGCACTGACCGCAAGAGAGGCCGCCCAGGTGCCATCCTCCACGCCCGCGAACTTCCGCACCAGATCGTCATGACCCCGAGCCACATAATCCGCCTCGGGCGTTTCCGCGATGCCTCGGCTGAATATGCCGCCGCCGGGCGCAAGGTTGGGCTCGCTCAGGACAAGATGCTGCACGCGATTGCCCAGCAGACGCGCCGCCGCGATTGCGACAGCGCCGCCCATGCTGTGGCCGAAAAGATCGATGGACTGGAAGCCCAGATGGCCGACCAGCTGCACAATGGTGCGGGCATGAAGGTCGATCGTGTATCCAAAATCCGTAGGACGGTCGCTGAAACCCGAACCCAGCAGGTCGACTAGCAGCATCCTGCGACCCGTCAAAGCCGGATCGGCGGCAACCGTCGGATAATCGCAAGACGAGGCACCGCCAAGACCGTGAATGAAGACCAAGGGCAAACCGCTTCCCGGCAGGTCATGATATCCAAGATTGGCCTGTTCCGTTTCCAGTCTCAAGGATTTCATGCGTCAATCGCTTCTCATAATGAACATCTCTCAACCATCCTGCCAGCCATAGGAAAGGCCATCAGTTCTGTCTTCGGAAAACTCGGCTGGAAACTGAGATGGAATTTTGACATGCGTCTTTTGCATTGGCAAACAGATAGCCGTCAGCCTTGTGGATAGCACTCTTCATCCGACACGAAGCCCCGCCCTTTTCAAAAGCGGGAGAACCCGATCGCAGAAATAGGGCAGCTCCTGCGTGTAGTTGACGAAGGACAGGGCGATGCCGGCATAGCCCTGCGCCGAGATCGCGACCATCTCCTCGGCGATCCTTTCCGGCGTGCCTATCAGGGGATAGCTGCCGGCGCCGCCGGCGAAGCGCTGACGGTAGCGATCATAGGCGTCGCGGTCATGCGACTGCGAGAATTCCTTCTTGCCGGCCATATGCTGATCGACGGCGGCATGATCGGCCAGAGTGACGGCATAGCGGGTGTAATAGTCCTCCGCCTCTTGCTGCGTCTCGCGGCAGACGACATGGCAGACCGTGTAGACACCCACGTCCCTGCCCTTTTTCTCCGCCCGCTCGCGGATATCCGCAACATGCTTGCCGGCATCGCCAATCTCGGTGAAGGTGGTGAAGAGATAGTCGCAGCTTGCCGCCGCAAAATCCCGCCCTGGACCACCAAAGGCGGCGTTCATCGTCACCGGCCGTGGTGTCTGCAGGCTCGCCGGACGGCTGACGGCCTCCTTCAAGGTGTAATAGGTCCCGGGATAGTCGACGGGTTCATCGGCGGCATAGAGCCTTTCGACAATCTCCAGCCATTCCGCCGCCTGGTCGTATCCCTTTTCGACCAGGGGAATACCGAACATGCCGAATTCCTTCGGGTTCCAGCCGCAGACAATGTTGAGCCCGGCCCGGCCCTGGCTGATGTGATCGACGGTCGCCAAGGACTTGGCGGCATAAAGCGGATGCACCAGCGGCACATGCACGGTCATGAACAGGCCGATCTTCTCGGTTGCCGCCGCCAACGCCGCCGCCCAGGTGAAGGTCTCGAACGACCATTCGCGCACCCGGTTCTTGCCGCCGAAGCCGCGCCAGCGGGCAATCGGCAGGAAGAACTCCAGGCCGGCGCGGTCGGCGATCTGCGCTGCGGTGAGATTGTCCTGCCAGCCGGCAGCCCAGCGCTCCGGCACATCGGTGATCGCCAGCCCGCCATCGGCATTGGCGGAGAATACACCGAGCTTCAGCCGGTTGGGACCTTTCAGCGGATGCGTCTTCATCATGGTTCCTTCCTTATTCTCGTCTTCTGCGGACGGGGCGAACGGCCAAAGAACGCGCCCCAGAAAGGCGGCATGGATGGCTGAAAGTCCTTCGATATGACATGCGGCAACGGCGGGGCTCGGCAAAGGTGCCAGGCCGAGCAGACTGAAAATAACCCATGAAACGCGCGGTGATAGGTGCCGGCTGACCGCACGCAACCATGTACGGATTTGTGACTTATGACCAAAACAATTTCAAGTATAAAATTTACTCGCCTGCGGCGGCCTCGCGGACGTCAAAAGAGAGACCGTTGGGAGGGAGCATCCGGGGAATCAGTTCGTTTGCGAGGGCTCCCCGATCTCAAGCGGAGATTACAATCGAGGAAGTGCGGGTGATCTCAAGCAACCGAACGAGTATAAATCGGCACCGAAGCCTGCCGCAGACATTTCCGAACATTGCTGAAAAAAGGTATCATGAAGGAATTTATTATCCGGACATTTCCAGTCGCAGGCCGCCTGTCCGAACAGAGATGATGTGCGCTTCGTCGCAAGAAATCTTATAATATTGATTTTATATACTTTTATCGCCTGAAATCACAATAAACGCACCCGCATTTCCGTGTTATTTCGGGGTCATTCTGCCACGGGCTCTGAGTGGTGCGCAAAAGGCCATTTACGTCCGTTTAATCTCACCGTTGCCACAATTGGACATCCGCACAATACAGCAATGGGCAGCGTCAAAAATGGTTACCGCAATATCCTCCTCCACGGCCTCATCCTTGTTTGGCACATCGTCCACCACATCGACGTCATCGAGTTCGTCGACCGCAGACGACGCCACCAAACTACAGGCCGAAATCGCGGCGAAGAAGGCGGAGCTCGCCAGCACGAAAGACCCGGACGAAGCTGCCACGCTTCAAAAGGATCTGACCGCCCTTGAGGCCAAACTGGCCAAGCTTCAGAAATCCTCAGGCACCCAGTCGAGTGCGTCCGGCCAAGCGACGAAGGCGAGCACAGCCTCCGCTTCCAGTTCGTCACAGAGCAATGCGCAGTCGCCGCTCTCCGGCGAAAGCGATCGCATCGGCACGGCGAATTTCGACGAGACCACCGACTTCGGAGAGCGAACCGCCTATGTCTGACGGGCGGCGCTGATGCGGGATCATGTCGCCGGGATCGGTAAGCTGCTCCCTATTTGCGTCGTCTGGCGCCATCAAAGTAGAGGAGCATGGCGAGGCCGATCAATCCGGCAACCGCGCCGATAACCGCTGTTCCGGAGTAGCTGCTCATAGCCGTTCCGATCGCAAAGAGAAGAGCACTGAGGCCAGCGCTCAGGAAAATGTTGACGGATATGAGCGCGCTGCCAAGCCCGGGGCGCTCGGCAATCAGATCCTGCAGATATGTGATGGGAATGCTGATAAGGGCAGCCGCTCCGATCCCGCTGATAAGGGTCAGCGCATAGAGATGCCATGGCGCCGAGGCCAACGCGAGCAGCAGCAGGTAAATCACATAGATGACGGTGCCGATGGCCAGCGCCGTGACATGGTTCATGATCCGCTGGGCACGCCCCCACATGACGATGAATATGACTTCGAGAAGAGCTACGATCCCCACGAGCACGCCGATATCGGTGACGGCCCCATGCGCCGCGCCGGTGACGATGAGGGGCAGAATGGCACCGTTGACGTGAAGCGTGCTGCTGATCAGCGCCACCGCGATCACGCGCATGAAGACCGGTGGCGAGATGACCTCGCCGAGTGCCGCAAGATAGGAAAGATGGCGCGTCGCCGCCTTGTCGGTGCCATTCTGGCGCGGGAGAAAAACCGCGATAAGTCCAAAGCAGACCGCACAGGCCAGACCCGCAAAAAGATAAGCGGGCAGCATGCTCTGAGAATTTGCAAGCAGCGCGCCGGTAATGCCGGGCACGAGAACCCAGGATAGCGAAATCATCGCCCGAACGCCCGAATTGACCGTGGCGACCTCGTTGCGCTCCATCCCCGTGGTCGCGACCCGGACATTGGCAAACAGCAGCGAATTGAGGGAACCGTAGATCGGCAGGAAAAACAATGCACTCAGAATGAAGGTCGCCTGCGACGGAACGACATAGACTGCCCCGTAACCCAGAATGCCGAAAACGGCGACCGTCAGCATCATCGTGCGGTATTGACCCAGCCTGTCCGCCAGATTTCCGAGCAGAATGCTGACGATGACGTTGACGGCGGCCGCAGAAAAGATCAGCGCCGAATACAGCCCGTTGCTCAGGCCAAGTTCGCGAATACCCACGACGGACTGATAGGGCGATGTCGCAGCTCCAGCAAAGCCGAAGGCAAAAATGGCAAGCATGCTCACCCGGATCGTCGGGTCGCGGAATACGTTAGGAAAGAGGCGGGTCATCAGTGATATCGAAGGTCTGGCAAATCACCCGGTCGTGGGGTGACGGGGTTTTAGCAGGTTTGAGCACGGCCGGAACCTGCCAAAGCGAAATATTAGCGCCCTCAACGCCATGAGCCGTGTCCGCAACATGCCGCCGCGTCGCGCATCTACCGATAAATCGCGGATACTTCCCTGGCGGTGGCATCGCGTTGGTATCATCGATACAGTGGCCGCCGGCAGATCGAGCAAGCGCCAGCACAATCATTAGCAAGCCGTGAGACTGCCCACGCCGATGACGGCGATGGGCACGTACCAGCTGCTGACTGCCCGAAATGTCCCCAGAAACGAAAAAGCCTGCCGCGGGAGGAGGTGCGGCAGGCTTTTCGAAAAGAACCGAACAGCGACTGGGAGGAGGAGTGTCGCCGTTCCTACAGACGTCCCTGGGAGGAGGAGTGGGCCGTCTGATCTCCGAAGCTCTGCGGGAGGAGGTGCATTGCTTCGATGGCTGTGACCATACACCGACCACGGACGATTCCTATGCCTTATGCTGCACTGCAGCTATGCAAGAAATACAGATCGGAAAGACTGGCGATCGAGCAAGGATCAAACCGATCCTCACACTGGGATCCCGACGCAGAAACGCCCGCGTCATCAGCGGGCGTCGAGCAGTCCTGGAGACTGGATGCTGTGCGGTTAGCGTGCGACCGATGCGCGGGCAACGCTGCGGATGTCGGCGCGATCGATGCCGAGGTCCTGCAGTTCACGGCTGGACATGCGGCCGAGTTCGTTAACGGTCTGACGGAACTTGCGCCAATTGTTGAAAGAGCGTGCTACGTTCATGATAATCCCCTTTCCTGAGGGCTTGATGACGTCAGCAACCTTGCTCGGCTCCGGCGTCGTTTCGATGGTTGGAATATAGCTATTTCAATCGGTTTAAAACAGTGCCAATCCCTCATCCCACCCATGCATCCGGCGCATTGGTCCTGCATATCCCGCAAGAGATGAGCGTTTCTTAGGCAACGATGTGATCGAAGGGGTCGGGCGCCCAGAGGCCTTCAGCGATGGCCGGGCGATTCATGTTGCCATGCGGGAAAAAGGCGGATTATAAGCGATACACTCACCACGGACCCGGTGAAACTCCGGGTGGCTCTTCTGGCCGCCGATCCGCCAGACCACGCAAAACCTGCATGCCATCCAAACAACCGCTCAACGGAGCGTGTTCGCCATGCTTTGCGAGAACTCATCCTATGCAGCTTTCATCCATCCGTCGGGATTGGTCCGCCAATCCCATGCGCGAAATGCTCGCTGGAGCAGTCGCGACATTCGCGCTGATCCCCGAGGTCATCGCCTTTTCCTTTGTCGCGGGTGTCGACCCGCAGGTCGGCCTGTTCGCATCATTCGTCATCGGCATCGTCATCGCCTTTACGGGCGGCCGCCCCGCGATGATTTCGGCGGCGGCTGGATCGGTGGCGCTTGTTGCCGCCCCGCTGGTCCACGCACACGGGCTGCCTTATCTCTTCGCTGCCGGATTATTGGCGGGCGTTTTTCAGATCCTGTTCGGGCTCTTGCGTCTGGGCGTCCTGATGCGGTTCGTTTCAAAGTCTGTCCGCACCGGCTTCGTCAACGCGCTGGCGATCCTGATCTTTGCGGCGCAGCTTCCGCATATCATCGGGGGAGACTGGATCGCCTACACCATGCTGGCCGCTGGCCTGGCAATCATCTATCTGGTTCCGAAGGTCACAAGGGCGATCCCCTCGCCGTTGATCTGCATTCTCATCCTGACCATCGCCTCGATAAGCCTCCAGCTCCCGGTCATGACCATCGCCGACCTTGGGAAACTGCCGGATTCTCTTCCGGTCTTTGGCTGGCCCGCAGTTCCGTTGACATTGGAAACACTGAGGATCATCGCGGGGCCAGCGCTCGCCATCGCCATGGTCGGCCTGCTCGCATCGATGATGACGGCCAGCGTCGTTGACGATCTCACCAACACTCCGAGTTCGAGGAACCGGGAATGCACGGGCCTCGGCATCGCCAATGCCGCCGCAAGCCTGTTCGGCGGGATCGCCGGCTGCGGCATGATCGGCCAGACCGTCAGCAATGTGAAATACGGCGGACGCGGACGTCTCTCCACCCTGTTTGCGGGGGCCTTTCTGCTGGTACTGATGGTCCTGCTGAAACCATGGGTGTCTCAGGTTCCCGTGGCGGCACTCGCGGCCATCATGGTGATGGTGTCGATCGACACGTTCGATTGGTCGTCATTGCGCGCGGTCGTCATTCATCCCAGAATGTCGAGTGCAGTCATGGTCGCGACCGTTCTCGTTACGGTATTCAGCACCAATCTGGCCCTGGGCGTGACCGTGGGCGTCCTTTTGAGCGGCGTTTTCTTCACCTCCAAGGTCGCCCGCCTATTGCGGGTGGAAACCGAAAAGGATGCTTCGGCCGGTCGTTTGACATATCGCGTTTCGGGTCAGGTCTTTTTCGCGTCCGCGGATGTCTTCATCGAAGCCTTCCATATTCAGGACGTGAGCGGCATGACAGTTCTGATCGACGTATCAGAAGCGCACTTCTGGGATATCACCGCGGTCGCAGCCCTCGATAAAGTCGTGCAGCGCTTCAAGGCGCATGGCATTTCAGCGGATGTGGTCGGCCTCAACCAGGCGAGTTCGACGCTCATCGGACGCCTCCAGGGGTCGCCAAAGCTGCAAAAGGGATGAGAATTGTTGCGGCCAATCCGCTATATGCCCGCGCGCGATTTTGCCGCCGCCCCGTCGCACGCTCGCAGTCTTTATTTTGGAACGCCGTGCGCCGGACCTTCATCCTTGACGTCACGCGGTGTCGGCGTGGGGATGACGCCGTGCTCAGGGTCCGTCACATCCTGCCCCTTCGAGCCATCCTTACCTATTGTAAGCTCCCGATCACGGGTCTCGCGTCTGACGTCCCGCAAGTTCCTTGCCTCTTCGATGATAGAGGTGAGTTCCTCTTCGGAAAAGTCGGATAGATCAAATGTCTTGGTCATAATAGCCTCCTGGATGGCTCGGTTTCTCCTGAGCTAAACGCACAACTTCATGAAACGACCCAAGGGTGTCGGGAAATTTTGATGAAACAACTCAGTCCGGGCCGAAGAGATCAACCCGACGTCGAGCTGGCTGCGGACCATCGCCTTGGCGAGGATACCGCGAAAGCCACTCGCCAGCCGACTGCGGCTGAAGCGGCCGGCTGGCAGAATCCACGTTAAACTTATCCTTGATCTGCAAAGGCCTAATCGTCGTGCGGTCCTCGCTGACTGACAGATATGAAATCAGAAGTTCCAATCCTCATCCTCGGTCGCCACCGCTTTGCCGATAACATAGGACGATCCCGAGCCTGAGAAGAAGTCATGGTTCTCGTCCGCATTCGGCGAGAGCGCCGACAGGATCGCCGGATTGACCTTGCAAGCCTCGGGCGGGAACAATGCTTCATAACCGAGGTTCATCAGGGCCTTGTTGGCATTGTAGTGCAGGAATTTCTTGACGTCCTCCGACAGGCCGACGTCGTCATAGAGCGCTTCGGTGTATTTTGTCTCATTGTCATAGAGCTCGAGCAACAGGTCGAAAGCAAAGTCCTTGATCTCCTGCCGGCGCGGTTCCGGCAGCCGATCCAGGCCCTTCTGGAACTTGTAGCCAATGTAATAGCCGTGCACGGCCTCGTCTCGGATGATGAGGCGGATCATGTCGGCGGTATTCGTCAGTTTCGCCCGGCTTGACCAGAACATCGGCAGATAGAAGCCGGAATAGAAAAGGAAGCTTTCGAGAAAGACGCTGGCGACCTTCTTCTTCAGCGGATCGCCGGAGGCATATTGCTCCATGATCAGTGCGGATTTGCGTTGCAGGAACTCGTTCTCCTCCGACCAGCGATAGGCGTCGTCGACATCCGGCGTCTGGCACAGCGTCGAGAAGATCGATGAGTAGGACCGCGCATGTACCGCCTCCATGAAGGAGATGTTAGACAGCACCGCTTCTTCATGAGACGTCTCCGCATCCGCCATAAGCGTCACCGAACCGACGCC
Organism: Rhizobium sp. RCC_161_2; assembly: GCF_041355235.1. Lineage (NCBI taxonomy): Bacteria > Pseudomonadati > Pseudomonadota > Alphaproteobacteria > Hyphomicrobiales > Rhizobiaceae > Rhizobium > Rhizobium sp. RCC_161_2. The sequence continues at coordinate 344,739 of NZ_JBFUPL010000006.1, read as the reverse complement.
GTTCTGTATCGTGTCGAGAAGCGTCAGGCCGGTGAAGACGCGGATGGTAAGCTGCTGCTCCTCGGGTTTCAGCGTCGCCCAGGAAGGGATGTCGTTTGAGAGTGGCACCTTTTCCGGCAGCCAGAAGTTGCCTGTCAGCCGGTTCCAGACCTCCAGATCCTTGTCGTCTTCGATGCGGTTCCAGTTGATGGCGCGCACTGCTTTGGAACGCTTCGGCGTGTTGGTTTTCAGTTGGATGTTCATCTTGTTCCCCAGGGTATCAGAGTGCGCAGGACACGCAGCCCTGCACTTCCGTGCCGGACAGCGCCATCTGGCGAAGGCGGATGTAGTAGATGGTCTTGATGCCCTTCTTCCAGGCGTAGATCTGCGCCTTGTTGATGTCGCGGGTCGTCGCGGTGTCGCGGAAGAACAGCGTCAACGACAGTCCCTGATCGACATGCTGGGTGGCAGCAGCATAGGTATCGATGATCTTCTCAGGCCCGATTTCGTAGGCATCCTGATAGTAGTCGAGATTGTCGTTGGTCATGAAGGCAGCCGGATAATAGACGCGGCCGATCATGCCCTCCTTGCGGATTTCGATCTTCGAGACGATCGGATGGATAGAGGAGGTCGAGTGGTTGATGTAGGAGATGGATCCCGTCGGCGGCACCGCCTGCAGGTTCTGGTTATAGAGGCCCGATGTCATCACGGCCTGCTTCAGCTCCAGCCAGTCTTCCTGCGTCGGAATGTCGATGCCGGCAGTTTCGAACAGTGTCCGCACCCGCTCCGTTGCAGGCTTCCATTCCTGTTCGGTGTATTTGTCGAAATAGTCGCCAGAGGCGTATTTCGAATTCTCGAACCCCTTGAAGCTGCGCTCCCTTTCCATTGCCAGGCGGTTGGACGCGCGGATGGCGTGATAGGTCACGATATAGAAATAGATATTCGTGAAATCGACGCCTTCTTCGGAGCCATAGAAAATTCGCTCGCGAGCGAGATAGCCATGCAGGTTCATCTGGCCGAGGCCGATCGCATGGCTTTCGTCATTGCCCTTTTCGATCGAGGGCACCGACGAGATGTGGCTCATGTCGGAGACTGCCGTCAGCGCTCGTATTGCCGTCTCGATCGTCTTGCCGAAGTTGTCTGAATCCATGGCTGCGGCGATGTTCAAGGAACCGAGATTACAGGAAATATCCTTGCCCATATGCTCATAGCAAAGATCGTCCCTGTAGGTGCTAGCCTCGCTCACCTGAAGGATTTCGGAGCAAAGGTTGCTCATGGTGATGCGCCCGGCGATCGGGTTGGCGCGGTTCACCGTGTCTTCGAACATGATGTAGGGATAGCCGCTCTCGAACTGGATTTCGGCGATCACCTGGAAAAATTCGCGCGCCTTGATCTTCTTCTTGCGGATACGGTTGTCGGCCACCATTTCGCGGTACTTCTCCGTCACGGAAATTTCCGTGAACGGCACCCCATAGACGCGTTCGACGTCGTAGGGCGAGAACAGGTACATGTCCTCATTGTTCTTCGCGAGTTCGAAGGTGATGTCGGGGACGACAACGCCGAGCGACAGCGTCTTGATCCTGATCTTCTCGTCGGCATTCTCGCGTTTGGTGTCGAGGAACCGCATGATGTCGGGGTGATGCGCGTTCAGATAGACCGCGCCCGCCCCTTGCCGCGCACCGAGCTGGTTGGCGTAGGAGAAGCTGTCTTCCAGCAGTTTCATCACCGGAATGATGCCGGATGACTGGTTTTCGATATGTTTGATCGGCGCGCCGGCTTCGCGGATGTTGGTGAGTGACAGTGCGACGCCGCCACCACGCTTGGAAAGCTGAAGCGCCGAGTTGATCGAGCGTCCGATGGACTCCATATTGTCCTCGACGCGCATCAGGAAGCAGGAGACCAGTTCGCCGCGCTGCTTCTTGCCGGCGTTGAGGAAGGTCGGGGTCGCTGGCTGGAAGCGGCCGGCAATGATTTCGTCGACCATGTCCTTAGCCAGGGATTCATTGCCCTGCGCCAGGGTCAGCGCCACCATGCAGATGCGGTCCTCGTAGCGCTCGAGGTAACGCTTCCCGTCGAAGGTCTTCAGCGTGTAGCTGGTGTAATATTTAAAGGCCCCGAGAAATGTCGGGAACCTGAACTTCTTCGCATAGGCGTGATCGAAGAGATCGCGCACGAAATTGAAGGAGTACTGGTCGAGAACCTCGCGCTCGTAATAGCCCTCGGTCACGAGATAATCGAGCTTCTCCCTGAGGTTATGAAAGAAGACGGTGTTCTGGTTGACGTGCTGGAGAAAATACTGCTTCGCCGCCAGCCGGTCCTTGTCGAGCTGGATTTTGCCATCCTCGTCGTAAAGGTTCAGCATCGCGTTCAGCGCATGATAGTCGAGCTGCGTTTCGATGGCCTTCACCGGGCGTTCGAGTGTGAGCGTGTCCAAAATCGTTCCAATCCATCTCTGACATTGGCGACGTCCTCTTCCGTGCCGATCAGCTCGAACCTGTAAAGATACGGCACATGGCATTTGGCGGAGATGATGTCGCCGGCGATCCCGAAGGTCGCTCCGAAGTTGCTGTTGCCCGCGGCGATCACACCCCGGATGTTCGATCGGTTTTCCATCTCGTTGAGGAAACGGATCACCTGTTTTGGAACGGCTCCCTTGCCGCCATCGCCCGAATAGGTCGGGAGAATGAGGACGAAGGGCTCCCGGATATGAAGAAGGCCCACTGCGTTCTGGGAGATGCGCAACGCTGGAAGACCAAGCTTCTGAACGAAACGATGAGTGTTCTCGGACCGGCTGGAGAAATAGACGATCTGGCCCATCGATGGTTCTCCCATCAGGCAAGCGCGCTGATCATGTCGGGCCGGAATCCCACCCAGTGTTGTTCGCCGGCGACGACCACAGGCACCTGCCTGTAACCAAGTCCCTGGACAAGTTCATAGGCGGCGGTATCCGTGGAGACATCCACGACCTGATATTCGATCCCCTGTCGATCGAGCGCGCGGGTGGTGGCCGTGCACTGGACGCAAGCGGGCTTGCTATAGACGGTAATGCTCATAATTTTCCTCGTATGAGTTCGAAAGACATGCGGGATCGATCAGGCATCCGTCGATGCCCGTGCGAAAAATCTGAAATGAGGATGGACGCGCCTCGACGACGCGCGGCTAGGCCCGGTTACTCGCGCTTGCGCTTGACTGACAAACTGGACATGGACTTCACCCCGAAGTTGGCTCATGCGGGACATACGGGGGCAGCGGCATATGCGGAGCTCATTCCGCACATAAACGCGACCTTCCGGACACCCCGCCCGTGGACGTTTTGTTTGAGGCAGGTCTCCTGGCTCGCGGGTCGTTGCATCCATCCTCGCCTTCCCGAAACATCATGCTTCAGTGGCTTTCAGTGGATAGATGCTCGCCGCTTACAGTTGCGGGGGCAGCTCCGGCATTGCGGCGCCCATAATGGGCGGTCACGCACCGTATTCCCGTCTTAGCCTCCAATCCTTGCGAATCGGAAGAACCTCGAACACTACATATAGTAGACGAGGTTAAATTCTCGTCAACGACTATGATAGGGACCCATCAGAAATTGGTGGGGAATAACCGGTGAGGGACCAGATGGGCCGAACGCCGGAGCTTCCAGTTGTCGGCCCGAAGTTTCCTCACGTCATCAAGCAATGTCGCTTTATCGCTCTTACCGGACCAATAGGCTTCGAGCGCGAATTTGAGTTCGCGGTGTCAACACATATAAACATATGTTTATTTATTGATATCTTGACTGCCAGACCCGCGCACGCTCAAACTTGGCGAAGAGACAGAGATATCGTCAGGAAACTTCATCAGATTGACGTATTGCCGGGCGGAGGCATTCCGGAAATCTTTCTGGAAGAGCATTAGTCTAGTTGCCAAAAAACCATAATTGTTCCACCAACATTACACATTAAACACTCAACGTTGAGAATCGGATCAAAGTTCAATGCGTATACAATACGGTTTCCTCTGCATATTCCTGGCAATTGCGCCGTCGGCATACGCCCTGGAAGCCGGCTCGCCGCCAGTTTTGACGCCGTTAGAGCAACAGGCACAAGCTGCTCATTTGAGCGCGCAATTTCTCGAGCGTTTCCATTATAAGCCCGTTCCGCTTGATGATGCCTTGTCGGTCAAGGTCATGAACCGGTTTATCAAGTCTCTGGATCCGGACCGTGCCATCTTCCTGCAGACGGATATCGACACGTTCATGGCCAGTAGCACCAAGATCGATGACGCCATCAATCGGGAAGACTTGAATATCCCGTTTTCCGTTTTCAACGTTTATGAGCAGCGCGTCGTCGATCGCATGAGCTACGCGCGCAGCCTGCTCGGCCAGAAATTCGACTTCAGTGTGCAGGAAGACTATCCCCTGATTCGCGACAAGGAGCCTTGGCCGAAATCCGATGCGGAAAGCAATGAGCTGTGGCGCAAACGCGTCAAGAGCGACTGGCTGCGCTTGAAACTGGCGGGCAAGACTGACGCGGCCATTCGCGATACGCTCGACAAACGTTACAAAAACTCCCTCGATCGTGCCTACAAGTACAAAAGCGACGATGTGTTCCAGTCATTCATGGACGCCTACACAACGTCGGTTGACCCGCATACCGACTATTTCGGTGCCAGCGCTTCGGCTGAATTTGATATTTCCATGAAGCTGTCGCTGGTTGGTATCGGCGCGGTCTTGCAGGAAAGAGACGACTACACGACGATCCGTGAACTCGTGGCCGGCGGCCCGGCGCAATTGTCCGGTAAGCTTGCGGTCGGTGACCGCATTACCGGTGTCGGTCAAGGCGAAAACGGCGCGATAAAGGAAGTGGTCGGCACGCGCCTTGACGAAATCGTGCAGATGATCCGTGGCGCGAAGGGTTCGGTCGTGCGCCTGGATATCTTGCCAGCGGATGCCGGGCCGGATGGCAAACATCGCCTTATCAGCCTGGTGCGCGATAAGATCAGCCTCGAAAAGCAGGCTGCCCAGAAGACCATCCTGTCGGTAAAGGATGGCGACGCCACGCGCAAAATTGGTGTGATCACTCTGCCGGCGTTTTATGAGGACTTCGAAGCGCGTCGAAAAGGCGACAAGGATTACAGAAGCGCAAGCCGCGATGTCGCCAAGCTTCTTACTGAGCTCAACCAAGACAAGGTCGACGGCGTTTTGATCGACTTGCGCAACAATGGCGGTGGTTCGCTGTCCGAAGCGATCGATTTGACCGGCCTGTTCGTTGGCAAAGGCCCGGTGGTTCAGCAACGCGATGCGGACGGCAAGGTCGACGTGGAAAGCGACGATCTTCCCGTGCCTGCCTGGACTGGTCCGGTTGGCGTGTTGATCAATCGCGGCTCGGCATCGGCCTCCGAGATTTTTGCCGCAGCGATACAAGACTATGGTCGAGGGGTGATTGTCGGCGAACCCAGTTTTGGTAAGGGCACCGTGCAGACCGTGGTCAATCTCGACCAGGTGGCCCGCAACAGCAAGCCGAAGTTCGGCGAGCTGAAATTGACGGTTGCCCAGTTTTTCCGTGTCAATGGCGGCACGACACAGCTGCGCGGCGTGACGCCTGACATCAGCCTGCCGGGCCTTTCGGACCCTAAGACCTTTGGCGAGGCGAGCTATGACAATGCTCTGCCGTGGACTGAGGTCAAGCCAGCCAACTATAAGCCCGATGGCGATATAAAGGCATTGCTGCCGCAACTGCAAAGCCGCCACGATGCCCGCATGCAGAACGATCCGGATTTCCAGCGCTTTCTAGACGACATCGCCGAACTGAAGGCGCAGCGCGAGAAACGGGTTATCTCCCTCAATGAAACCGAACGTCGCAATGAACTGCTTGCACAGGCAAATCGTCTTAAGTCACGTGAGAAAATAAACGACGGTGTGGACACCGGTGAAGACGACGGCCTGCAGGCGAACGAGCGGAGCCTGAGTGCTGATATTGCCCTTGAAAAGGCCCGCAAGAACGCAAAGGACGTCCTGCTGAACGAGGCCGCCTCCATTCTCGCCGATGAGGCGGATCTGCAGACGGGTGTGCGCTGAAGACTACCGCGCAACGTAACGCGGAATTTGAGCATATTGGGGTGTCCTCCATCGAAAGAGGCAACGAAACAGTTCCATGCCGACAATGGGATGCTGCCGGTCCGTATTCTCGGAGCCACCGAGGTGTGGCAAACTCATATCGATGGGCATGGCGGGCCCTTGCGCAAACATCGGCCTTGATGGCGAATGCTTCCCGCGCCGTGCAAGGCCCGTGTTGATGCGATCACTAGAGCAATTCCAGGAAAAGTGCGTAGCGGTTTTCCGTCCGAAATTGCGTAGAAACAAAAAGCTAGAGCGCTTCAGTGATTCCGTGAAGCGCTCTATCGGGCCGAGACGCCGCTCTTGCCGCCGAATATTCAATCGCTCCCGCGCGTTTTAGAGGATAGACATCCAACAACCTCGTCAATCGGCCTCGCCTCCGCCCGAACCGGCCGGCACGCGGTCGGCATCGGCAATAAGCCGGATGCGGGCGTCGATGTGCGGCACGTTTCCCTCGCGAACGCATTTGCGCTTTGGGTCCTGCATTGCCCTTGCCGCATCCTCTCCCATGACGTTCAGCTTTTCCACGAAAGCCGAGAGAACGTTAAGTCGCCATTGCGAGGGGTTCTCGTAGCTCTTAGCCCGGTAGTCGAGCAAGACGTCGCGAAGGCTATATTCGCTATGCTTCCCGCCGGGCGCCGGTTTGGCGTAGCTGTCGGCAAGGCTCGCCAGCTCCTCCTCAAGCTTCGACATGAAGGACAAGGCACGCCGCCAGCGGTGTTCGTTGAAATCGAAATCCTCGACAAGCCGGCGGCCGGCGTCGCGGCCATATCCGGCGAGCCTTTCGATCATAGCCGGCGGCATCTTAAGGTTCATGCCGCCCTCGTTCTTCTCCAGCCTTATTTCCACGATGCGTTCAGCATAGCCTGGAAGTTTCGTCTGCAGCGTGTCCTGCCAGTCCTTGGCCGTATCCACGATGGACATCAGAAAACCAAGCACACCATCGATGGCACGCACCGGCAACGCGGTCGTCCGGGTACGCGCGTTGCTCGGCAGCCAGACCCTCAGCCGGTGATGACGTTCCTCGCTATATTCGGCGAGTGTGATCCCCAATGTCGGACGGCCCGGCAGGAATTCATCGAAAAAGTGGATCGGGAAATTGCTGGAAATGCCGCCGTCCGAAAAAATGCATTTGCGGATTCGATAATCGCTATTTTCAGATGTGGAATCGTCTTCGGGCTTGATCTCGTCATCGAAGCGATAGAGTGGAACGGCACGAATCAGACCGGGAAAGCTAAGCGACATTCGCGCCACCAGGAGGACGGGCATATCGTTGTCGACAGGCAGCTTGTAGAGGTCATCCGGGATATCGTCCCGCCTCGTTTCCAGGCGGTCCTGCTCACGCACGAGATAACTAACCACGCGGCTTGGAAAGAGTTCCTCGAATTCCCTCTTGCTGAAATAGTGAATATGGGTCCGCAAGGGCAATTGGTATGGACGGCCAGTCGACAGATCCGTGGTCATTGCGGCAACGCTCACGCCATGGGCCTGCAATTGCCCCACTGTCAGCGGCCTATCCGGCCTTCCGTCGCGACCGACATTGCCGGCAATTTCGTCAATCCGGTCGGCCATCCAGTCGGTGAATGCCGGACCCTTGCTGCCATTCTGCGTCAAGCCGGGGCAGAGACCGTAGTTCTCGTTCGGCAGGTCGATGGTCAAAAGGCGATAGAGCCTGTAAGCGACACATCCGATGGATAGCAACAGGCTCAGGACGATGGCGAACAGAGCAAGCCAGAGGTCTTCGCGCAAAATCCCGCCGATGACACCGGCGAGCGCGACGATCGCCCCAAGCATCCATTGCCTGGCAAAGATCCTAAAATTCGCCCCGATAACAGCCAGCAGTTTGTTGCCGTTCTCGCCAGCCTCGATTGCGGCAATCATCAGGCCGTAGAGAGGCTTCATCTTCGGCGACGGCTGAAACAGCGTTCCCATGTCGCTTGCCAGCGTTCCGGCGACGTCCCGGATTTTGTCGAAACCCGCCATGCTGCCGTTTTCCGCCTGCCGATGATATTCCGCCGCGGCTGCAAAAGTCGCCGCGATCGCACCGGCCGAGGTGCCGCCAATATTGCGAAGCCGGTAGCGTGTCGCGATCTCCGCGATCGCATGGGGATAGACCACACCGGAGGTGATCCCGCCTTTCATGATCAGGTCACACTCTTCCATCACCACCCCTCCGCAGTATCGATACCGACCGAAATTGGATCAGATCGACGATACTGATGGAGGCAGCGACAAGCCAACACTATCTGCCATTGCTCGGTTGCCTGGCTCCCGGTGCAAATCGCCAATCAATGAATCGCGAGACGATCATGCTCTTTCGGGAGGCCCTGCAATCTCATTCACCCTATCAGCTGCGGTTCCTGAAAGCCGCCCCATCGATACCATGGCGCTGCAGTCGGGCGTAAAGGCTTCGCCGCGGCAGCTTGAGGGCTTCGGCGGCCTGGCCCACATCTCCCTGGGCGCGGTTGAGCGCCGCCTGGATGATCCCGATCTCGAAGCGATCCATCTGCTCGGAAAGTGAAAGCCGGTCGCCATCGCTGTCGTTGGCAAGCCCGAGACCGAGCACGGTTTGCGTTGCGAAGTTTCGCAACTCGCGAACATTGCCGGTCCAGTTGTCCGAGATCAACCGCGCTTCGATCGCGGCGTTGATCGCCGGGCGCGGGCGCCCGAACTGTTTGGCGGCCTCACCGATGAAATAGGCAAAAAGCAGCCCGACATCCGCCCGCCGCTCGCGCAGAGGCGGAATTCGCAACCGCACCGTCTCGAGCCGGTAGAGAAGGTCGGAGCGAAAGCGCCCATTTGCGACGGCGCCGGCAAGATGGTCCTTGGCCGCGGCAACGATCCGCAAATCGACGGCGCGCGGCTCCCCCCCAACCGAGGGCAGCTCGCGCTCTTCGACCACCCGCAACAGTTTCCCCTGCAATGCCGACGACATGCTGTCGATCTCGTCCAGAAAAAGCGTGCCTCGGTCCGCATCGGCGATCCGCCCGCGCTGGAGCCGGTTGCCGAACAGCGCGTCGTCAGCGATAGCGTCGGGCAGAGCCGCGCAGTCCACGGCCACGAAGCGCCGGGCGCGGCGCGCACTCCAGCGATGCAGGAGCTGCGCGACGAGTTCCTTGCCCGTCCCGGTCTCACCTTCGATCAGCACGTCGACATTGACGCTCGCCAGCTGGCGAATGGTCTCACGCAGCCGAACCATGACGGGCGTTTCGCCAAGCAATGGCAAACTCTCTTCGGCCTCGGCCGCCGCTTGGCGCAGGCGGCGATTTTCAAGTACCAGACGGCGCATCTCAAGTGCACGGCGCACGCTGGCGATCATATGATCGGTGGCAAACGGCTTCGCGATGAAATCGAACGCTCCCTGCTTCAGCGCAGCCACCGCCATGGCAATATCGCCATGCCCCGTCATCAGGATGACCGGCAGTTCCGGATCACGGGCCAGAGCGGCATCCAGCACGCCGTGCCCATCCACGCGCGGCATGCGGATATCGGTGACGAGAATGCCGGGAAAGTCGGCGTTCAGGCTCGCCAAAGCGGAGTGCCCGTCGCTATAGGTCTCGATATCGAGCCCGGCGATTGCAAACGAATCCGCCAGTGCGACACGAAAGGCATCATCGTCATCGACGAGCATTACGCGCAACGTTTCGATCTGTGTCATGCTCGTCTTACCTTAACAGCAAAAGCCGCGCCTCCGAGAGAGGACGGCATGATTTTGAGCGTGCCGCCCAGCTCGGCAACAATGTCGCGCGCGATACCGAGCCCAAGACCCAGACCGTCGGGTTTGCTGGTCACGAACGGACTGAATATCTTTTCGCCCAACTCGGGATCGATACCAGGGCCGTTGTCGGCAACGACAAGCGTGGCCGATGTCTCATCCTCGTTGACACTCACGACAACGCGCGGATCGGGACGGCCTGTCACCGCGTCCAGCGCATTCTGGAGCAGGTTCACAAGCACTTGTTCCAGTTGGACCCGATTGGCAAGCACATCCAGCTGGCCGGGCTTCGGCAAATCAAGCCGCACCTGCGCATTGCGAAAGCGATCGCCGATCAGAAGCAGCGCACCCTCGATCATCCCATCGAGGGATACCCGGCCGGTCTCCCCCTTCCCGCGCCGCGCAAAACGCCGCATTTCCTGCGTGATCGCACCGATGCGGGCCGTCAGGTCGACTGTCGTGGCCAGATTGGCGGCAACACGATCCATGCGGGCATTTGCCAGGTGATGCTGCGCGTTTTCTGCAAGGGTGCGGATCGTCGCCACGGGCTGATTGATCTCATGTATCAGGCCGGCGGTGATCGAACCGAGGGAGGCCAGCCGGTTTGCCTGCGCGAGCTCTTCTCGCGCCTCGCGAAAGCGGCGATCTGCGTGTTCGCGTTCGGCCATCTCGGCGCTCAACTCGGCGGTGCGCGTCGCGACGGCGGCTTCAAGCACCGCCCGGTCCGCGGCGATCCGCACCGCACGGGTCACGCGCCAATAAATCGTGACGGCAAGAGCAACCAAGACAATGGTTGCGGCAATTGAGATCAACCAGGCAAGGTCGTGTGCCTCGCCTAACGCCGGCGCGGCCCCGACCACATGGATCAGCCTCAACTTCGTCTCGGCGATCGGCTCCTCGACAGGCATCAGCACCGCGCCCGACGGATCACGCATCATTCCGTGCGCATCGAAGCTATGGCGGCTAGGCTCCAACGGCATATGATTGAACTGGCCGCTCTGTTCAATCTGCGCGCGATCAACCGCTGAAAGCGGCCGGAAAGTACGCAGCTCCTCTTCCGGATCGGTGGACGCAAGGACAATACCGCGCGGATCAATCACGAAGGTTTGGCCTGGATCATCCGCCCAGACATGAAGCAGCGCTTGAAACTCGTACTTGACGACCACCACTCCGAGCGCACCCTGCGCATTGCCGACCCGCCGTGAAAGAAACAGGCCCGGGCGTCCGCTGAGATCGCCAACGGCATAATACTCTGCCGAACCGTTGGACAATGCTTCGGTAAAATAGGGACGAAACCCATAGTTGCGACCGACAAAGCTTTCCGGTGTATCGGCATTCGAGGCAGAGATGACCCGCCCATTGCCGTCGATGATGTAAATGACAGGCGCGCCAGTCTGCGACGCCAGGAATGCAAGCTTCTCGTTGAGGCGTGCCGCTACGGCAGGCGATCCGCTGGCCAAGGCATCTTCAAGATCGCTGTATTCCCCAAGCGCCACGGGGAGCAGCCGATACTTTGCCAGCTCACTATCGATAAACCGGCTTTGCTGACGGGCAACGAGTCCTGCACTCGCTCCTAGCCGCGCGAGCGCTTCCCTTTCCGTCCATGAGGTTGCCAGGCCCCATAGGCCCGCCATCAGCAGCAAGATTGCGATCGGCACCGCAAACTTGGTTTTCAATGAGACACGCTTCATTTGTGCAGGATACTGCAATCCCCACTCTTCGGCTATGCAAGATTTTGCACGAAATTACATTGCGCTGCAGCGCAATCATTAATTTATTTATGCTAAAACAGTAACTTAGTCCGAATGATCGACGCATACTGGCGGCCGGAGGCGATCTCGCGCATTGTGCGCAAAGTGTCGAAGTATTGGGCCTGCTGGAGAAGAAGGGTCATGTTGTCGGACAGTGAAGGCAATTTCCGCACATTGACGGCGCCTGCAAAAAGCGAGGTGCGGTGCGCTCTCTTTGCACTGCCTGACCAGACTCCGCTGCAAAATTCGTGGCTTGCCGAATCTGGCTACGGTAACCTTTGGCAGGAGCGTTGATGCGCGATTTGGGCATTTTTTGGGCGACGCATTGGCATCACGTTGGCCTCGAAAACAACTGCGGCCTTGAAGGCATTTCTAACACGCGCAGCCATGGTATCGACATGCATCCCCCGTTCCACGCCGCCAGAGCCAGCGAATATTCTCCGGGCAAGTACCTGCCTGGGCTGACGAGCGATGACGAGCCGCGGATCCCTCTTACCGGCAGAATTCCAGCCTTCGGCACGGCCATTGCCGACAGGAGCAAGAAGGCGAAGTGCCAGAGCGACGTAACAAACCATAAGTTGCAGTTCGTCAGCGGTATAGCGGTGGCGAACCCTGGCAAGTCAAGGAGATCGATCAGACCCTCACTGGGCTTCACTTCGGTGAAGACGGCCTATTCCACGCTGAAAGGTTTCAAAATGACGCGTGCGTTGAACACAGACCAGACGACAATCTGGCGATATGGGGACTGCGCCATGGGAAGAAACTGTCCGATCAACGGGCTGTTCGGCATCTACGCGGTCTGAAGCAGCAACCCAAACCCGTTCTGCATCCGCCGCCGTTCTCTACAGCAGGGTTTCAAAGAGAGACATGGATTTAAGGATTTAAGAATGACTAGGAAGGAGAGACGTCTCCCGATTTCTCCGGCGCAGGCCGGCATGTGGATCGGCGAGAAGGTCGGGGCGGCCGGCCTTATCTTCAATCTTGCAGAATCTGTCGAGATCCACGGGCCGGTGAACCCGGAAAATTTTCGGCGGGCATTGCGCCAATTGACGGAAGAGATCGACGCCACCCAGCTTCGCATTCACGAGATCGAGGGCCAGCCTTATCAGCTCGTGATGGAAGAATTCGAGGGCGACTTCAGCGTGGTCGATTTTTCCGCTACCGAGGAGCCGCGAAAGGCAGCGGAAGCCTGGATGGCGGCCGAAGTGCTGGCTCCGCTTGATCTTGCGCATGACAGATTGTGGAACAGCGCGCTCCTCAAGCTTGCCGCCGATCACTGGCTATGGTTCCAGCGGGCGCATCACATCGCCTTTGATGGCTTCACGGCCGGCTTGTCGTCACGCCGTGTCGCGGAAATCTATACGGCACTGGAAGAAGGGCGAGAGCCCGCGCCGGTCGATTATGGCACGCTGGAAGAGATGCTGGAGGCCGATCGGGCCTACCGAACGTCGCAGCATTTCGAGCGCGACCGCGCCTATTGGACGGACCAGCTCCGGCAAACCCCTCCGCCCCCAACGCTCGCCAAACGACGCGCGACGCAGACAGGCGGCCTGCTACGCCACAGCACCTATCTGAGCGCCGAAAATGCCCATACACTTGGCAACGTCGCAAAGGACCTGGGCGCCTCGGTACCGCAAATGCTGATTGCGCTCGTCGCAGCTTACTATGCGCGGGCGACTGATTACGAAGATCTGGTCATACTGACGATGCTGACCGCGCGCATAAACCCGGCCATGCGCCGCATCCCCTGCATGATGGCCAACGCCGTTCCGCTGCGTTTCAAGCTCTCGCCCGAACTGACGCTGCAGGATCTCGTCAAGCAGGTCTCGCAACAGATGATGCGGGCGCTGCGCTACCAGCGCTATCGCTACGAAGACATGCGGCGGGATCTCGCTCTCCTGCGCCACGACGAGCAGATCGCCTGGCTCGGCGTCAATATCGAGCCCTTCGACTACGATCTTCGCTTCGCCGGCCATCCGACGACCATTCACAACCTGTCCAATGGCTCTATGAACGACATGACGATCTTCGCCTATGATCGTGGCGACGGCAGCGAGATGCGCATCGATTTCGATGCCAATCCAGGGCTCTACAGCCTGGAAGAGCTACAGTCGCACGAGGCGCGCTTTACGCAGATGATGAACACGCTGCTGACGGAGCCCGGTCAGAAATTAAGTTCCTTCAGCCTGCTTTCGGATGAGGAGAGACAAAAGGTCCTGGTGGAATGGAACGATACGGCTCGTGCGGTCCCCGATCTCACATGGCCGGAACTTTTCCGCCAGCAGGCAGCCAACAATCCGAATGCTATTGCTGTTGCCTTCGATGACAAGAAGCTGACCTATGCTGAACTGGATGCCGCTTCGGACAACTGGGCTGGCCTTCTGAGCAAGCGCGGTGTCGCCCGTGGCGATCTGGTGGCTGTGGCGGCTCCCCGCTCGGAGCAGATGCTCGTCGGTCTGCTCGCCGTACTCAAGGCGGGTGCGGCCTATCTGCCGCTAGATCCCTCCGATCCGCCAAGCCGTATCGGCATCATTCTCGAGGACGCCAAGCCGAGCGCGATCATCAGCACAAGCGAGGCTGCCGCCAAGCTTCCGGTGGAGGGTATCCCGACGGTGCTCCTCGACCATCCGGAGGATTGCTCTCCGCATCTGGTGACCGGAACGCCTTCCCCCGACGACAGGGCTTATGTCATCTTCACATCGGGCTCCACCGGACGGCCGAAGGGGGTGGAGATCCCACATCGCGCGCTGACGAACTTCCTGTTCGCCATGCAGGATCTTCTGAAGATGACGTCAGAGGATCGTCTTCTGGCCGTCACCACCATCGCCTTCGATATTGCCGCACTTGAGCTTTATCTACCCCTGCTGGCGGGCGCACGCACTATCATCGCCACCCGTGAAACCGTGCGGGATCCGGCGGCTCTTGCACAGCTTCTCAAGCAGTCGAAGGCCACCATCATGCAAGCGACACCATCGCTGTGGCGTGCCTTGCTCGAGGATCACGGCAATGGCGTGCGCGGCCTGCGCCCGGTGGTTGGCGGCGAAGCGCTTCCGGCTGACCTTGCCCATAAGATGGCACGGTTCGATCATGCGGTGCTGAACGTCTATGGTCCGACGGAAACCACAATCTGGTCCACCGCGATGCCGCTGAAGGGTAAGGATCTCGACGCGCCCCCGATCGGCCGCCCGATCTGGAACACCAGGCTCTATGTTCTCGACCGCAACGGCGCCCCCCTGCCGCCCGGCTTTGCCGGAGAACTTTACATTGGCGGCGCGGGGGTTGCGAAAGGCTACCTCAACCGACCCGACCTCACGCAGGAGCGCTTTCTGCCCGACCCGTTCGTGGGCGATGGCAGCCGCGTGTATCGCACCGGCGATATGGCCTGCTGGCGCGGTGACGGCGTGATGGAATATCTTGGCCGGAACGACCATCAAATCAAGATCCGCGGCTTTCGCGTCGAGCCTGGCGAGATCGAGGCCGCTCTCGTTTCCCAGCCTGAAATCCGCCAGGCCGTCGTCATTCTTCGCGAGGATCCGGGCCAGGGCAAACGGCTTGTCGCCTATCTGGTCTCGGCGCATGGCGAGGCGGTCGACGGGCCTGATGTCTCCGCCAGACTGGCCCACAGCTTGCCCAGCCATATGATACCCTCGGCCTATGTGACACTGAGCACCATACCGCTCAACGTGAACGGCAAAATTGACCGCCATGCGCTGCCGGCGCCCCAATGGCAGATCCAGGAAGGCTTCGTTGCGCCTCGAAGCGAGGCGGAAAAGATGATCGCCCGCATCTGGTGCGAAACGCTCGGGCTCGATGAGGTCGGCGTCCACGACAGCTTCTTCAAGCTCGGCGGCGATTCCCTCGCCGCCGCCAGAATGATCGCCGCCGTACGCTCGAAAATCAACCCGGCCATTCCGCTGGGAGCTATTTTCGAATTACCGACAATTGCCAGCCTTGCCGTGCTGATCGGCAATCCCGCTGTGAAGAACGAGTACCTCGATCCGGTGCTGCCCATCCGCCATAAGGGGAATTCGGCGCCGCTGTTCTGCATCCATCCGATTCTCGGCATGGGCTGGGCCTTCCATTCGCTTGCCGAGCATATCGCGGCGGACATGCCCATCTATGCTCTGCAATCGGAAGGACTGAGCGATCCCTCTGCCTTACCCGACACCGTCGAGGAAATGGCCGAGCGCTATGTCGACCGCATCCGCAAGATACAGCCCAATGGTCCCTACCATATCCTGGGATGGTCCTTTGGCGGCCTCGTCGCTCATGAGATGGCCCGGCAATTGCGGGAGGAGGATGAGACGGTGGCCTTCCTCGGCCTGCTGGACTCCTATCCCTATCTCCAGAAGATCCGTGATGCGTCATCGGATGACGTCATTCTGGTTCAGGCCGCACTCGGCTTCCTCGGCGTCGATGTCGATATAGCGGCACTCGACCCCAGCCGGCCCGCCTTCTCCATCCTGTACGACTACCTGATTGCCCAGTACGACATGGGCAATCATCCGCTGATCCATGAAATCCAGACATATGAACCCGACATTCTGGAAAAGGCGCGCGCGATCATCATCCATCACCTCGGTCTTGCCCGGAAATTCAAGCCGGGATTTGCCGAGCTGGACATGCATTTTTTCTCAGCCAATCGCGGCAAGGGAAAAGCCATCGATGATGTGATGAACTATCGCGCCGAAGCATGGCTCCCCCATGTCGGCGGGCGGGTTTATCGCCGTCATCTCGATTGCCATCACGAAGAGATGCTCGATCCGGCTCCGGCACGGGAAATCGGTGCCGTCGTTCAGGCAGAGGTGCTTCGCGAATTTCTGGTTTTGCGGGCGTCCGACTACTCCGAAAATGCCATGACGGCATAGGGGCGGTTGGTTCATGAGAATCGTCATATTCACCATTGGGACGGAAGGCGATGTCCGTCCCCTGGTTGCCCTTGCCTTGGGATTGCGGCAGGGGGGCCATCAGGTCCGCATTGCTACCGACCCAAGTTGCGCCGATCTGGTGAGGGAAAACGACATAGACTACGCTTGTTTGAACGGCGATTTTCTCGCCTGGATGCGAAGCGACCAAAGAACGATGGAACGCGGGCTTGCCTCGTTCGCGATCATGGCGGAAGCCCGTCGCAGGTTGCTGGCCATGGCCGTCGACTGGGCTGAACAGGGTCGCGCCGCCGCGCAGGGCGCGGATCTGCTGATCGGCAACGGCATGGTCTATTATCTGGCCGCATCGTTGGGAGAGCGGCTTGGGGTGCCGGTCGTCGAAAGTCAGTTGATGCCGACACTGCCGTCCCACACATCTCCGCCACTGCCCTTGCCCCCATGGATGTACCGCCTTCCCGGCTTTGCCAACAAGGCGTTCGGCCATGCGGCCCGTCTTCTGGTCTGGAAGACCCTGAAGCCCGCCTATAACGAGATTGTCAGGCCTGCTTTAGGGCTGCCAGCCTACCCGCGCTTTGCACCCTTTCAGGATAAATTTCTCAACCATCCGCGCCTTTTCGGCTTCAGCCCGACACTGATCGAACCTTCGGCAAGCTGGCCCGAGCAAACCCTCGTGACCGGACCATGGTATCTGGAAAGCAGGGAGAAATGGCAGCCATCCGAAGCTCTGATGCAGTTTCTGGAGAGTGGTCCGCCGCTCATTTACGTCGGCTTCGGCAGCATGCTGAATCACGATGCGTCAGGATTTACCGATAAGGTACTCGCCGCGATCAAGATGACCGGCAAACGCGCCGTCCTGGCGACAGGATGGGGAGGTCTGAACGCAAAGGCAGACTTCGATAGCAGCACAATTTTTGCCCTTGAGCGCGCCCCGCATGATTGGCTCCTGCCGCGCATGGCCCTGGCCGTGCATCATGGTGGCGCCGGAACGACGGCCGCCGCGGCCAGAGCCGGCATCCCTTCGGTCGTCACGCCTGTTTTCGGCGACCAGCCCTTCTGGGCTGCACGGCTCGAACATTTGGGTGTCGCGCCCAGAGCCTTGCCGAGAGAAAAATTGACAGCCGATACGCTCGCCGCTGCGATCTTGGCAGCCGACGCGCCGCAATTGCGCGCGAGCGCCAAAAAGCTCGCGGAGAAACTAGAGGCGGAGCAAGGCGTTGAAAGTGCCATAGCCGCGCTGCGCGCGTGGGGCCTGTTGCCGTCTTCCACGACGGTCCCGCGAAGCAGCGACCTGCAAAAGTCGGCCTGAATCGACCTTTTTCTATTCGGTGCATTGTGCGCGAAATGGAAAAGAAGTGTCGGCGATTTGGGCGTGCTTCCCAACGAGACGCCCTTGAATGCGCCTCTCGCATCGTTCAGCTAAGCGCCTGCAAGACCACTCCATTTGCTAGCCGCCGACCTTCAATGGTGGAGGGCGGCGCTCAGCCATTTGGCAGCATGGTCCGCAGCGACGGTTCGACGCATCCTGAGAGGAAGAAGCACGTTGTAATGATCGTCCGCCACAAGCTCTGACTCATCGAGCTCGACAAGCGTTCCATCGTCGAGAAACGTTTGAACAAGAAGACGCCAACCCAAAGCCACTCCCTGTCCCGCCCGAGCAGCCGCTATAGTCTCGGTATAGTGGTTGAAACGGAGCGAGGGCTTGACGTTCAACGAATGTCCGGTTTTCTCCATCCACCTCGTCCAGGACAGCCAGGAGCGATCCTGCACATCCGTTTCGATAAACTCATCCGACTCGGAAAGCTGGCGCGAGCTACGGGTGCGCATATAGTCTGGCGAGCACACCGGAACGACGACGTCGCTCTGCGAAGCGATAACCGTTCCATCGCTGAAGGGCGGCGTGCCGTAGCGGATGGCTATATCGATCTCACCAGCGTCAAGATCGATGCGAGTGTCCTGTGAGACGACACGGATCTGTATTCCAGCGTTTTCCCGTCGCAGCTGAGCAAGACGCGGAAGAAGCCAGAAGGATGAAAACGCAACCGTTGCGCCAATCGTGACGACGTCCTTCTCTGACGAGCGGATGACCTCGATCGTATCAGCGATGTTCGAAAAACTCTGCGCGAGCGAGGCCCCTAAGGCGAGGCAGGCAGTGGTCGGTTCGATCGCGCGATGCTTGCGCACGAACATCGGCTGCCCGAGGTCTTCTTCCAGTCCGGCGATTTGGCGACTTACCGCGGCCTGAGTAACGCCGAGCTCGACAGCAGCCAAAGTGAAGCTCTTGCGACGGATTACCGCCTCCAAGGTCATAAGCGCTGTCAGTGATGGAATGCGTCTTCGAAAGTCCATTCACTCCCCATAACTTTAACTTATGCGAAATGGAAAATTAATGCCGTTGAAAGCGCCACAGCACAAGGGCAAACTGCCATCAACCAAGCATAAGAGGTTATCATGCTAAACAGGCTGCCTTCCTCGATCTCAGCTCTTCTTGACGCTCGCGCAAATGGTCACTCGCTGCCGGCGGGCCTCTATACGCGCGACGACGTCTTCGATGCCGACATCGACGTATTCTTTCACAAGCACTGGATCTGCATCGGCCTGGATTGCGACGTTCCCGAGGCCGGCGATGCGACCGTAATCGACATCGGCAAGACGAGCTTGATCCTCTTGCGCGACGATGATGGTGAAATCCGCGTACTTCATAATGTCTGTCGCCATCGCGGATCCCGTTTACTCGATTCTGGGACAACGATCGTATCGAAGCTGGTTTGTCCCTACCACACATGGACCTATGAGCTGTCCGGCGAGCTAAACTATGCGCCTCACATGGGTAAGGATTTCGACAAGAACTGCCACGGACTGAAGCCTGTAAACTTCAAGTCCGTTGGCGGCCTCATCTACGTCTGTCTGTCTGATAGTCCGCCTGAAGATATTGCCAACCTCGAACAGGCTATGATCGAGCGTCTGGCACCCTACGACATCCGCAATGCAAAGGTTGCGCATCAGACCGACGTCATTGAAGACGGCAACTGGAAGCTCACGATGGAAAACAATCGCGAGTGCTACCACTGTTCCGCGAACCATCCCGAACTTTGCGTATCCTTCGTGGACCTCGACTTTGGGTTCGACCCCGAAACGCTCAGCCCGGAAGATCGCGAACAGGCTGAAGAGCATTTCCGTCTATATGAGGAAAAAACCAAAGCGTGGGAAGCGGATGGTTTTCCATCGGCGGCAATCGAACAGCTTGTTGACTGCGCGACAAATTTCCGGACCCAGCGCCTGATCATTGCAGGCGCCGGCGAATCTCAGACGCACGATGCAACGGCCGCCGTCTCGAAGCCTCTGGGCCAAATGACCCGCAAGGATCTGGGCGACACGCACCTCTGGGGCCACAATAGTTGGAACCACTTCATGGGCGATCACGCAATTGTCGCGATCGTCATCCCGCTTTCTGCCGGAAAGACGCTGGTCCGGACGAAGTGGCTTGTCCACAAGGACGCCGTCGAGGGCAAAGACTACGACCTCGACAAGCTCACCGACGTCTGGATCGCCACAACCGACCAAGACGCGGACCTCGTCGCTCGTTCGCATGCCGGCGCGCTCGACCCCGCTTACCAGCCAGGCCCATATTCGCAGTTCTCTGAGACCAATCTGGACAAGTTCGCGACGTGGTACATCGATCGGATGCGGGCTCATGGGTATTGAGTTCGCACAGATGCATCGCGGTCAGACCACCCCACAGATCTGGAACCCGGAGCACGACGAGAATCTTGTCTGCATCGACGTCCACCAAGAGACGCACGATGTGAAGAGCTTCACGTTCGCGTCGCCGGAAGGCAAGCGTTTCGACTTCGAAGCCGGCCAGTACTTTCTCTTTGATTTCCCGGCGGGAGACGACGCGGAGGCAAGATGCTACAGCATTTCTTCCTCGCCTCATCGAACCAACGCTTTCACTGTTACAGTTAAGCGTGTCCCGAACGGCAAGATGTCGAATTGGCTTCACGACAACATGACCAGTGGCACGGCCGTGAAGGGCCAGGGGCCCCTGGGGCACTTCGTTCGACCGAAAACGACTGCAGCCAAGTTTTTGCTGCTTTCAGGCGGGTCCGGCATTACTCCGGTGATGTCGATCGTCCGTAGTCTGGCCGATAGCTGCGAGCCGGCCGACGTGATCTTCATTCACGCATCGAGGACTCCGCTTGATCTGATTTTTCGCAGGGAGCTCTCGTGTCTGGCATCCCGCATGAAGGGTCTGCGCCTTCATTTCCTGCCGGAAAGCGTGCTTGGTGAGCCGGATTGGCCTGGGCTGACCGGCCGCATTACGCCCGAGTACCTCAAACTGGCCGTTCCCGATATCGCCGAACGGGTGGTGATGTGCTGCGGTCCAGCCCCGTTCATGGTAGCCGCGCGTTCGATTTCAGCAAGCCTGGGTGTTCCTCCGGCTAGCTATATCGAAGAGAGCTTCGACGCCGCAGTCATCGACGCACCAGGACCTGTTGCCGAGCAAGTCGCCGCCAGCAAGGTCTTCCAGGTCGAGTTCACCAAGCAAAATCGGAAGATCGAAGTCTCGACCGAACAAACAGTTCTTTCCGCCGCAAAGAAGTCGAGCATCCGGCTCCCATCTTCCTGTTCCAACGGCGTGTGCGGAACCTGCAAGTCCAAGCTGGTGTCCGGATCAGTCGAAATGAGCCACAACGGCGGCATCAGGCAGCGCGAGATCGACGCTGGCCTGTTTCTGCCCTGCTGCTCGAAGCCTCTTAGCGACCTTGTCGTGGAGCGCTGAGGCAACTGCGTCTAATTGAAAGAACAAGCATGCTTCGGCATGATCTATCCGACTTGTCACTCTTCAACGACTGCCCGCTATTCCGCCATTCTTGACATTGCACGATCTTGCCATGTGAATGGCGGAACCATTCTGTGCGGGTGCCTCGGACATTCGGCATTCTGTCACAACCCTGTCATGAAATGCGTCGACACCTCGTGCCGGATCAAGAACGGGTACCCAGATGGATTATTTCAGACGTTTCAATTTTTTATTCGCGACACCGACCTTCGATAACGAGGATTTGGAGGGCGCCCGCTACAACCAGATCGTCGAGGAAATCGAACGCTCCGGCTTTGAAGTGGTGCGCGCGCGCAATCTCGAAGACGCAGAGATCGCAGTGCAGACGGATGCCGCCATCGGCTGCATGCTGGTCGACTGGGGCAAGAAGGGGCTCGAGGGCAAGACCGCTTCCCTCATCAATCTAATGCGCCGGCGTGGTCTTGAATTCCCGATCATCCTGCTGATCCGCCGCAAGCGCTTCGAGGATGTACCGGTGGAGGTACTCGACTTCATCGATGGCTATGTCTTCCTCTCCGAAGAAACGCCCGCCTTCATCGCCAAGAGCCTTATCAGCCGGCTCAAGCAATATGCCGAGACGCTGAAAACGCCGTTCTTTGGCGCTCTGGTCGATTATGCAGAGGAAGGCAACCACCTCTGGACCTGCCCCGGACACAATGGCGGCATCTTCTATAGCCGCAGCCCCATCGGCAGGGTGTTCATGGAGCATCTGGGCGAAGCGGTGTTCCGCGACGACCTCGACAACTCCGTGCTCGACCTCGGCGACCTGTTGACCCACGAGGGGCCGGCACTTGCCGCGCAGAAGGAAGCGGCCAAGATCTTCGGCGCCGAGAAGACCTATTTCGTCCTGAACGGCACTTCCACCTCCAACAAGGTGGCACTCTCTGCGCTGGTTACCGACGGCGATCTCGTGCTGTTCGACCGCAACAACCACAAGGCCGCCCATCATGGCGCCTTGATGATCTCCGGCGGCATTCCGGTTTACCTGCCGACCATACGCAACGTTCACGGACTGATCGGCCCCATCGATTTTGCGGCCATGGACGAAGAGGCCCTGCGGGAGCGCATCCGTACCCATCCGCTGGTGAAAGACCCCGATGCCTGCAAGAAGCCGCGCCCATTCCGTGTCGCGGTGGTGGAGCAGTGCACCTATGACGGTACCATCCACAATGCTGAGATGATCCTCAAGCGCATCGGGCATCTGTGCGACTACATCCTCTTCGACGAGGCATGGGCGGGGTTCATGAAGTTCCACCCGCTCTATGCCGGACGCTTTGCCATGGGTCTTGCCGATCTCGGCCCCGATGCGCCGGGCATTATCGCCACGCAGTCCACCCATAAACAGCTCGCAAGCTTCTCGCAGGCATCCCAGATCCACATGAAGGACCGGCATATCACCGGCCAGAAGCGCCGCGTGGAGCATCGGCGGTTCAACGAGAGCTTCATGCAGCACGCCTCGACCTCACCCTTCTATCCCCTGTTTGCTTCACTCGACGTGGGCGCGCAGATGATGAAGGGGCGTTCGGGCGAAGTGTTGTGGGACGACACGATCCGTCTCGGCATCGAACTACGCAAGAAGATCAGGGCCGTGCGCCGCGAGTTCGAGGAGAAGGAACATCGTCCCGAGCGTCGCTGGTTCTTCGAACCTTTCGTGCCGGACCGGGTGGCGATCCCGGATGTATCCAGCCCCGGCGCGGTGCACAATGTGCCATGGGAGAGCATCACCACCGACCAGCTCGCGACCAATCCCGCCTTCTGGCACCTGACGCCCGACGCGGCATGGCACGGCTTTTCCGCGATGGAACCGGGCTTCGCCATGACCGATCCCAACAAGCTCACCTTGCTGACACCAGGTTTTGATCGGGCGACCGGAACCTATGCCGAGCACGGTATTCCAGCGCCCATAGTGGCGCAGTATCTCCGTGAAAACCGCATCGTCGCGGAGAAAAACGACCTCAATTCCCTGCTGTTTCTCCTCACCCCCGGGGTGGAGGCCAGTAAAGCCGGCACGCTGATCAGCGGCCTCGTCGCCTTCAAAAGGCTGCACGACGACAATGCGCTGCTGGAGGAGGCAATCCCGGAATTCTACCGCCGCCGGCCAAACCGCTATGCAGGGGTGCGGCTACGCGATCTCTGCGCAGACATGCACCGCTTCTTCCGCCAGGCCAATGTCAGCGCACTTCAAACGCTGCAGTTCTCGGCTGACCACTTGCCCCCCATTGCCCTGTCGCCTCACGATGCCGCACGCTGCCTGGTGCGCAACGATGTGGAGTACCTGCCGATCGACGCCATTGCCGGCCGCATCGCAACGACGCCGTTCGTGGTCTATCCTCCGGGCATCGCCACCATCGTGCCGGGCGAACGGTTGACAAAGAAGGCACAGCCCATGATCGACTATCTCAAGATGTTTGAGACCTGCTTCAACACCTTCCCCGGTTTTGATGTGGAGATTCAGGGGGTCTATCGCGAGACCGATGCCACTGGCCGCATCCGGCTTTATACCTACGTCGTTGCGGAATAGACCGGGAAATCAGGTTCGATCATGGAGCAGGACAAAACAATCGTCATTCGCCCGTCCCGGGATACCGACGTCGATGCCATGTTGGCGATCTATCGCCGCCACATTCGCCGCGGCGTAGAGGACGGGGTTGACGATACCGACACGCCGCAACCGGACGATCTGCGGGAGCGGCGCAAGAATTTGAAGAGCCGCCGCTTCCCCCATGTCGTCGCGATCAAGGGCGGAGAGGTTGTGGGCTATGCCTATGTGGTGCTGTTCCGCAAACGCCCGGCCTATCGTTACACCGTCAAGCACTCGATCTACGTGCATCACGACCATATCGGCCAGGGCGTGGGGCGCCTGCTCATGCGTGGGCTGATCGACGCCTGCGCGGCGGCCGGTTTCCGGCAGATGATCGGCTATATCGACGCCGACAATGTTGCGTCACTCGCCCTGCATGAACGCTTCGGCTTCGTTCGCGTCGGCGTATTGCCGGGTGTCGCCTATCGTTACGGCCGCTGGGCCGACAGCGTGATGGTCCAGCGCTCACTCGGTTCCGGCTCGACCGCGCCGCCACCCCCGCCAGCGCTTTCCACCCGCTGAAACGAACGGTCGCAGTTTAACCTCGATAGCCGACATTTCCGGCGAATCGGGCAACTGCCGAAAAATTACGAGATACAGCGGGCGCCCTTGGGCGCCCGCTCCGATTCAAACTTGGTTCGCTCGACCTCATGCAACCTCCGCCGACAGTCGCTCGAAAATTCCGCTCAGCCGGGGATGGCGACCGGCGGGAGGATGCTGGATTTCGACAGCGCGGCCTATTTTCTTCTGCCGCTTCAGCCATTCGCGCAGCGTTTCCGCGCAGGTGTGGTCGAGATAATGCAGGTCGCCGCCGGCGATCCGCACTTTGCGGCTCGCCGGAAGCGTCTCCAACATATTGAGCAGCACCGGCACATCCTTGCAGGTGGCCACACCGGCGAGCGTGAGATGAACCGTCTCCGCATCCTCCGACCGGTCGATGGCAAGTTTGCGTCGCAGATGCGGGAAGACCTCGAGGATCGACAGCGCCAGACCAAGTGCCACGCCGACGAGCAGGTCCTGCACGACGACCATGGCCACAGTCGCCGCCCAGATCCCGACCGGTACCCAGCCGTGATGATCGAAGAGATGGCGCACATGATGAAGGCTGATCAGCCGCCATCCGGTGACGAGCAGCACCGCGGCAAGCGCCGTCAGCGGTACCAGGCCGAGCAATTGCGGCAGGAGGGCTACAAGCCCAAGGATCCAGACGCCGTGCAGGATCGCCGAGGCGCGTGTCCGCGCGCCGGCCTGGATGTTGGCTGAAGAGCGGACGATGACGCCGGTGATCGGCAACGCACCAAGGAAACCGCATAGTGCGTTGCCGATACCTTGCGCGAAAAGCTCCTTGTTGAAACGCGTCCTGACACCGTCATGCATGCGGTCGACGGCGGCGGCCGACAATAGTGTCTCGGCACTGGCGATGACCGCGATCACCAAAGTCGTGACGATAATGCCCGGCTGCACCATTTGCCGGAAGCTTTCCATTGTCGGCAGCGAAATACTGTCGACCAACGAGGCTGGCACCTCGACCCTGGCGATCGGTAACTGCAGGGCAACGGTCAACACCGTTCCCGCCGCGACGCCGATAAGAGCGCCGGGCACCAGCGTCAGCGATTTTGGCCGGAACTTTTCCCAGCCGATCATGGCAAGCAGGGAAATCAGGCCGACCAGCAAGGCCGCCGCCTCTTTCGTCAATCCGGTCCCCCAAAGGCGCCCGATCGTCCTCTCCATGGCGGTGACATTCTCGATGCCGCCGGCCGCCGGCTGGGCGCCCATCAGCACATGCACCTGTCCGAGAATGATGAGGATGCCGATGCCCGCCAGCATGCCATGAACGACAGCGGGCGAAATCGCCCGGAACCAGGAGCCGATCCGGAGGAAGCCGGCAAGGACTTGCAGAAGTCCGGCAACGACCAACACAGGCCCGAGCATGGCGATCCCATATTGCTCGACAAAGCTGAAGACGATCACGGCAAGACCGGCGGCGGGCCCTGAGACCTGCAGCGGCGACCCAGCTAGGAAGCCGACTACGATACCGCCGACAATACCGGAGATCAGGCCCATGGCGACAGGCACGCCGGAGGC
The DNA here is from genome assembly GCF_041355235.1 of Rhizobium sp. RCC_161_2. NCBI lineage: Bacteria > Pseudomonadati > Pseudomonadota > Alphaproteobacteria > Hyphomicrobiales > Rhizobiaceae > Rhizobium > Rhizobium sp. RCC_161_2. The sequence goes on along the minus strand of NZ_JBFUPL010000006.1, from coordinate 318,814 downwards.
GACGGCAATGCCGAGGCAAAGAGGAATGGCGACGAGGAAAACGACCAGGGACGACGCGAAGTCGCGGGAAATGTTGGAGCTGTTGGTCATGGCGCTACTCCGCGACGAAGGCTGGCTCAGCCTGTAGCATGACCCGCGAATGACCTCGGCCGGTCACTGCGACTGGCAAGGGCCGGTCCTCGTTTATCTCGGTAAAGCGCGCGGCTGCACCGTCATAAACCTGCACTTCGCCCGTTTCGATATCGAAGAACCAGCCGTGCAGCGTTACGTCGTTGGTCGCAAGTTTGGCCGCTACGGAAGGGTGCGTGCGAAGATGGTCCAGCTGGACAACGACATTCTCCATGGCGACGGCCCGCACCTTCTGACGTTCGGACAGATCAGCGGGATAGGCCTCGCAAACGATCGAGTGAGCGGCGTAGCTGTGTTTCAGCCAGGCGGAGACATTCGGCATCGGCTTCAGCAATTCCGGGCAGCAGAGCCCTTTCATCGCGCCGCAATCGGAATGGCCGCAAACGATGATATCGCGGACACCGAGTGCGAGGACGGCATATTCGATGGCGGAGGAAACGCCGCCATTGGCCGTCGAGAATGGTGGAACGATGTTGCCGGCATTTCGGCATACGAACAGCTCTCCCGGTCCTGATTGGGTGATCGTTTCCGGCATCACTCGGCTGTCCGCGCAGGATATCATCAGAGCCTGCGGCTGCTGGCCTTCCTCAGCGAGCCTGCGATAAAGCGCTGAATGGTTCGGAAAGACCGCGCCGCGAAAGCTCGATATACCTTTTAGCAAATCATTCATTGTCTGGTCCTTTTGCTCAGGGGCCGGACAGAAGGCTGGGGGTGCACCCTAGCCCGGCGAATTAGCACATGAATATTTGTGCAAGTGCGAAATAAGAAAGGAGTGCCGTGAAGGAAATGGCCAAGACGCCCATTAGCCTTCACCAAAACATCAATAGGACGTGAGCACGTTGTGAGATGGTTTGATTTGAGAGCCTGGCTTGGAGCAGATAATTGCGAATCGTTATGTACAGCAAAGATTTAGTCCCGCGCCGCGAGGACCGTTCGGCAGCGGTAGCGGTCAAACCGAGACGATAATCGCTGCTTCCGCTGATCACCTCGGTCCGGAATTGCCGCCGCTTCCGGGCCTTTCGCTCTCCTGCACCGCACAATCTGGGACAGCATCCGGACAGGGCCGTTCGGCCTCCTCGGCAACGCACACTGGGCAGCCAAACTTTGCGATTACCTCATAAACCGTCTGTTAGGGATCTGTTGACCATAATTAGAGACGAAGCGACGCCGCAGGTGCGGCGCCCCCGATATCCAATGTCTTTTACCAAAGACGAAAGTCGTATCCGTGCACCAAGCGATCCTCTCCATCCCGGCAACAACGTTAGCCATGCTTTTGTCATTCGCCGCTCAGCGAGTGGTGCTGATCGCAATGCTGGTGCTAGCCACCCTGGCGGGATCCGCACAGGCGGCGGCCGATGACCGGGCACTCAAGCTCTTCTTCACGCATACGGGAGAAAAAGCGACCATCGTCTTCAAGCGGGGCGGCAAGTTCGACCCGAAAGGCCTGGCGCAGATCAATCGTTTCCTGCGCGATTGGCGAAAGAACGAGCCGACCCGGATCGATCCGGAATTGCTCGACCTGGTCTGGGAAGTCTACCGCCGCAGCGGCGCGAAGGAGGCCATACACGTGGTCTCGGCCTACCGTTCGCCATCCACCAACAACATGCTGCGAGGCCGGTCGCGGAGTTCAGGCGTTGCAAAGCACAGCCAGCACACACTCGGCAAGGCGATGGACTTCTATATACCGGGCGTGAAGCTCGCGACCCTGCGGGCGGTCGCCATGCAGATGCAGATCGGCGGCGTTGGCTTCTACCCGAACTCGGGATCGCCGTTTGTGCATCTGGATGTCGGCAATGTCCGTGCATGGCCGAGAATGTCGCGCCAGGAACTGGCACGGCTCTTTCCAACCGGACGGACTCTGCATTTGCCGGCAGATGGCACGCCGCTGCCGGGTTATGAGCTGGCAGTCGCGCAATCCAAGAAACGCCTGCGCATGACGGATAGCAAGATCGCCGGCATTGCGGATGACGACGATGATGCGGGATCCCCGACGATATCCGTGGACCCCGTGGCCACCGGAAGTCTCGTCACCGCCCTGTTGCCTACGCCTCAGAAGCGGGCCGCAAACGGACTGGAGCTTCAACTCGGCAAACAGGTAGCGCAAGACAGCAAAATCCGACCCTTCGCTGATCTCGCCTCCTATGTGGTTCCGCTGCCGGCACTGCGACCGGACGGCCGCAGCGACGCCAAGGCGATCGTGCCCACCAAAGTTCAAGCCGTTCCCCCGGTCTTGGCAAGCCTGGTGGTGGGCCGAAGCCCAACTGGCAAATTGCTCGTTGCGGACCAGCCCCAAGATTCGATGAATCGTGACATGGCGACAATGCAGCCTATGGCGGCCTCCGCCCCGCAGGCCGTGTCTGCCGGTGTCGGCGCCATGAACACCAGGGCGCTCGTCGCATGGGCCTTGCAACCTCCAGGCACCGCGATCGAAATGACGCTCCCCAGTCTGGTCAGCACAGCGCTCCCTCTGGAGCCAGATACAGCCGGCACCGGGAACAATGCTTCAGAGATTGCGGAGGACACGTTCAATGTCGAGAGATTTGGCGTCGAAGGCTGAAGCCAGCGCCGCGTCGCACATCTACCGGTAAATCGCGGATACTTCCCTGGCGGTGGCATCGCGTTGGTATCATCGATACAGTGGCCGCCGGCAGATCGAGCAAGCGCCAGCACAATCATTAGCAAGCCGTGAGACTGTCCATGCCGATGACGGCGATGGGCACGTACCAGCTGCTGACTGCCCGAAATGTCCCCAGAAACGAAAAAGCCTGCCGCGGGAGGAGGTGCGGCAGGCTTTTCGAAAAGAACCGAACAGCGACTGGGAGGAGGAGTGTCGCTGTTCCTACAGACGTCCCTGGGAGGAGGAGTGGGCCGTCTGATCTCCGAAGCTCTGCGGGAGGAGGTGCATTGCTTCGATGGCTGTGACCATACACCGACCACGGACGATTCCTATGCCTTATGCTGCACTGCAGCTATGCAAGAAATACAGATCGGAAAGACTGGCGATCGAGCAAGGATCAAACCGATCCTCACACTGGGATCCCGACGCAGAAACGCCCGCGTCATCAGCGGGCGTCGAGCAGTCCTGGAGACTGGATGCTGTGCGGTTAGCGTGCGACCGATGCGCGGGCAACGCTGCGGATGTCGGCGCGATCGATGCCGAGGTCCTGCAGTTCACGGCTGGACATGCGGCCGAGTTCGTTGACGGTCTGACGGAACTTGCGCCAATTGTTGAAAGAGCGTGCTACGTTCATGATAATCCCCTTTCCTGAGGGCTTGATGACGTCAGCAACCTTGCTCGGCTCCGGCGTCGTTTCGATGGTTGTAACATAGCTATTTCAATCGGTTTAAAACAGTGCCAATCCCTCATCCCACCCATGCATCCCGCGCATTGGTCCTGCATATCCCGCAAGAGATGAGCGTTTCTTAGGCGATGATGTGATCGAAGGGCCAACCCGGCCTCCGGACAGCGGCGGATCTCGTTTTGAACCGTCGGCCCCACAATTCAAGCGCTCCGGCAGTCAACTCGGCTCCCAGATTCTATCGCTGTGGCCGAAATTCCCGGCGAATCTCGAACTAAAGAGAAATTGCCGTCTGTTAATAACGAAACATGCAAACTATAAGTTCGATGAGCGAGTCAAGCTCGCCGCACAATTGAAGAGGAAATGTCATGCCTACAGGTACCGTTAAATTTTTCAATGAAGACAAGGGATTTGGCTTCATTACCCCTGAAAATGGGGGAACTGATGTGTTCGTTCACGTGTCTGCCTTGCAGCGGGGCGGCTCGCTCAGAGAAGGCGAGAAGGTCAGCTACGAGCTGGGCCAGGATCGCAAGACCGGAAAGTCGAAAGCCGAAAACGTCAGCGTACTCTGATCGTATCAGCTGAAGAATTAGCCGAGGATTTAGCCTGTTTCCGTGTGCAGGCAGGCTAAACCATCCCCATCGCCCGAAGGGATGCGAACCCACTTTGGTTTCGCGGCATCTTCGTTGGGTTTTAGAATCGGCCGCCCACGGTCTAATACAATCGAGCCCTTCTCTGAGTTCGGTTCAGCCGTCTGACGTCGTGTCGGTGGGTTGGATCGTTGGCGACGTTCAGGCCTGCGAGCGCCGTTCGAAAAGGACGATGCCCGTGAGTTCGGCAAGCCTGTCTATCAGCCTCTGCTGAAACGCTGGATCGTCGACTTCGGCCGCGGGCCGGCGCTGTTGCCGGTGATACCAGTAACAGCCGCTCATTCTTGCCGCCTCATCATCGCTGACAGCAAGCCACGTCTGCGTCTGATGACCCATCTCGAGGTCGTCGGGCGCTCCGCCGCCGCCCATCTTCGTCGGCACCCACCCGGGATCGACCGAACTGCTGACGACATCAGACCAATGCCGGGCGACGACCGCTGCCATCGTCGCCACATAGAGCTTGCTGTCCGAATAGGCCTGGCTCGCATTCCACGGCCGCGCCTTCCAGTCGACATCCTCGAGCGAAGCGGTGCCGCTGCGATGCATGCCGCTGCTGAGATAGATCAGCCGGTCTGGCCGCTCGATCAATGCCGTCAGCATGTAGGGCGCAAGCGTGTTCACCGCCAGTATTTTCGCATGGCCGTCGGGCGTGCCGCCACGACTCTTCTCAAGATAGATGCCGGCATTGTGGATCACGGCATCCATCCTTCCAATCGCATTGACCTGCTCCGCAATCGACCGGGTTTCCGCGGCGCTGCTCAAATCTCCGATGACCACATCAAGGGCTCTTGGCACCAGATCCGCAATCGCTGATGCGCGTTCCCCAGACCGCGCGTGTAACACCACCTCATGGCCCTCGTTCAAAAGGGTTCGTGCCGCGGCAAGGCCAAGACCGTCGGAGGAACCTGTGATGAAGATGCGGCGCATGGACTGCCCTTCGTCTGTAAACGTCGACATGTCGATTTATATCCAACCGGCAAATCCGATCAAATGTGAGACCGGATTCGGGCAAATGCGCGTCGATGTAGCGCAGGGTAATGCCGGATCACATGGTGCAATGTAGGTCGGTGATGCCTTCGATCTCGCATTACCATTATTTTAGACTTCTTCGATATGGTTCGAACGCAATAAATCAGTTATCGTATATCCGAGCGTAATAACTCGTGCTCAATCAAGAACAAAGGCCCGCCCATGACGCGTGACTGGTCCGGTTTGCTTGACGATGGTCGGCATCGATGCGACCTGCTTCGATCATGGTGGAGCCGATATCGCCTTCAGCGGGTCGGAGATGTTGTTCCACGGTGCCTTTCAAAGCACAGGCGTTTGCCTAATCTACCTCACCGATCCCTATCGATTGTCATGCAGGCTGTGAATGCAGCTGGCGATGTGCTCGTGACCGCGCCGGCCGAGAGGCATTCTCCGTGAAACGCACTACAGCCGATGTCAATCAGACCTCATACCAACCAATCCCTGAAGAGTAGAGTCTGCAATCATGATAAAACGCATGGTGATCATGCTGATCGTCATAGGCCTGATCCTGGGCGGGATCTTCGGCTTTCAGGCATTCAAGAACCGCATGATCGCGGCTTATCTGGCTAACCTCAAGGCACCGCCGCAGACCGTCTCGACAATTCCGGCGGCAATGAGCCCATGGCAGACGACGCTGCAATCGATAGGCAGCTTCAATGCCGTCGAGGGTGCCAACCTTTCGGCGCAGGTTTCGGGTATCGTCCAGAAGATTGGCTTCGAGGATGGTCAGGACGTCAAGAAGGGTGATCTGATCGTGCAACTGCTCGCCGATCAGCAGATTGCAACGCTGCAGCAATACCAGGCGTCGGCTGCGAATGCCCAGATCGCCTATGACCGCGATTCCAAGCTGATCAAGGCCAATACGATCGCGCAGAGCCAGGTCGACAGTGATCTCGCCAACTTGAAATCCGCGCAGGCGCAGGCCGCGTCGCAACAGGCATTGATCGATCAATATTCCATACGTGCGCCCTTCGATGGGCATCTCGGCATCAAGCTCGTCAGCCTTGGCCAATATCTATCGGCGGGAACGGCCGTCGTGACCTTGCAGTCGCTCGACCCGATCCAGTTTGATTTCTCGATGCCGCAACAGGCGCTATCGCAGCTGAAAGTCGGACAGGCGGTGACGGCAACGGTCGACGCCTATGGCACTCAGACCTTTGATGGCAAGATCACGGCTATCAGCCCTCTGGTCGATAGTCAGAGCCGCAACATCACCATTCGAGCGACGTTCGACAATCATGATCGCAAGCTTTTGCCCGGTATGTTCGGCAGTGTTTCCGTGGTGACCGGCGAGCCGCAAAACTATATCTCCCTGCCGCAGACGGCCGTCACCATCAATCCCTATGGCAATGTCGTTTATATCGTGACCGACAAGGGCAAAGGGCCGGATGGAAAGCCGCAGCTCGTCGCCAATCAGAAATTCGTCTCGACGGGGCAGGCGCGTGGCGATCAGATCGCGGTGACCAAGGGGGTGAACGCGGGTGACGTCGTGGTGACCTCCGGCCAGCTCAAACTGAGCAATGGCTCGCCTGTTATTATCAACAACGACGTGCAGCCGTCGAACGACCCGAATGCTAATCCCGCAAATCCCAACTGAGGCGTGACGATGAATATTACCGACATCTTCATCCGGCGCCCCGTTCTTGCCCTGGTGGTAAGCGCGTTGATTATCGTGATCGGCTACCAGTCGTTCCGTACGCTGACCGTGCGCCAATATCCACAGACCCAGAATGCCGTCGTTACGGTGACGACCACCTATCCGGGCGCCGCACCGGACGTGATCGCCGGCTTCATCACGACGCCGCTCGAAAACGCCATCGCCCAGTCCAACGGCATCGATTACATGACCTCGACGAGCACCAGCGGTACGTCTGTCATCACCGTCAACCTGCGCCTCAATTATAGCGCCGACGCGGCAATGACGGAAATCAACGCCAAGGTATCCTCTGTTCTCAATCAGCTGCCGACGGGCACGCAGCAGCCGATCATGTCGGTCTCCATCGGCCAGTCGATCGATGCGATGTATATCGGCTTCCGCAGCGATGTCCTGGCCAGCAACCAGATCACCGACTATCTGACGCGTGTGGTCCAGCCTAAATTGCAGGCGGTCAACGGTGTTCAAACGGCCGAAATCCTCGGCGCGCGAACCTTTGCATTGAGAGCGTGGCTGCAGCCAGACAAGCTCGCCGCCTACGGGCTGACGGCTGGCGATGTCGGCACCGCACTTGCAGCCAATAACTATATCTCCGGCATCGGTACAACGCGCGGCCAGATGACGCAGACGGTGCTCACCGCACGGACCGACCTGCATTCGGTCGACGAATTCAACGAGATGGTGGTCAGGCAGATCGGCACCTCGATCGTTCGCCTGAAGGATGTCGCCACCGTCGCGCTCGGATCTCAGAACCCCGATGTCCAGATCGGATTCGATGGGCAGGATGGCGTGTTCATGGGTATCCAGATCGCGCCGACGGCCAATCTGCTCGATGTGATCGCAGGCGTGCGTGCGGTGTTTCCGAGCATCCAGGAGCAACTTCCGCAGGGGCTCGAGGGCTATATCGTCTATGACTCCAGCGTCTTCGTCACCACCTCGATCGATGAGGTCGTGAAAAGCCTGCTCGAAGCCTTGGTCATCGTCATTTTCGTGGTATTTGCATTTCTCGGTTCGCCGCGTTCGGTCGCCATTCCCATCATCGCCATACCGCTGTCGCTGGTCGGCACGTTTGCAATGATGCTGGTCTTCGGCTTCTCGATAAACCTTCTGACATTGCTCGCCTTGGTGCTGGCCATCGGTCTTGTGGTCGACGACGCCATCATCGTGGTGGAGAACGTCAACCGCCATATCGAGGAAGGCGCGACACCGATGCGAGCAGCGCTGGACGCGGCGCACGAGCTGGTCGGGCCGATCCTGGCCATGACCGTGGTGCTGATCGCCGTCTATGTGCCGATCGGCTTCCAGGGCGGCCTGACGGGTGCCCTTTTCACGGAATTCGCCTTTACGCTCGTCGGTGCCGTGACCGTCTCCATGATCGTCGCGCTGACGCTGACGCCGATGATGTGCTCGCGCATCCTGAAGCCGCATCTGACCGACCGCAGCGGCTGGGAAGAGCGTGTCTCGGATTTCATCGACCGCCGCTTCTCGGAGATTCATCGACCCTATACGCGCATGCTGCACGGCAGCTTGAACACGGTACCGGTGACATTGCTGTTCGCCGCCATCGTTCTGGGCAGCATCTATTTCCTCTATTCCAGTGCCAAGAACGAACTGGCCCCTAACGAGGATCAGGGCTTCCTCGGCGCGCAGGTGACCAACGCTCCCAACGCGACGCTTCAACAGAAACTGCTCAATTCTGACCAGGTCACCAAGATCTTCAAAAGCTTCCCGGAGACTGACAAGACCCTGCAGGTCGAGGCGCCAGGTACGTCGTTCGAGGGTATGGTGCTGAAACCATGGGATCAACGCACGAGAACGGCCGACCAACTGCAGCCACTGGTACAGGGCGACATGGCAAAAATTGCCGGCGGACAGGCAGTGGTCTTCCAGATACCGCCGCTACCCGGCGCCAGCGGCTTGCCGGTGCAGTTCGCCATCGGCAGCACCAGCGGCTTCGAGCAACTCAACGAAGTGTCCAGCATCTTCCTGCAGGAAGCGCAGAAATCCGGTCAGTTTATCTTCCTGACAAAGGATCTCTACGTAGACAATCCGCAATATTCGATCCAGATCGACCGCAGCAAAGCATCGGCGCTTGGGCTATCCATGAACACGGTTGGTGCAGCGCTCTCCTCCATGCTGGGCGGTGGCTACGTCAATTATTTCAGTATCGACAACCGCTCCTACCAGGTCATCCCTCAGGTGGAGCAGCGTTCGCGTCAAACCATCGACCAGATCATGAATTATCCGATCGCAAACGTGAACGGTTCGAAGATCCCCCTTTCGGCAATCGCTACGGCGAAACTCCAGGCAACCCCACGCTCGGTCGCGCATTTCCAGCAGTTGAACTCCGCCACCATCTCGGGCGTGCCGGCACCGGGCGTCGCCGTTGGCGATGCTCTTGAAACCCTCAAGTCGATCGCGGCGCGCACACTGCCACAGGGCTACACGGTGGATTATGGCGGCCAGTCCCGCCAGTTCGTGCAGGAATCGAGCGGCATGGCCACCACCTTCGCTCTCGCACTGATCATCGTCTTTCTGGCGCTGTCGGCTCAGTTCAACAGCTTCCGCGACCCGTTCATCATCCTCGTCTCGGTGCCGATGTCGATCGCAGGCGCGCTCGCCTTCATCAGCCTTGGCATCGGCGGCGCGACGATGAACATCTATACGCAGGTAGGATTGGTGACGCTGATGGGGCTGATCAGCAAGCACGGCATCCTGATCGTCGAAGTGGCGAACACGCTGCAGGCTCAGGGGAAATCCAAACGCGAGGCGATTGAAGGCGCATGCGGCATCCGACTGCGTCCGATCCTGATGACGACCGGCGCCATGGTTCTGGGCGTCATACCGCTGATCCTGGCGACCGGTGCAGGTGCTGCTTCCCGATACAATATGGGTCTGGTGATTGCGACGGGGCTGGCTATCGGCACGCTGTTCACGCTCTTCGTGGTGCCTGCCGTCTACATGCTGCTGGCTGCCGACCACCGCAAGCAGGATGCGCCTGAAGCAGAGCCAGCACCCGCGCACTGATGAAAGCCGGATGAGGATGCCATCCACGTCATCACTCCATCGGAACGGCCCTGCCGGATTTACATCGTCGCCAACTGTCGACTGACATGAAAAAATTCATGCCAGTCGATCAGGAAAAACAGCGCCTTTCCAATGGAGGCGAGCTGCCATCTCATCAGATCTTGCGCGCCCTGCGAAGGCCTGCCGTTGCACCTGCAATCGCATGCGCCCCGGCGGGAGCGGCGACGGACGCCCGTTTGACGAGCGAGCATTCCAGTTTGGTAATCTGGTAGCGGCGTTCCCGTGGCAAGGTCGTGGTATCGAGATGTTCGATCGCCCATTGGCCCATCGCCATGTGTGGAAGGACAGAGGTGGTCAGAGGAGGCACGAGATGACGGGAAATGTCCTCGTCGTCGTAGCCCACCACCGACATATCCTCCGGAATGTGCAGTCCGGCCTCCTTCAGAGCTTCGTAACACCCGATGGCTGTGCGGTCGTTCTGGCAGAAGATTGCCGTTGGGCGTTCAGCAAGCGAAAGCAATTTCATTGTCGCAGAATAACCAGCGCTCGCCGACCAGTCGCCCTCGATGACCAGCTCCGGGTCGAACGGAATATCGGCCGTTGCCAGGGCACGGCGATAGCCCGTCAACCGGTCCTGGGCCGCTTGCATCCACGGCTCACCGGTGATCGTCGCAATCCGATGATGGCCATGGGCGATCAGATGCCGGGTAGCGGTCTGGCCGCCTGCGATTTCGCTTGGGACCACCGCCGGAAAGGCATAGTCCGAGGTGTAGCAATTGAGAAGGACAAGCGGAATATTGAGATCGTAGAGATAGTCCGGGAGCTCTACCTCGCGAGTGAAGATCGTCATATAGATCAGCGCCGAGATCCCGCTATTGGCAAGGGCTTTTATCGCGCGTGGTTCCATCACCGGATCGCTCATGGTCTGGGCGACAAGCAGGACATTTCCGGCATTCCACGACGCCTGGCGTGCGCCTTCTATGGCAACGACCGCCTCCGGGCTGGTGGCAAGCTGGTCGACTGCAAAGCCGATGACGCCATCCAGTTTCGACACGGATACAAGCGCCGGCGGAACGGCAAACACCGGCGCGACATAGCCGAGCTGGCGGGCCACCTCAATGACCCTGTCGCGGGTCTGCTGCGACAGGCGCATGCCCGGCGTATTGTTGAGAATGAAAGAGACGGCAGCCTGCGAACATCCGGCAGCCTTGGCTATGTCCGTCATCGTGATCCTGTTGCCCAGACGACGGCCCTTCCGCTTCGGCGTTGTATTGCCGTCGGCCGTTTGCTCGCCGTCTGCGGCGCTTGTCCTTTTCATAACGATGTCTCGTCTCCCCTGAAGCGAAACTGGCGGACATTTCCCCACCGCCCTTTTCGCGCGCTAATTTTCATTAGCATCAATGAGAGGATTTCGGCAACCGTCGAAGGGGGAAAATGGCGATCCACCCACGTATCAAAGCGGCTCATCACCCAGAATCTTGATTGAAAGCGATATGTTCGCTGCCGAGCCGGATGATATGCCGCATGGCCACTTTAGTAATACTATTTACTAATCGAAATTAGTTGTATACCGTTGCTCGCGTGGCTGGACGTGCCGTTTCTCGCTTGCGAGAGGCCCTAGGAGGGGGTGAAGGACCGGTCTGCCGCGAATTGCAACTAGATCCCGACAACGGGTCTACGGGAGGAATATCATGAAATACGTAACTCGTGGTGCTGCCGCCTTTGCGGCAGGGCTGATGCTGAGCTGTGCAATGACGACGGTGACCTACGCCGCCGACAAGCCGACGCTGGCATTCGTCGTCAATGGCGCATCCGACTTCTGGAAGGCCGCCGAAGCCGGTGTCAAGAAGGCGCAGGCGGAGCTGCCGGATTTCACCCTGGAGCTGAAATATCCCGAGCAATCCTCGGTCGCGATCCAGCAGCGACTGATGGAAGACCTGGTCTCGGCCGGCGTCAAGGGCATCATGGTGTCCGCCGTCGATCCCAAGACCTCGACGGACGGCCTGAACAAGATCGCCTCGGAAACCGCCTTGTTTACGACGGATAGCGATGCGCCGAACACAAACCGCGTTGCTTATATCGGCTCGTCGAATGTCGATGCCGGCAAGCAAGCCGCCGAAATCGCCAAGAAGGCCATGCCGGATGGCGGCAAGTGCATCGGCTTTGTCGGCCTTCTCGGTGCCGACAATGCCAAGGAGCGTATCCAGGGCATGAAGGACGGTATCGCCGGCACGAAGATCGAGCTGACGGACGTACGTGGCGACGATATCGACCAGACGCGCGCCAAGAAGAACGTCGAGGACGCGCTTGTTGCCAGCCCTGACGTCACCTGCATGGTCGGCTTCTATTCCTACAACACGCCTCGCATCTACGAGGCGCTGCGCGAAGCGGGCAAGCTTGGCCAGATCACCGTCGTCGGCTTCGACGACGATCCGATCACGCTCGGCGGCGTCAAGGAAGGTACGATTGCCGGCACGGTCGTGCAGCAGCCCTATCTGTGGGCCTATCAGGGCATGAAACTGATGGCCGCCTATCTGAAGGGCGACAAATCGGGTATTCCTGATGGAAAGCTGATCATCATCCCGACGAAGATCATCGGCAAGGATGACGTCGACGCCTATGCCGCAAATCTGAAAGCGATGGCCGGCAACTGACTATCATCCTGCGACAGCGCCGGCGGTTGATCCGGCGCTGCTGTATTTTGATCGCGCGCCAAGCTGCGATCGGCATTGAAGCCGCATCGCATACCCTGCAGGCCTTGTATCCGTTATGAACCAACGATCAGATCCATTGGTATCAGCAAAAGCGACGGCTCCGTTTCTTAGCCTCACGGGCATCGGCAAAACCTATCCGGGCGTCGTTGCGCTGGACGACTTCTCGATGGATGTCGGCCCCGGCGAAGTGATCGGCCTCGTCGGCGAGAACGGCGCCGGCAAATCGACGCTGATGAAAATCCTGGGCGGCGTCGTAAAGCCGGATCGCGGAACCATTCTGCTCGACGGAGCCGAACATGCCGCCTTGACCGTCGAGAGCAGCATCGCGTCGGGAATTGCCTTCGTGCATCAAGAGCTCAACCTGTTCGACAATCTCGACGTTGCCGCCAATATCTATCTCGGCCGCGAACCCCTGCGCGGAGGCCCCCTAAAGCTCGTCGACCGCCGCCGTCTCCGGATGATGGTTGCGCCGCTGTTGAAGCGCGTGGGTGCGAACTTTTCGGCGGACACGCCGGTGGCCTCGCTGTCGCTTGCCCAGCAGCAAATGGTCGAGATCGCAAAGGCACTGTCCATTAACGCCCGCCTTGTGATCCTCGACGAGCCGACATCCAGTCTGCCGCTTGCCGAGACCGAAAAACTGCTTGCCGTCATCTCAGCACTTAAGGCGGACGGTATCAGCGTCATCTTCATTTCGCACCGCCTGCATGAAGTCGAACGCGTCGCCGACCGCGTCATTGTTCTCAGAGACGGGGCGCTGGCGGGAACGCTCCCCAAAAACGCAATCGATCACGACCGGATGGTAAAGCTGATGATCGGTCGGGTATTGAGCGCGCGCGTTGCGGAAGCCCAGCGGGCGCCCGGCAATGTCGCATTACAGGTCACCGCCATCCGCACTGCCGCCTATCCGGCCCGGCCGGTCGATCTCGCGATCAACTATGGTGAGATCCTGGGGCTCGCGGGGCTCGTCGGATCGGGCCGCACTGAGCTCGCTCGTGTGCTCTTCGGGATCGACAAGAGCTATGGCGGCTCCACGGTGCTCGATGGACAGGATATAAAGCTCACCTCTTCGACGGAGGCGGTCGCCAATGGCATCTTCCTGGTCCCCGAGGACCGCAAGCTCAACGGCATCCTTCTGGACCTGCCGATCTCGCAGAACATATCCTTGCCCAATCTTCCCGCCCACGCGCGCCGGTTCATGGTTTCATCCGAGCGGGAAAATGCCGCCGCCGAAATCCAGGGCAAACGGCTCGGCATCAAGGCGCCCTCTGTGTCGACCCGCACCGGCACACTTTCGGGCGGCAACCAGCAAAAGGTCGTTCTGGCCAAGTGGCTGTCGATGAACCCGAAGGTGATGATCTTCGACGAGCCAACGCGCGGCATCGATATCGGGGCGAAGAATGAAATCTACGGCCTGATGCGCAAACTCGCCGATGCCGGCGTGGCGGTCCTGATGATCTCAAGCGACATGGAGGAGGTCATCGGCGTCTCCGACCGTATCGCGGTCATGCATGAGGGGCAAATCGCTGGGATCCTCGAGAAGGACAGGTTCAGTCAGGAAAACGTGCTTTTGCTGGCCGTCGGCAAGGCGATACACTAACGGCTGCGGCCAAATCGAATGGATATACGATGAGTAAGAAAGATCTGGGCTTGCTCCTGTTGATCATCGCCGTCGGCGTTGTCGTCGCAATCATCAATCCGCGCTTCCTTCTGCCGATCAACCTGGCCAACACCTCCAATCTCATCGGCCTTTTCGGAATATTGTCGATCGGACAGGCCTTTGTGATCATCACCGGCGGGATCGAGCTCTCTGTTGGCTCCCTCGTCGCCTTCCTGGGCGTACTCTTCATCGATTTCGTCGCCGTCCAGAACATGCCCTGGCCCATCGCGCTGCCGGTGATCCTGATCCTCGGCGGCTTTTTCGGTGCCATCCACGGCTGGCTCATTACACGGCTCAACCTCCAGCCCTTTGTCGTCACCCTTTGCGGCTTGCTGATCTATCGCGGCGCGGCGCGTTTCTATACGGCAGATGGCACGGCTGGTTTCGCCTTCGGCCAGAACTTTCCCACCCTGGAATTCCTGACCGCGGGACGATTTTACGGCGTGCCGAATACCTTCATCGCACTGGTAATTATCGCGGCCGTCATGTGGGTAGTCCTGCATCGCTCCGTTTACGGACGCTATCTCTATGCCATCGGCAAGAACGAGGAAGCCGCGAAATATTCCGGCATCCGCACAGCCAAGATGGTGATGATCGCCTATGTCATATGCGGCGTTCTGACGGCGCTTTCCGCGATCTATTTCGCGATGTACACACGCTCGATTTCACCGGCGAGCCATGGACAGTTCTACGAGCTTTATGCCATTGCGGCGGCGGTCCTCGGCGGTTTTTCGCTGCGCGGCGGCGAAGGCTCCCTGATCGGTGTGGTCCTGGGCACGGTCCTGCTCCAGGAACTGCAGAACCTCGTCAATCTTCTCGGCATCCCCTCCTCGCTCAACTTCGCCGTCATGGGCGGCGTTATCCTGATCGGGGTGCTGATCGACCAGCAATGGACCGCAATCCGGGCAAGGCGGCTTTTGATATCGGCTGCCCGCCGACCTGACGCGCGGCAAGCCGCTGAGTGATCGCATTTCTCTCAAATGCAACTTACTCATATGCTCATGGCGACCTTGCTCCGCTCGGGCTTGACGAGGATGCCGTACCCACCGCATTTGTCCAAGCGTTTCGCTTGAAGCTCGGTGACTGACTGAGCGAGCGACTTCCACGCGATTTATCTTCTGGGCGCAGGCGAATTCTCACGCATGGCTCTACGGCCTTGGCTCGCGGCTCCTTCCCTGGTCACTCCAAGGAGCACTTCACACCTATGCAAGTCCGTGCTGGACGATCACTTGAAGACGCCATTCGCGATGCCATCAGGGCGGCCGGAGCCAGACTATGGTTTCTGCCGAAATATTCGCCCGATCTCAACCCCATCGAACAGGCCTCCGCCAAGATCAAGTATTGGATGCGCCACGCTCGAAAAAGAACCATCGCAGGCACCATCAAGCCAGACGAATGCGCCAACTATTTCTCCAACGCCGGATACACTTCCGTCAAAACATGAAACGCTCTAACCGAACGAGACGTCATGCAGATCTCTTCGCAAATGCGACGCTATCCGTGACCGAAACAGGTAGCGCAGATCATGCGACGAGACGATCTGCCTTGACCATGAGGCGAATCGACAAGCCTTCGCTTCTCCATTCACGAGAAATCTCGCCACCGAGTTGGCTGCGGACCGTCGCCTTGGCGAGGATACTGCCAAAACCATCACCGTCGGTTTGCCGGTCGACCGGCGGACCGCCACTCTCGGTCCATGTCAGGATAAAGTGCTCCGCATCCTCGACGCATGCGATATCGACTCGCCCGCCCGAGGTGGAAAGAGCTCCATATTTCGCGGCATTGGTTGCAAATTCGTGCAGCAGCAATGCAAAGCTCGTGACCGCGCTGCCGCTAATGGCGATATCGGGACCCGTAACGATGGCTCGCGATTGCCGGCTGTCGGTGGTGATATCATAGGGCGCAACAATCGTCTGGATCAGGGCATGCAGCGTGGTTGCCTGCTCGTTTCGACTGGCCGCGTCCGACGTGCGAGGAACCGTCAAGGCATGCGCCCGCGCCAACGCGTTCAATCGGGCCGAAACAGCGGAGGCAAGCTCTCCAGGTGTCGTCGCGGCTCGCGCGCTCAGAGACACAACGCTGCTTGCAAGGCTGAACAGGTTTTTGACGCGGTGGTCCATCTCCCTGATCAACAGATATTGCTGCTCTTCAGCGCGTCGGCGCTCGGTTATATCGCGCGCGATCTTGGACACGCCGATGACGCGGCCTTCGCGATTTTTGATCGGCGAGACCGATAGCGATATCTCAACGAGACTGCCGTCCTTCCGGCGTCGGATCGTTTCATAGTGATCGATGCGTTCGCCACGGCGGATGCGAGCCAGGAGTTCCGGCTCCTCGTTCTGCCGATCAAGCGGGATAAGCATGAGGACGGGCTGGCCGATCGCTTCGTGCGCCGTATAACCGTAAAGGCGCTCGGCACCACGGTTCCAGCTGACGATTTTACCGTTCAAGTCCTTGGCGAGGATCGCGTCGTCGGACGATTCGACGATGGCCGCAAACCGTTGGGCCGCCTCTTCAACACTTGCGCGATCGGTCAGATCGACGAGCATATTGACGGCACCGCTAAGGTTGCCGGCGGCATCGAAGATCGGTGTTGGAAATGCGAGGAACGCGGTACGCGTACCGTCCGGGCGCTCGGCAATCGCTTCAAGCCCTCTGACGGCACGTCTCTCTTTCAGCGCGATTGCCATGGGGCATTCGTCATGCGGCAGAGGCGTTCCGTCGGGCCAGTAGAGCTTCCAGGAGCCACAGAATTCGGTCTCACCAAGCTTGGGGCTGACACCCCACATCTCGGTTGCTGCCTTGTTGTAGAAGGTGATCCGGCCGAGCGCATCGGTCGTGTAAACAGCCTCCGGCAACGCTTCCAGGATGTCCTGAAGTGCCAGCGGATGGTGGAGCAAATTGGGTTGAGACCCGCTTCTCACGGACATGTCGACATATTCGGCGGCCGTCTCATTATCATTGGTCGACAGATGGCTCATCCCGTATGCTCCATTACCCGGCAATGCTCACATACTGATGTCTCGGCAAGCGTAGGTCTTCTGCGCATAAAGCCAAAGTCCAATCGGAGGGCATCGTATTTTAGTGAAATAATATCATAGAGGGGTTCGTTGTAAGTTCATTGCGAACTGGTCCCCATACCTACAGGTTAAGCATGCTGGGGATGGAGTGCGCTGGCGACTGGTCCCAAGGCCATGGAAACGGTCGCAACTGCGACGATGATCTTTTCACGAGGTTTCCTTCATAGCCTGGGTGTCTTTGTCCGCACGACCGTTGCTCATCAGCCTTCACGTCAGATATGGCAGGCCGAAAGACCGGCAATATCTGCCTGTATGGCGATATTATCGACGACGCGATTGCCGGCATATTCGCCGGCAATCGCAATTGCTGTCTCACGCGCCTGATCGGTCGTCACGACACCAGAGAGAATGATCGCGCCTTCTGTCGCGGTCACGTCGATCCTTGAGCCCTCGAGCCCATCGGCATAGGCAATCAGGCAGCGGATGGCTGCACAGGTCGCGCCCCTATCCGAGATGGATGTCAGCGATGAAAGCTTGGCCAGAAAGAGCATCGAGACGCCTCCGTGAGATCGCATGATCGGGAATTCAGGCGGCCGTCATCTCATCGAAGAATGTCTTTGACTGCGTCCTTGGCCTTGCCAATTTCACCCTGGATCTTTCCTTCGGTCTTCTCGGCGGCACCCTCTGCCTTAAGTCGATCATTGCCGGTCAATTTCCCGGTCGTCTCCTTGATCGTTCCGGCGGCTTCCTTGACTGCGCCCTTGATACGGTTCTTGTCCATCGTCTCGTCTCCTTTGGTTGGGGTCTAGAACGAAGTGGCATCGAGCTTTCGACCGAAGCCATGATCCAAGAATTAGAGCCTCAGAACGACAGATTGCAGATCAGAAAATACTAGGCATGCTAGTAGGAAATAGCCTTTTCTCACTCCATCCGCTTCATTTCGCGAATGCAGGCCTTATCGAGCCTAGCGTGAGTATAGAGCCGTCACTTTGACTTAAGGCCCTTGGACGATGCCGAGGCACCCGTGAAACCACGCTCCCTGGCCCAGATGACGGCGGCGGCTCGCCGGTTTACGCCAATCTTTACGTAAAGCGATGCGACATGGTTGCGGATGGTATTCTTGGACAGACGAAGCGTTTCACTCATCTCCGCATCGCTTTGACCGCGACAGATCAAGGCAAGTATCTCCTTTTCACGATCGCTGAGATCGAGCAATTGCGCCGAGGGAGCCTTGCCGTTCGAAACCTGGCGCAATGTGGCGAGACGGTCGACGACCGAGCGGCTGAACCACGAGGTATCGGCCATGACACTCTCTATCGCCTCAACCAGTTCCGCTTCGCTGCGGTTGCGTTCGGTGACATCCTGCAGCGACCAGATCACACATTGCTGATCGCCGATTTCGACGCGCTCGGCGGATACGAGACAATCCGCCATCCCTCCATCCTTTTGCTTCATCCGCATCGCTTCGTCGCGAACTGCTACAGTGTCGGTAAGCTTCTTTTCCACAGCACGCCGGGCGGCGATATTGTCCCATAAGTGCAACTCGCTTGCCGTCTTTCCGACGACCTCCTCCAGGCTATAACCCGAGAGCTGGACGAAAGCATCGTTGACCTCCGTGAAGACAAAATCATCGAGACGAGAGATCGCCGCGGCCGTGGGCGAGAGCCTGAATGACTTCGAAAACCGCTCTTCGCTCTGGCGAAGTGCGTTCTGCGCCTTTCTCCGCGCATCAAGATCCGCGAATGTGAACAACATACATGGCTCTTCACCGACCGCAATCGGTTCGCCGGCAACGATCACCAGGCAATCACCACCGCCCGGAAGAGGAAGCAGGGCCTCCCGCTGCCGGATCATCTTTCCTTCCATGAGCTTCGCCGTGGCGTCCTCGCCTGTATCGCAATTGGCAAAGAGGCCGATCTGATCGACGGTCTTTCCGATGACCTCTTCCCGGGTATAATTCGTCATCTCTACGAAGCCCGGATTGACGCGAATGAAACGAAGATCGTCAAGGCGGCAAATCAAACCAGGCGCGGGATTGGCATTAAAGGAGCGTTCGAAACGCTCCTCCGCCTCAAAGAGCGGCGTGTCGTCCCGGATCACGAGCGCGAGCACATTTGGTCGGTCACCGGCATCCACGATGATCAGACTGCGGACTGTATGAACCCAGACGAGATCCGGCTCGGAGACTGGCGATATCTCGACCGTCACCTCCTCGACCGTCTCGCCATCGAGCAGGCGCTCTATCGGATATTGGCCCTCGTCCAGCGGATGGTTGTTGCGGTATCTGAGCTTGAAGGCTTTCCGGTAGCCTTCAACATCGCCGCCAAGCTCTTCGATTGCGGAGACCCTGTGCATTTGAAGCGCCGCACTGTTTGCCCAAGAGATCCCTCCTTCCGGGTCAAGCAGGATAATGCCATCGCTCAACCCGGCAACGAGTTCCCGTAGTACATTCCCATTCACATTTGGCGGCTGCAGCTCGTCGGTCATGCAAATCCTTACATCGCTTCTCTCCGGTTAAATAGAGACGTCTTGCAATAAGAGAAGCGCCGGTGACCCATCGGCTTGCCTGAATCCGCCGATGGTCACGGTGCGCTTACCGTCAATATAATTGAAAGGCACGGATCAATTCCGAGGCACGCCGCGTTACCCATGCTCTGAAGCCTGTCTTGAACCGCGCCGATTCATACCTGCTGTCACCAGCTTCGCAAGTGAGGTGACCAAAGAGAATTGAGACCTCAATGACCGATGCCCGTATTGCCGTTCTCGTGGTCGAGGACGAACCATTGATGAGGATGGACATTGCCGGTGCGCTGGAGGATGGCGGGTTCCTGGTCTTCGAGGCTGCAAACGCCGATGAAGCCATTGTCATCCTCGCGGAACACGCAGAAATCCGGGCCCTGTTCACCGATATCGATATGCCCGGCAGCATGGACGGGCTGAAGCTGGCATTCGCCGTTCGCGATCGATGGCCGCCCATCAAGATTATCGTGACGTCCGGCCACCAATCCATTCGGGAAGAGAACCTTCCAGTCGATGGGCGGTTTTTCAGCAAACCCTATGATCCCGAAAAAATTATCAACACCATAAGGGAAATGGTGGCGGCCTGAGAAAGGCCGCCACCGGTCATCATCCATATCGGCTCAGCTTTTGTTACCGCGCAGGTGGCATTGTCGGCAATCCTCACGAAGAAGCCGGAAAATAAGATAAATCAATGAGTTATGGAACGTCTTTTGCT
Source organism: Rhizobium sp. RCC_161_2 (assembly GCF_041355235.1). Classification (NCBI taxonomy): domain Bacteria; kingdom Pseudomonadati; phylum Pseudomonadota; class Alphaproteobacteria; order Hyphomicrobiales; family Rhizobiaceae; genus Rhizobium; species Rhizobium sp. RCC_161_2. Next base: position 298,400 of record NZ_JBFUPL010000006.1, on the reverse strand, counting down.
GGCAGGAGTTACCTTCTTGTAACGGCACGCATGTTCGTCTGCCGCATTTTACAGGAGTATCGCATGAAAATTCGTTCGCTCATTTCGGGTTTGGCTCTCACGCTCATCAGCGGCGCGGCCTTCGCTCAGACGACCGCTGCAACCGGTGCAGATGCCGCCCTGGCCGGCCCCGGTATCACGATGGGCAAGACGGCAAGCGGCCCCTTAAAATATGTCAACATCCAGGATAACGATCTCGTCACGTCCAAGTTGGTCGGCGTCGGCATCTACAACAAGCAAAACGAGGCCATCGGTGAAATATCCGACGTAGTCATCGGGGACGGCAAGTCGGTGATTGGCATTGTCGCAAGTGTCGGCGGTTTCCTCGGCATCGGCGAAAGCTATGTCGTTCTCGATCCATCCTCGATCGCGCTGGCACAGGACAACAGCACTTGGAAGGCTTATGTCGACACCTCGAAGGATGATCTCTCGAAGGCGCCGAAGCTCGACTATTCCAAATTGAAGAAATGATGATCGGGGCCAGCTTCGAGCTGGCCCTTTTCCTTGCGACCGCCTTGAACGCATCGAGTCGCCGACCAAGTAATTTGGAATAGTCCGGTCAAAAGACCCCTTAGATCCTTCGACAGGAATTGCCGGGGACGAATTTGGGAGTGAGAACGAAATCCTGCGGTGGCTCGATGGCAGCTTGTGGGCTGGTGATCCGGTGCATGAGGCGCCGGGCAATGATACCCCCCAAGGCCAGCGTATCCTGGACCACCATGGTGATCCGTGGGGTGATGACAGAACTCCATTGCACATTATCGATCATGGCCAGCGAAATGTCCTCGGGGCAGCGGAAGCCCAATTCCTGCATAGCCTGTAGCGCCGACAAAGCCACCGCGTTGTTGGCCCCGAGGATGGCCGTGGGCCGTTCGAGCTGGACGAGCAGGCGCATTGCCGCCTCGTAGCCGGCGGTACGGGTGAACTGTCCGTCGACGACGAAATTCGGATTCACCTCGACGCCGGCATTCGCCATGGTGTCCACGAAACCGCGATAACGTTCGGTCGCCGTGTGCATATGGCTCGGACCAGCAATGAAGGCGATGCGCCGGTGGCCAAGCTGCAGGAGATGTTCGGTGAGCATCGCTCCGGCGAGGTGGTTGTCGGAGCCCACGAAGTCGCGCTCGATGCCAGCAACCTTCTGGTCGAAGCAGACGACCGGCACGTTCAATCCGCCGATGAAGTCGACATAGTCCTGATCATATCCCGATGGCGCAAGCGCCAAGCCTGCCGCCTTGAGGCCAATCAGGTGTTCGACCATGGCCCTTTCACGCTCCGTCTTGCCGGAGGAATCGGTGACGAGCACGAAATGGCCATGGTCGAGCGCGTAGTTCTCCAGTTCGCGCCGGATGTCGCCAAAAAATGGGTTGCCGACATTGCCAACGACAAAGCCGACCATGCGGCTGCGTCCGCGCGCCAGGCTCTGGGCGAGCGGATCGGCAACGTAGCCGACCGCCGCGACGGCATGGCGGATTTTTTCAAGCGTCTTCTGGCTGACGCGAGCCGGATTGCTCAGAGCCAACGAGACCGTCGATACGGATACGTCAGCGAGTTTGGCGACATCGCGAATTGTGGCCATCAGATTTTCGAACCGTTTCTATCGCCTTCAGCCTTCCCGTTGAAGGCACGCTTTTAAGCAATCCTCTGTCACATATCTATCATTTGCTGGCGCCCAGACAATATGCCGGGCGACGATTTCAACAGTACGCTTGACATCCGGGATGAGAGAATCAATGATTAATCGAACCGGTTCGATAAAGCTGGAAACCTTGGGAGGATAGTGTGACCAACGCAGCAACGATCAGTGGTGGCCGCGATGCGGTCGATGGCAAGTCGTGGTTTACGCATGACCGCTTCGGCATGTTCATCCATTTCGGGCTTTACGCGCTCGGCGCGCGGCACGAATGGCTGAAGAACCGAGAGGAATTCACCACCGAGGCCTATCAGAAGTATTTCGACAATTTCGATCCGGATCTCTACGACGCCCGCGAATGGGCACGACGCGCCCGCGCGGCCGGCATGAAATATGTCGTACTGACCGCTAAACACCACGAAGGCTTCTGCCTCTGGGACAGCAAAGTCACCGACTACAAGGTCACCAATACGCCCTACGGCAAGGACCTGATCGGACCCTATGTCGAAGCCTTGCAGGCCGAAGGGCTCAAGGTCGGGTTCTATTATTCGCTGCTCGACTGGCACCACCCAGACTTCCCGATCGATACGCATCACCCGCAGCGCAACCATCCCGATGCGGCCAAACTCAATGAAGGCCGCGACATCTCCCGTTACGCCCAATATATGCGCGATCAGGTGACCGAGCTTTTGACCGATTTCGGCAAGATCGACGTTATCTGGTTCGATTTCAGCTATCCTCGCCGCGTGCACAAGGGACTTCCCGGCAAAGGCCGCTCCGATTGGGAAAGCGATCGCCTGATCAAGCTGGTGCGTGAGCTGCAGCCCGACATTATCGTCGGCGACCGCCTCGACCTGCCGCGCGACGCGGATCACATGCCCGATCTGGTGACCCCGGAACAATACACGCCGCGTGTCGCGCCGACCGTCGCGGGGCTGCCGGTGCGCTGGGAAGCCTGCCACACCTTCAGCGGCTCCTGGGGCTATTATCGCGACGAGACGACCTGGAAGGATGCCGGCCAGCTCATCAATATCCTGATCGACACGGTCTCGCTCGGCGGCAACCTGTTGATGAATGTCGGCCCGACCGGACGCGGCACCTTCGACACCCGCGCCATCACCGCGCTTGACACCTATGGAGACTGGATGCGGCTCAACGGGCGCGCCATCTATGGCGCCGGACCGTCCACGTACAAGGCGCCGAACGGATGCCGTTTTACCCAGAAGGGTAACCGGCTCTATTTGCATGTGCAGACCTGGCCGTTCCGGCATATCCATATCGAGGGACTGGGGCGCAAGGTGAAATATGCGCAGTTCCTGCACGACGCCAGTGAACTGCACTGGCTGGATCCGGATGCCGAGGTGGATTCCAACATCGGCGTTGCCGTCGGAGAGGGCATATTGACCCTCGAATTGCCGGTCCTGAAGCCCGATGTGGTGGTTCCAGTGATCGAACTGATCCTGAAGGATTGAGCGTCCTCCGGTCGGTGCTGTCATGAGCCGCGAAGCCGAACTCATTGCCGCAATGACGCCGTTGATCGCCGATCTGGCCGAAGACGGCAATGGCGCCGTCGCTTTGGCCGGCTCGCGCGGCAAGGGACGGTCGGATGCCCAATCGGATTTCGACTTCCGGGTCTATGCCGATGCCTATCACGGGCCGGACCTTAGGCAGACCGACTCATGGAGACGCTTCGAGGAGGCCATGCGCGGCTGGCAGGCCGAGGGGATCCGGATGGACGGGGTGTGGATGCGGCGCTATGCCGGCGTGCAGAGCGATCTCGACGCATGGCTTGCCGGCATTGCAGTCCCGAAGAATTTCGAATGGACGATCTGGGGCTATCATCTACCGACGGACCTTGCCAGCCAGCAGATCATCGCCGATCCGCGTGGTCTGCTGGCGGGATGGAAGCGACAATTGGCGCAATATCCCGAGGCGCTCAGGGCCTCGGTTCTGCGCCAGCACATGGACATTCTGCGCTATTGGGCCAAGGACTATCACTATGAAAGCAAGGTCGTTCGCCGTGACCTCGTCTTTCTGGTGGGGCTGACCGGGAAATTGGCCAACGCCATTTTGCAGACCGTCTTTGCCTTCAACCGGGCCTATTATCCGGGCGATGGCTGGAACTTGCCCATGGCAGCCGAACTCGACCTGCTGCCACCCGATTTCCTGTCGCGGATGACCGCCATTCTGGAACCGGGAGACGATCCCGACGCCTGGCGGCGCCAGCGAACGGAACTGATCGGAATGATCGCGGATCTGGAGGCGCTGATCGCAGCCTGAGGAGACTGCAAGACCAAACCGGAGGAGAGTGTCCGGACACGGACGACCGTCATCGCAACCATAGTCCTTGAGGAGGAGGAACCATCATGAAACGCTCGTTGATCTTTGCGGCTGCCCTGGCGGCAAGTTCCCTGTTCGGCATCGGCGCTAAGGCGCAGGATGCGCCGGTTACCGTCACATGGCAGATGTGGGGTGAACCGAACGATGCGCAGCTCTGGCAGCAGCTGGCCGATCTCGTCACGCAGCAATATCCCGATATCAAGGTCAAGCTGCAGCTTTCCGGCTGGGCGGAGTACTGGACACGCCTGCCGGTTCTGGCGGCATCGGGCCAGGTCGCCGATATCGTCTCGATGCAGTCCATGCGTATGCCGAACTTCTATTCGATCCTCGACCCGCTCGACGACTATGTGAAGAAAAGTGACGTGAAGGTTGCGGACTTCGAAACCTCGATCATGTCCGGCCTCTCCCGTGACGGCAAACTCTATGCGCTGCCCTATGACGTTGGTCCGTGGATGGTGTTCTACAATCGCGACAAGTTCACGGCGGCTGGCCTGAAAGAGCCGGCTAAGGATTGGACATTCGATGACTTCAAGGCGGATGCTAAAGCGCTGACCAAAGAAGGGACCTACGGCTACGGAACGCAGGCCTTCGACTTCATTGCCGGCCCGATCGCGCTCGGCGCGGAATACTTCAATGCCGACAACGAATTCGATCTGACCAATGCAGGCTTTGTCGAAGCCTTCAGCAAATATGCCGATCTCACCGCCAAGGACAAGCTTTCGCCGGTCTTCGCTTCCGCGTCAGACGCATCGGCCGCCAGCGGCCGTTTCGCTTCGGGCAATGTGGCCATGTATATCGATGGTCCGTGGACGCTGATTACGGCGCAGGCCAACGTCAACTTCAAGATCGGCATTGCGCCGCTACCGCGTGGCAGCGGCCCCTCGCGCTTCATCACCGCCGGCTCAGGCTGGGGCATTTCGGCGACGAGCCAGCATAAGGATGCCGCCTTCAAGGCGTTGCAGGTGCTGACCGGCCCGAAGGCGGCGGAAATCCTGGGGTCGGCCGGTCGGGCGCTACCGGCCCGGCTAGCTCAGCAGACATACTGGTATGACGGAGCGGCCAAGAATGTGGCCGGCACCCGCGATACGCTGCAGTATATGTTCGCCCATACGACCCCCTTCCGCATCAACGAGAAATGGAACCAGTTCGAGAACCTCGTGATGCAATATGTGCCGGTGGCGTTGACGGGAGATTCGACCCCTGAAGGCGTGCTTTCCGACATTCAGAGCCAGCTTCCATAACCCTCGGCGCGTGGCGGGCCTGCGGCCGAGTGCATCGGCCCGGGCGCAGGCCGCTTGCCGGAAAGGAAAGGCCCATGATGCTGGCCAGACACACCGACCTCAATGCGAGACCAAGGCCGCGTTCCAGAAGATGGTTCAGGGGAGAAGGATGGACAGCCCTGCTCTTCCTGTTGCCAGGCCTTATCGGCATTTTCCTGTTTCTTGTGCTGCCGATCCTGGCTTCGATCGCGCTGAGCTTCACCAACTGGCAATTGCTCGGCACGCCGCGTTTCGTCGGCTTCTCCAATTATACGCGGCTGTTTACGACCGATCCGCAATTCTGGACGGTGATGCGCAACACCGTGTTTTTCACGATCGAGTATCTGATCCTCAACATCACAATATCGCTGGGATTGGCGACATGGATCTCCAGCCTGAAGATCGGCCAGCGATGGTTCCGGGTGGTCTTCTTTCTCCCCACCTTCACGCCGCTGATTGCGGTTGCCATCGTCTGGATGTTGATCTTCACCAGCGGCGGCCTCTTCGACAGCCTGATGGCACAGCTCTCGCTGCCGTTTTCGGGCGTGCTCAACAACCGGACGCTGGCCATGCAGGCGGTGATCATCACCTCGCTCTGGGCCGGCATCGGATACAATACGGTGCTGTTCAACGCGGCACTCGACATGGTGCCGGCAACCTATCTGGAGGCCGCGCGGATCGACGGCGCGACGGCCTGGGACCGGTTCTGGAAAATCCGGCTGCCGCTGATCTCGCCGACCCTGTTCTTCGGCACGGTGATGACGGCAATTACCTCGTTGCAGGTCTTCGACCAGATCTACGTCATGACCAAGGGCGGGCCGGGATCATCGACCGCGACGCTCGGCTACGCCATCTACCAGCGCGGCTTCCAGAACTTCCAGATGGGCTACGCCTCAGCCATCGCCTGGGTGATGTTCGCGCTGATCATGGCGCTGACAGCCCTGCAATTCTGGCTCCAGCGCAAATGGGTGCACTATGACGCTTAAGTCCAAGGCCAGGGCGCGCCGAAAGCTGGCGCTCGACATTTTCAATCACGCCGCGCTGCTTCTGGTCGCGCTTGCCTTCCTGTTCCCGTTCTTCTGGATGGTCTCGAATGCGGTGCGCTCCAACACAGAGGTGATGGCGATACCGGTGCGTCTTCTGCCAGAGGTCTTCGAATGGGGCAATTTCGCTGCCGCCTGGACCAGATTGCCCTTCGGCCGGTTTTTCCTCAACAGCGCCGTCATCGCCATCTGCGTCACGGCGATCACCGTCGTGGTGTCCTGCCTTTCGGGTTATGCCTTCGCGCGGCTGAAATTCAGGGGACGCGAGATGCTGCTGCTCGGCTATATCGGCACGCTCATGGTGCCGCCGCTGATGCTCATCATCCCGCTGTTTCTGATCGTCAACAGGCTTGGCCTGGTCAACACCTTTCCGGGTGTGATCCTGCCGGTCGCCTTCGGTACTTTCGGCGCATTCCTGATGCGGCAGTTCTTTCTTTCCATTCCGATGGAACTCGAAGAAGCGGCACGGATCGACGGTGCCTCGCGACTGCGCATCCTGGTCAGCATCATCGTGCCGCTGTCGATGCCGGCGATCGGCCTTTTGTCGCTATTCACCTTCATGGGGCAGTGGAGCAACTTTCTCTGGCCGCTGATCGTCATGACCGGAGCCGACAATGCCACCCTGCCGGTGGGGCTCACCCTGTTCCAGACGCAGCAGGGGACGCAGTGGAATTACCTGATGGCGGGTGCCGCCCTTTCCATGCTTCCGGGGATTGTCCTCGCGATCATCCTCCAGAAGCTCATCTACAATAGTATAGCCCTCAATGCGGGCATGGGCGGGCGCTAGGCGCCTGCAGACTCTCGGGAGCGAAGACATGGCGAAACTGACAATCCGCAATGCCGTCAAACGCTACGGTGCACTCGAAGTTTTGCACGGCGTATCCGTCGCGGCAGAGGACGGAGAATTCGTCGTGCTTGTGGGACCTTCGGGCTGCGGCAAATCCACCTTGCTGCGGATGATTGCCGGCCTTGAAAGCATCAGCGATGGCGAGATCGAAATCAGCGACCGCGTCGTCAATGACCTCGAGCCCAATGAGCGCGACATCGCCATGGTGTTCCAATCCTATGCGCTCTATCCGCATATGACCGTTCGCGACAACATGGCATTTTCGCTGAAACTGGCGCGCCGCAGCCGGCAGGAAATCGAACAAAAGGTCAATGACGCCGCCGGCATTCTTGATATCACCGCGCTCCTCGACCGCTACCCGCGTCAGCTGTCTGGCGGGCAACGCCAGCGCGTGGCCATGGGGCGCGCCATCGTCCGCAACCCGGCGGTGTTCCTGTTCGACGAACCGCTCTCCAATCTCGACGCCAAGTTACGCGTTCAAATGCGCACCGAGATCAAGACACTGCACCTGCGCCTCGGCACCACCATGGTCTATGTGACTCATGACCAGATGGAAGCCATGACCATGGCCGACCGCATCGTGGTGATGCGCGGCGGCCACATCGAACAGGTCGGCTCGCCGCTCGAAATCTACGATAGACCGGCCAACAGTTTCGTCGCCGGATTTATCGGATCGCCGTCGATGAATTTCATCGACGGTCAGGTCGTCGACCGGGACGGAACGGTGGCGCTGGCAACAGCGGAGGGTGTGCATTGGCCGCTGCCGGATCATGTACGCGCTTATATCGGACAGTCCGTTCAATTGGGCATCCGGCCCGAACATATTGCCGTCGACACGGACGGCGTGCAGGCGAAGGTCACCATGATCGAGCCGACAGGCTCCGATACGCACCTGCAATTGCAGGCCGGCTTCCAATCGATCATCGCCTCCGTCAGGGACCGCCCCTCGGTATCCGTTGGCCAGTCCATCCCGCTCAGGATCGATACGCGGAAGATACATCTGTTCGACCCAGCAAGCGGCAAGCGGCTGCACTGAACGAGTTATCAGGAAGGCATTTGCCGCCGAAACCTCACCAGCCCCAGCTATCGTCGTCATCATCTTCAAGAAGGTAGGGCCCAACAGCGCGGTTGAGAGCAAAAATGAGGATGGCAAGCAGGATCATGCAGCCTAAGATACCCATACCCAGCCCTCGACGTACCGCAAACAAGCCAAGTGTTTGATCCCCTGTGCAGCTTGGCCACTTATGACTGAACCAGCGCCGACGCTCGCATACGGTTCAACACGACGGGGGCCGCAATACGACTCCGGTATTTCTGAATATTATTTCTTGTTAAATCTCGTGAAAATTAATCAGCATGCTTGATTATATGAAGAATATGCCAACCACGGCACTCAAGGCACTGGCCCTCAACCTATTCGACCGGCGTGCCGTTGAACCTGGGAATGCGGTAACCGGAATAAAGGTAATCGCTCTCCGCTTGCCCTTGATGGCAGGATTGGCAGCGAGCGGTATTCTCGCTCATGTTGACCGTCTTGTCGGGCCAGAACCACTGGAATTGCCAGTCGCCGGTGCGGCGACGTTCGTCATAGTCGGCGCCCCAGCCGCTGCCCTTTTCCATGACGAAATATCGGTAGAGCTTGCCATCCCAATGGTCGACGAGCACGAAATAGGTGCCGCTCGGGTAAGCTGTCCGTTCCTGACGGCTTCCATCGCCTCGCGTGTCGTCATGATGTGCTCGGTCACATTGCCGCGTCGAACGGTCGTGTAATGCACCAGCTGATCGAGGTTTTCGGGGAAGTTCACGCGATTGGTTTCCGCGGCCGCCTGCCATCCGACAAGCGACACAACGGCAACGACCATAGAGATCACCAGGAAACGGCTTGCAAATGCCTTCATGAATAACCTCGAGCGAGTTTGCAAAGTGAATTGGAAAGCGCATTGATGCGGCCTAGCGCCGGTACTGTTCGTCCGAAACCTGCTCCATCCAGTCCACCGACTTGCCATTAAGCGCTTCAGCGATCGCGATATGGGTCATGCCCGTGGTGGCGGGCGCGCCATGCCAATGCTTGACATCAGGCGGAATCCAGACGACGTCGCCAGGTCTGATGCCCTGGATGGGACCGCCCCACTGCTGGACCAGGCCGACCCCAGCCGTGACAATCAGCGTCTGGCCGAGCGGGTGCGAGTGCCAGGCACTGCGCGCACCGGGCTCGAACGTCACGATCCCGCCGCCGATCCGCGCCGGAGCATCCCTCTGAAACCGGGAATCGACACGCACGGAGCCGGTGAAATTGTCGGCGGGTCCCAAGGTAGAGGGTTGCGAGCCGGCGCGGGTGACGACGACCGCCCGCTCGGGCTCGGCCAACGCCGCCGAAGCAAGGAGGGATAGCGAGAGGATAGTCAGCACAATTGTCTTCATTTGCATTCCTTTGTCCCAGTGCAAAAAACGCCGACGCCAACATCGACAGACGAAAGGCGCCAACGCGGGATCAGTCGAGGTTCTTCTCGTCGAGGAACTTCGATACCTGATCCGCGATCTCGACGTTGTTCAGGTCCGAAAAGGGAAAGTGCGTGTTGCCCTTGATGCCGATCTCCGGCAGGTGCACGACGGTCACATCGCCGCCATGCTTGTTGACCGCGTCCCGCCATAGCCGGGCCATCTGAAGTCGGGCACGCCAGCTATCCTGCGCCGGCAGGTCCACCGGATGGTCTGGAATATTGTCGCCGTAGAAGATGAGGATCGGAATCCGTGTCAGTGCCATGAACTGCTCCGTGGGGACCGTCGCGCCTTGAACGGTATCAAAGGCGCTTGGGATCGGAGCGGGCACCTCGCCTTCGGGGAAAACGAAGCTGCTGCCGGGCTCGAACGAGACGACCGCCTTGACATTCTGGTTCTTGATAGCGGCCAGCCAGCCGGGTCCGCCACCTTGCGAATGGGTAAAGAGAATGCCGGGACCGATCCGGCTGAACAGCGCGGAGACACCATCGGAAACAACGTTCATGTCGAACGGCCCGGTATTGGGCGTCATCGATCGGAAAAACTGATTGAGCGTCTCAGGGCTGCGGTCGAACTGGACGCCCTCAAAGTAATTCGGCCAGAGGCCGACGCGGAACTGGTTGAACCAGAGCTGTTCGTCCGGTGTCGGCTTGATTGTCGTCTCGATCATGCTGCGACCGGCATCGCCCCGACGCGGCTGGTCGATCAGATAGGTGGAAAAACGCCGGCGCAGAAAGATGGTCTGGAAGCCCTCGCGACCATCCGCCGTTGTCTCCCATGTCTTGGAGAACTGGCCGGCGCCATGCCACATAATGATCGGAAACTTCCGCGGATTAACCGGGACCTGATAGAAGGCGTAGAGATGATCGCCGTGATAAGTCTGCCCGGCAGGTTCCAGCGGCTTCCTCGGATCGAAAGTGCCGGGTGCCGTTGCAACCCTGCCCCCGACCGCAAAGCTGCCCTGCTCCTGAATGACGAGCGGCTCGGGCCTGCTCGCCTGCTGAGCCATTGCCACAGGCGATATCAGGATGCCGGTGGACACCAGTAATGGTGCGAATAGATACTTACAGGCGCTCACAGTCGGGTCCTTCTATCAAATCAAGACGACCCCAACGCTAAACGCAATGTGACTTTTTTATTAGACAGCTAAGTCTGATAGGCTTTAGAAGTTGAGCTAATTAATCCGCGACTTGCCCATGGCGTTTCCTCGCAATTGGTGGCTGCTATTTTTCATGTGACGTTCCCAGAACCGGACGGCATCCGCGATCCATCCTTCGGCGCTGGTGCCGATGCCGGGTCCGAAGCCGTGACCAAGACCACTGTATTTATGATATTCGACCTCGGTGCCGGCTTGGCGCAGGGCCGCAATGCGTCTTTCCATGAGGGATGGAGGTGCGATTCCGTCTTGCTCACCGACGGCGACAAAAGTGGGAGGCTCCGTGGGCGCATGGTCTGAATGGCCGGTGTAAGCCGTCACGACCACGGACGGCCTGGGAAGATCGTCGCCACCGAAAACCGCGACGCCGTGCGAACCGATCGCCGCCGCCATCCGCGCTCCGGCCGAACTGCCCCACAGGGAATAGTCCCTGTTGTCGACACCGAGAGTGCCGGCATTCTTGAAGATGTAGGAGATGGCGGCCGCAAGGTCCTCGGCCGCGACCCGGCCGCCACCTCCGGCCCGGTATCTCAGCGCAAAGGCATTGTATCCGCGGCTGCTGATCTCCGAGGCATAGCGAAAGCCCTCGTGAACAGAGCCGACATAGGCAAACCCGCCGCCGGGAGAGACAACAGCGAAGGGCGCGCCCGGTTCGCCGCGAAAGAAAAACAAGCCAGTATTCTCTTTGCTCGGATCTTCCCGTTTCCGCGCCTCGGTGTAAAAGTCGTAGAAGATCGTTCCGCCCTTGTTCACGTCATCGATCATGCGATTGAGCGCCGAGACGACATTCACGGGATCCACATGACTGTGATAGGGCAGAAGCGAACCGATATCGCGAAGGCGCATCCTTTGGTCATAGCCACGATTGTCCCAGGGCAACAGCAATCGATCGAAGCCCGCAAAAGCGGGGCTGCCCAGCATGTCGGCTATCCGGCTGTCAGGGCGCAAATGCGCGGATGCTCTTTCGTTTGATTGACGCTCCAGACGCATCGTAGCGTCTCCATTGGATTGCGCGCCGTCGCTCCCACCAGCTTCCACGGACGCTGACGAGAGCAACATCGAAAGGGCCATGCAGGCAGAGTGCAGCCCGGAGGTGCCCATTTTCCATCAGCCTCTATCGGCCGGTCATCTTCAGTGCGGCCTCGGAAAGGCGCTCGCCCTGAACTTCGATCTTCGACACCGCCGTGTTGATCTCCGCGAGATCGTCCGCACTCAGTTCGAGATCGACCGCTCCAAGGTTCTCCTCAAGGCGATGCAGCTTGGTGGTGCCGGGGATCGGCACAATCCAGGGCTTTTGGGCGAGCAGCCAGGCGAGCGCGACCTGAGCCGGCGTTGCACCCTTGCGCTCACCGACGGCCTTGATGAGGTCGACTAGGGCGAAGTTCGCCTTGCGGGCCTCGGGTGAGAAGCGGGGCACATTGTTGCGAAAATCGGTCGGATCGAACTTGGTGTTCTCGTCGATCTTGCCGGTTAGGAAACCGGCACCCAGCGGGCTGAACGGCACGAAGCCGATGCCGAGCTCCTCAAGCACCGGCAAAAGCTCTACCTCCGGCCCGCGCCAGAACAGCGAATACTCGCTCTGGACCGCCGTAATCGGCTGGACGGCGTGCGCTCGGCGGATCGTCTGAACACCCACTTCGGAAAGACCGAAATGCTTGACCTTGCCCGCGGAAATCAGCTCTTTGATGGCACCAGCCACATCCTCGATCGGCACCTCCGGATCGACACGGTGCTGGTACAAGAGATCGATGCGATCGGTCCGCAGGCGCTTTAGGCAGGCATCGACAGCGGCCTTGATGTGGTCCGGTCGGCTGTTCATACCCCCACGGCGCTCGCCGGTCTTCAGGTCGATATCGAAGCCGAATTTGGTGGCGATAACCACCTTGTCGCGGATCGGGACAAGCGCTTCGCCAAGGAGCTCCTCGTTGATAAAGGGACCATAAGATTCAGCCGTGTCGAACAGCGTCACCCCGCGATCATGCGCGGCCCGGATGAGCTTGATCATCTCGGCCTTGTCGGCCGGCGGCCCGTAGAGAGCGCTCATGCTCATGCAGCCAAGGCCGAGCGCGGACACTTCGAGATTTCCAATCCGTCTCTTTTCCATCGTCGTTCTCCTTGATGTCCGAGGGTGCTACCCGTCAGCAGCCACCACGCGCCGCAACGCCATTCGTTTCGTCATTTTGCGGATTGGCCCGAATTTAACGCGCCTGGCGCCATGCGATTAGGTGTTATAATCTACATGTTCCTATAAGATGGGCTAATCAATGCCGCACGAAAACTTCAACGACCTCGCTGCTTTTGCCACCGTCGCGAAGGAGCGCAGCTTCACAAAGGCGGCAGCAAAGTTAGGGATCTCCCAATCTGCGCTCAGCCAGACGATCCGCGCCCTGGAGGAACGGCTTGGGTTCCGTTTGCTCACGCGCACGACGCGCAGCGTGGCTCCAACCGATGCGGGCGAACGCCTGCTGCAAACAGTCGCGCCGAGGTTCGAGGATATAGAAGCGGAGTTGGCGGCGTTGAGTGCGTTGCGCGACAAGCCGGCCGGCACAATACGCATCACGGCCGGCGAGCATCCGGCCATCTCCGTGCTTCAACCCGCTCTCAAGCGGTTTCTGCCGAACTATCCCGACATCAACGTCGAGATCATCGTCGACTATGGCCTGACCGATATTGTTGCCGAGGGCTTTGATGCCGGTGTCCGCATGGGCGAACAGGTGGCAAAGGATATGATTGCTGTGCGTATTGGTCCCCAGATGCGAATGGCCGTCGTCGGATCGCCGGCCTATTTCGAGAGGCGGCCTGCTCCGCAAACGCCACAGGACCTGACCGCACATAGCTGCATCAATATGCGGCTTCCGACCTATGGCGGGCTCTTTCCCTGGGGTCTCGAGAAGGATGGACGAGAGGTGAAGGTGCGCGGCGAAGGGCAGCTCGTGTTCAACAATCTCGGCATGAGACTGCACTCGGTTCTCGACGGGCTGGGCGTGGCCTACATGCCGGAGGATCAGGTGCTCCCTTACGTTGCCGAAGGGCGGCTTATCCGGGTTCTTGAGGACTGGTGTCCCTATTTCCCCGGCTATCACCTCTACTATCCGAGCCGGAGGCACTCTTCACCGGCCCTGACCCTGCTCGTCGACATTCTCCGCTATCGTGAGTAGCTGACGCGAACAAGGGCTCTCGAAGTTTTCATCTCAAGCCGGCACCTTGACTAAGAATATCTGTTTACCGGGATCGTAAACTTTGGCTTTTCCGGCATCCCTATCTGGGGTTCAAGGCGGCTACGCGATCGACGGCGGCCGAGAAGCCATGCAGCGACACCGGAAAGCTCAGTGGCTTGTCCGCATCGGCGGTAACCCTGAGGTTCAGGCGTGAGCCGGTCCGTAATTTGGCAAGTGTTGCGGCATCGATCGGAAGCAAGGCGATGCATCCCGTCGGCAAGCAGGTGCGGAAACGCACCGGCTTTAAAGGCGGCTGATCATCGACATTCGGCGTCACACCGGAGTCGAGGACGATGCCGAACGGAAGAAGGAAGGTTGCAATCGCGCTGCCATCAGGGCGCACCTGCATCTCGACTGCAAGCAACCTCTGACCATTTTGCTGGGTCTGATCCTGCGAAATCGCGCATGCAGTCGCCTTGTCGCGTTGGCTGCATGCAACCCGCCAGTCCTGGTAGGTCTCCTGCAGCGTCGATGCGCCGTTTGGCAGAGCCGATTGGGCAAAGGCTGCCGGAGCGAGCATGAAGATAATGCTCGAACAAAGAAGGGCGAACTTCGCACGAGACGTGCCGGCGCTTGTCTTATGAAATGAGGTCGATGTCGAGATCGGCAAAGGGGCACGTCCTTTATATTTGGTTTCTATCCTGGCGGGCCGTATGTGATTATGGCTGGGTCAGGTACACACCCACTCGCGAACCTTGCATTGTGTTCCCGAGTGTTCGCATGCCTTGATAGCGAGGTCTTCAGCTTCCCGGCGCGTCGGTGCCGAATTTGCGCCCCACGGCGTGACGCGATTGTTTTCTTCCTTGCTGATAGCGAGCGCGCCGCAATGATTGTAGGGAAAACCGGTATTGTCGTCGTCATCCCAATGCCGATGATTGCGGAATACGGTGACCACGGTGCATTTGCTGCCCCCGTCCCGTTCGCAATGCTTGAGCGCGATATCCATGGCTTCCTGCCGCTTGTCGGCACCCCAGAAGAAACCATGCTTTTCATCGGGGGTGGAGTAGGCGATCGCCGCCCAGATGCCGCGTTCCTCTTGAGGCGGCGGAACCGGCGCCTCCTCCGGTGCAAAGAGATCAGCCGCGCCCAGCTGCCCCGTGGAGACCAATAAGATGCCAATTGCTGCAATGACGAATCTCGATCTCATTTTGCGTTTCCTTGTTTTCCTGCTGCCGAGGCCACGGAAATGACGACGCAACCGTTTCCGGTTGGCAGAAGCATCGCCTCGCCTCCGTCATTGGCCAGTTGGTAGACGCCGACCTGCCCGAGATTGTTGACAAGCTTGCTTCCGTTCGGAAACTTGGCCGAAATATCAGGGCAAGAGGCGGTGAACGGCGCGACACGAACCATTGAGCCTTCGCAGCCGGATGCGACGGGTGCCGCGAAGACGATGCCGGCCGCCGGCCCGCTATAGCCTTGAGTGGCATAATTCATGCCCACAAGCGCCTGCACCGCATGCTTGTCAGCCGCCTCGTTGTTCCAGACAGACTGGACATTGTATTGGGTGCCGCTCGTCAGCAAATCTCCAAGCACCGGAAAGACGGTGGAGCAGGATTGCAGGCCAGCCTGCTTGGCGTGCTGTAGAAACGGCGTATCCGGCAGCGCCGGGTTGACGTCATTCGTCCCGGCAACGGCCGGCTGCGATATGAAGTTGCCAACCACATTGTATCGCAAGGCGGCGTAACCGGCAGCACCGACGACAGCGATTGCGAGCAACGAGAGGATCGTCGCTTTCCGCCAGTTCGGCTTCGGCTTTTCCTGGTCGTCTGCTCCGCTCTGGACAGCAGCGCCACCCTGGCTCCGGGACATGATCCGATCGTGGATTGATTGCTGGTTCATTGAAAATCTATCCGTCACTTGATTGCCTTAACGGCTGTGGAAAGGCCCTTGAGGGTTGCGGTTACGCTGATCGTCTGCCCATCCATCGTCGGATAGGAAATTGTCGGTGCCGCGCTTTTGGAAATCTGTTCACGCAGGACGGGGCCCACCGGCAGCATGCCGACGCAAACCGTCTTGCTGCATCCGTCGAGCCGAACCTGTATCGGTTCCTTGCGCCCGTCGAAGCTCAGCAAGATCCGACCATCGTTCTTGGCGACCGGCGCGGTACGCAGGATCATATAGGGCTCGCCTCCCTTGGTGGCCGCGAGCGACCAACTGAATGCAACCTGTCCCGCCTCGTTCTCGATGATCTGGGTCACGTTGCAAACCCGCTGACGCACCTTCAGGTTCTCATCGCAGATCAGTGTCCAGTTTTCGAATGGACGGATGGTCCTTTGATAGTCGCCAAGCTTCGCCTCGGCGGGCACGACGACCTCGGAAGGCTTTATGCGATAACCGGAAGATGCGGCCTCCTGCCCGGCCGCATGTGGGCCGGACAGGAGCAGGCAGGTCATGAAGGCCAGGACGCCGGAAAGCGCTCCTTTGAACATGACGGGCTCAATTCAAAGTAAAGCTGAGGCCGGCACCGACGCCCACTTGTCCGCCGGCTGCCGTACCCGACAGGTTTCCGCGAACCCGGCCGTTCTCGCTGGTGTAGCCGGCGCCGAAGGCGAGAGCGCCTTCGCCCCGCCACAGGCCGCCGCCCACCGCCACACTAAGCTTGCCGGGGCGATCGTCATAACGAAGCGATGCCGCTGCGAGCCCGATTGCGGCCGCCTGCCTTGCCTCCGACCGTACGTCGCCAATCTCCCGGTTTAATTGACCGAATTTCTGGTCCGTATAGTTGTTGGCCGAAGTCAAGCCATTGGCAACGGCCGTGTCCGTGTAGGAATTGGCCTGGGTGATACTGTCGCCCAATTGGGCGACATTGACGGCGTCGGTCGGGGCTACACCCTTGCCGACATTAGAGATGACCACCGGCGCGTTCACATCACCGCCCTGCAGGGTGATGCTATTCTTCTTGCTGCCATCCGGATTGAGGTCATAGGTAACGGCGTTTTTGGTGATGGTCCCGACGCCGGTCTGCAGATCATTGATCGCCGAATTGGTCGCGTTGAGCTGCGATCCGTTGATGGCGTCGGTGCTGTCGGCGGAAATGCGGCCGGCGGCGACGTTCGTGATGGTCCTCTCCGCACCTTGAGCACCAACGCTGACCGTTCCGACAGGCGCGGTGCCGGCAAAGTCATAAGTTTTGCCCTGAATGGTGGTGCTGGACGTACCGACCGCCGCTTGTGTTGTGGAACCGGAGCCCAATGCCACATCATTGGCATTATTGGCCTGCGCGCCCTGACCGAGAGCAACGCCACCCGCCCCCGTAGCCGCTGCTCCATGACCGGCAGCCAGGCTGTCCGTCCCGCTGGCAACGCTTTCCGGACCGATCGAGACGCTATCAGTGCCAGAGGCAACAGAGTCCGCCAGCGTCGAATTGGCGCGGAAATATTTGATGCCGCCGCCATTGGTGATGCTGGTCAGCGTGTTGTCGACCGCGCCGAAGGCGTCGTATACGGTCGAATAGTTGTTGCCCTGGATGTTGTAGGTTGGACCGGTGATCGACCCGTCGGGGTTTACGGTCGTGTTGCCGCCGATCAAGTTGGTGACATTGGTGCCGAGACTCTTGAGCTGGCTAACATTCACGGCATCGGTGTCTGCCGAACCGGCCGCGAGATTGGTCAGCTTGCGCTCCGATCCGGCCGAACCGATCGACACTTCGCCGACGGAGGTTTGCGGGCTCGCAAGGGCAAAGGCGGTATAGTTCGTCTGTGCCCCCACGGAGGTTATGGATTGCGCGCCGAGCGCAACGCTGTTGATGTTGTTGCTTTGCGCACCGGCGCCGAGCGCGACCGATTGAATGCCCGCCGCCGTCGAGTTCGTGCCGAGTGCGACACCGTCCGCCAGCATGACATGGGCATTCTGGCCAATGGCCGTGCCGCCAGGCGCGACCTGATCGACGATCGCGCCGTTGCCGATACCGATACCATTGTCACCATTGACTACTGTCGTCGGGCCGACCGCCACCGACTCGGCGCCGACGGCAAGGGAGTCGCCGGCGGCTGAATTGGCATGGAAGTATTTGCTCGGCGAGGCCGCAACCGAAGCGATGGCGCCCTGAAGCTGGCGAACCGTGACGGCATCTTGAGAGCTTGTGCCGTCGGCGACATTGGTGATTTGCCGGTAAGACGTATCCGAACCGACAGAGACCGCGCCCAGCAACGTTTTATCGGTTGTGTTGTATTCGATGAAGTTCGATGGACCGGCCGCGATCTGGCCGGTGGCCGGTGCGAGGGCACGGTTGGAGATCGAGCCGGAGCCGAGCGCTACGCCGCCATCGATGGTAGCCTGGCTCTCTCGTCCAAGCGCAAGCGAACTGTCGGCGACGGCAGTCGCATTATATCCGACCGCGGTGGAACCGATGCCCTGCGCGGAGGAGTCGCTGACGGCAAGGGTCCTGTCATTGGTGCGCACATAGCGGATGCCATCGCCATTGGCGTCGGTATAGGTCGCCGATGTGTCACCGGCGATATTGTTGATCGTATTGCCGAGATTGCTGATGTCGGTCGTGTTCTGCGTGACTTGGCCCCCGATGGTGGTGACCTGAGTACCAAGACTGTCGACCGCCTGGTTGGTGGCAAAGAGCTGCGAACCGTTGATCGCGTCCGTCGAAGACCCGCTGATCCGCCCCGCCGCAACGTTGGTGATCGTACGCTCGGCGCCGACTGCGCCGACGCTGACCGTCGAGGCTGGAGTGGTACCCTGGAAGGCATAGGTCGTGCCGTTGATCACCGCATTGGGCGTGCCGACCGCGACCGCAGTCACCGAGCCCGAGCCAAGCGCCACGTCGCCCGCGTTGCCCGCAGCGGCGTTGGCACCCAGCGCGAGCGCACTCGCGCCGCTAGCATTGGCGTTGACTCCGAGAGCGGTTGCCTGAACGGCGGTCGCAAACGCGTTCTGGCCGATCGCCGTGGTGGATGTGGCCGTCGCATTGGCATCAGCGCCCATGGCAGTACTAAAGTCACCCGTGGCCTTGGCTATGTATCCAAAAGCGGCTGAGTCGAGGCCGGAAGCCCCCGAAGCGTTGCCTGCCGCGATGGCATTCGCCCCTGTCGCA
The DNA here is from genome assembly GCF_041355235.1 of Rhizobium sp. RCC_161_2. NCBI lineage: Bacteria > Pseudomonadati > Pseudomonadota > Alphaproteobacteria > Hyphomicrobiales > Rhizobiaceae > Rhizobium > Rhizobium sp. RCC_161_2. Next base: position 279,322 of record NZ_JBFUPL010000006.1, on the reverse strand, counting down.
GTCGAGAGAGGTCCGATCGCGACCGAGTCCGCCCCCGTCGCCGACGAGTCCGCCGCCGTCGAGTTGGCATGGAAATACTTGATGCCGCCGCCCGTGTTGATGTTGTTGACCGTCGTGCCGATGGCGTCGACCGCCTGGTTGGTGGCGAAGAGCTGCGAGCCGTTGATCGCGTCCGTCGAAGACCCGCTGATCCGCCCCGCCGCGACGTTGGTGATGGTGCGTTCGGTTCCGACTGCGCCGACGCTGACCGTCGAGGTCGGTGTCGTGCCGGCGAAATTGTAGGCCGTGCCGTTGATCGTCGTGCTGGTGGTGCCGACGGCGACGTCGGTGACACTGCCCGAACCAAGTGCCACGTCGCCCGCGTTGCCCGCAGCGGCGTTGGCGCCCAGCGCGAGCGCACTCGCGCCGCTAGCATTGGCGTTGACGCCGACAGCGGTTGCCTGAACGGCGGTTGCGAACGCGTTCTGGCCGATCGCCGTAGTGGATGTGGCCGTCGCATTGGCATCAGCGCCCATGGCGGTGCTAAAGTCACCCGTGGCCTTGGATATGTATCCGAACGCCGCTGCATCGAGGCCGGAGGCACCCGAGGCGTTGCCGGCCGCGATAGCATTCG